>JAFYAC010000022.1 GCA_017540905.1 Kiritimatiellia bacterium | reverse complement strand
TAGAGCGGTTTAAGAAATGCTGTAGCCGTTTCGGGAGGGCCGCGCTTTGTCGCGGCCGTGTGCAAGGACGAAAAACCAGGCCCGGACGAAGCCGGGCCCTCCCCGGCTTGCGACTACACTTTTTCTTAATTTGCTCTAGATACCTAGAAATTCTAGATACCTAGGGAGCGAGTGTCCCCGGGAGCCCGCGGATATTCTTGTAATCTTTTCGGCACTGCCGGTGTAATATGGGCAAAAGGGCCTCCGGTGCGGGGGCCGAGACACAAGGAGTCAAAGATGGCCATCCAATCCGCAAACCACATCGCAGAGGTTTCCCTCCAGACGCATTTCCAGGCGTCCGAGACCAACGCGCCCGCCGCGGGCAAGATCGAGATCCGCAGGAACGTCTACAGCGTCACCTTCGCCGACGGCCAGGTCCACGCGAAATTCCTCACCGGCAATGCCTTCACGAACTTCTTCCGCTCGAAGACCCTCGGCCGCTTCACCCGGACCCTCCAGGCCCAGTACGATACCTGGCTCGACCGGCAGCGCCAGATCGAGCAGGCCAAGGCCGCGGAGTTCGCGCTCACCCTCGGCTTCAAGGACAATCCCAACGTCCCCAAGGTCCTGGCGGCCGTCGACGAGTTCAAGGCCATCCTCGAAGAGGCGAATCCCGCCGGCAAGGAGAAGTTCCTTTCCCGCCTCGACGACATCGCCCGCCTCGCGACGCTCCGCAACACGTTCACCCGCATCCCCGACGGCGCGGAATGCAACCGGCTGGTCACGAAGGCGAATTTCCTCACGCACTTCGACGACAACACGAAGGGCCTGGACAACCGGGGCAAGAAGGCCTACATGGTCAACACGCTCGACGAAATCGTCAACGGCTTCCTCACGGTCGTGTCGAAGATGGAGGACAAGAAGACGGAAATCGTCGAATTCCTGCTCTCCTTCGACGGCTCCTGCGTCGAGCAGAAGAACGACAACATCCAGGACTGGCTCTCCGCCGCCGCCGGCATCGGCAAGGTCTCGCGCTCGAATCCCTCCCACGACCTGGCCTACAGCGCCGCGGCCGAGTTCGCCGTCATCGCCGAGGATGTCCGCGAACCCTACTACGAGGAGGCGCGCAAGTCCTGCGAAGCCGAAGTCCGCGCCGCCTGCGCCAAGAAGGGCATCACCTCCGAGGCCGAAATCAAGGACAAGATCGACGCGAAGGCCGCCATGCTCGTGCTCGGCAAGGACGACGAGGTCAAACTGAAAATCCGCCAGGCGCTCGAAAAGCACGGCAAGTTCGCCCTCTACGAGGCCCTCGTCGGCGCCAAGCGCCCCGTCACCGAAATCGCGAAAAACCCCGAGACCGGCAAGTGGACGGTCACGACCCTCGTGGACAAGAACGGCGCGCCCGTCCTCAAGCCCGTGAGCGCCTTCGACATCGACAAGAACTTCTCCAAGCTCGCCGACATGTACCTCGAAGACGCCGTCGACATGGGCATGGTCGAGCACAAGACCGCCACCGAAGAGCCCGTCTACGCCACCCGCGAGGACTTCCGCCAGGACGCCGTCCTCGCCGAGGCCGCCCAATACGCCTCCGGCGAAGCGGACATCGCCGTCCTCGCCGACCTCGTCAAGGCCCAGTTCGCCTACCAAACCGACCTCCCGGACGAAGAGTTCAAGCAGCACATCCGGACCGCTCTCGACGAAATCCTGGCCACGAAGAAGGACGACCCGGCCGAAACCCGGAAGCTCTTCACCCGCTTCGCGATCAACCACGCGGACGCCTCCTACTTCGACCAGCGCACCGACCTGGCCCGCCTCGCGAACCTCGTGGCGCGCCGCGCCGAAGCGCTCGTCGACCTCGAGAAGAAGATGCTGGCGCAGATCCCCGACGCCGCCTTCCGCTGCGCCAAGATGATGCAGAACGCCTTCAAGCAGATGAACATGCACGTCTACACCGCCTCCGCCAAGCGGTACATCGAGCAGACCCTCACGCAGCTGGTCCACCACGCCTACCACGGCAAGCCCGAGAGCCGGGTCACCCAGGAAGCGAAGTCGGTCCTCAACAACCTCATGATCAACGGCACCCTCTTCACGGACAACCCCGTCTACGACCTCGGCCACCGCGCCGCCGGCGGCCGGGAAGTGAAGCTCCACGACTGCTTCAAGCTCCTCATGCGGTGCATGCAGCGCTACGCCCTCGCCCCGCAGAACTACTACATGAAGGCCATCAAAGGCTGAGGAGGCGGAACGATGTCCTGCACCTGCGAAGACGCCCTAGCGGCCCTCTCGGCCCACCTCGGACTGCCGCTCCGCTTCGACGACGGCGCCTGCTCCCTGCGTATCGGCGGGCAGCCCTTCACCCTCCGGTGCGAGGAAGGCCCGGACCGGCTCGTCCTCGCCGCCCTCGTCGCGGACGACCTGCCCGACGCCCCGAGCCGCCAGCTCGTCTGCGACCTGCTGGACCTCGCCTTCGGGATGCTCCAGGGCGGCCTGCCCGCGGTCGGGCGCGACCCGGACACCGGCTTCATCGCGGCCTTCGCGCAGTTCCCGTGCGCGACGCTCGTCGCTGCGGAATTCCCGGAGGCCTTCGACAAGTTCGCCGCCTTCGCCACCGCCCTCTCCGACCGCCTCGAAGCGGAGCGCGACGGCGGGGCCCCCGCCTCCTCCCCCGTTGCCGAAGAGGCAACCCCGCCCTTCGGCGCCAACGGCATACTCCCCGTCTAGCGCGCGTTGCGAAGCAGTGTGGCTTTCCACAGCGGACGCGCAGAAGCGCGTCCCTCCCCCGTGGAGAGCGCACCGGGGTCGCGCTTCCGCACGACCTTGCGGCAAGGAAAAGAAGAAGCGATGTCTCTGCTGCGGAGTTCTCTCCCGGATGTCACGCAATGCTTGTTCAGAAGCCTCCGCGCCACTTCCGGGGGTGCGGCATCTTGCCGCGCCATGGCGGATGGAGGGCGGAAGAATGTCCCACGCAAAGTCCGCCAAGGCCGCAAAGGGAGCGGGAGGGATGCGAATCTACAAGAATCCCTTGAATGCCGCTGTGCGGTCTCGGATGGCGTGGCCGGGTGAAGCAATCAACATTGAAAACCATGAAAACCGCTTCGCGGACATGGAAAGGCGGGAGGGACACGGATGGACAGCCGGGGCGCGGGCATCCCGCCCGCGAGGCTCCAGAAAAGCGGAAAACAAGCGAAAACGCCAATGTTTTCTATAATCTCGCACACCGTTGCCCCCCCTGGGAGGTGCGACTTTCCAGTCGCGCCCCAACGGATGGAGTGCGGAAGGAATGAGGGAGAGAGGGGGAAAAACCACGCGGACCGCGTGGACCCGGAGGGCTCAAAGATGGAAAAGCGCGGGGGATATGGCCGTGTTATTGGCCGATGGCAATCCGGAGGGAGGGGTCGGTTTCAAGGGTGTCGACAAGTTCGTTGTATCGGGCGACGATCTCCCGGGCCGTCTTGGTACGCCCGTCGCTGCCGAAGCGCCCGAGTTCGTAGATGTTTCCGGCAAGGAATTGTTCCACATCGAAAACTTCGACGCGGTCCGCAATGCCTTCGTACTCGGCATGGCTGGTGGCGACAGTCAGGCGCTTGTATGTCGTAATGACGAGAGGCTTTTTCCCGTCATCCAGATTGGCTCGGCATTTTCTCATCAGCGCTTCGGACGGTGCCGTGGAAACATGGATGACGACATCCCCGAATTCGAAATCTCCCGAACGCCCGGAAACGGCATCGGCGACGGAGGCCCCGTGCATGGGGAAGTTGTCCCCAAGGAGAACCGAAAGCTTGGCCCCGACCAAATGCTGGAGAATCGTTCCGACGATTGTCGCCCCGCTGTTTTCGGATTGCCGTTTTTCCGCTTGGGCAATCAAATCGCGAACCGCCGCCCGGATGGATTTCGACGGGTCGAGCCGGAAGGACAACGGTCGGGCCGCGAAAAATGCCCGGACTTTTTCCACCCACCACTTCTCGACTTCGTCAAGGTCCTGCAGTTTGAAACCCGATTCATTGAGGAACGCGACATATTTCCGCATGAGGCCAACGCTTCCCCGGCTTGTCCGTCCGCCTTCTTCCGCCAAAGTCCGCGAAATGCCGTAATCCGCAAGAATCCGCTGGATGGGACTTTTGCCCAGAATGGCCACCTGTCCGCTGCTGGCCGTGAGCAGGGTGGCTGGATTGAGGGGAAGCGAGTGGGTCCTTGCATGGCGGGTGACCGCAAGACCGACGCACAATGCGCCCTTCCCATCCATCTTGTTGCCGCGGAAGAAAGTTTCGAGTTTCCCGGAATTCTTCATTTCGTCCCTCCATCCGCTTCGGCCAACGGGGCCAGCAGTTTGTCCGCGAGCCATCTGGCCACCGGGACGGCCACCGCGTCCCCCATGGCCATGTAGGCATCGTTGTAGCGCGCCGGCAAGTTGTAGGCTGGCGCCCCCATCAGTGCGGCGGTTTCGCGGGCGGTGAGGAGCCGCGAGCGCACGAGGCCGTTTTCCACGAGCAAAAGCGTCTGGCGGCTGCTTCCACCGCGTGGCGTCCGCAGGCATCCGGCGATTCCGTCATCGCGGATTTCGAGGGTTTGGCGGTGGTTCCGCGTCCGCCGGTACCCCGGAAAAACGCGGCGCGTTCCCGACTTGAGGGCATCGTCGAGGATTTTCCGGTGGTTCTCCGACAGGATGTCCAAAAGGTGGCGTGTTTTCGCCAGTGGGTCGCAAGGCTGGGAAAAATCTATGACATCCTCCAAGGAAAGGGCGCTGGGCGGCGGTTCGGGAAGCGCCCACCACGTCCAGCCGGGGGCCTTTCGCGCGACATTCCGGACGATTGCGGGATGGCACCAAAGGGGGCCTTCGGACCACAATGACGGGGTGATCAAATCGGAGCGGGCAGCCACGACGAACACACGTTTGCGGGATTGCGGAATCCAGCGGGCCGCATCGAGCACAAGGGCCCCGACGCGGTATCCGAGCGAGACAAGGGCCTCGTGGACTTCGAGGTAATGGCGGCCTCCATCCAGCGAAAGGAGGCCGACCACGTTTTCCGCCACGGCAACGGGAGGCCGCCGCGGCATTTCGCCCATCACCCGGATCCACTGGCGGAAAAGACCGCTCCGGCTTCCGGCCAGACCTTCGGCCTTCCCTGCCAGCGAAAGGTCTTGGCAGGGAAAAGAACCCCACGACAAATCGGCCTCCGGCACATCCGTTCCCCGTATGCGTTCGATTGGGCCCAAGCGGAAGGGACCGGCGGGAAGGTTCGCGGCATACACTTGGAACTTGTCGTTGCTGATGTCGTTTGCCCAAGTGGTTTTGAACCATGGCAAAAGCGCGTACGAAACCAGCCCGCTTCCCGCAAAGAAATCCAAAAACGTCTTCTGCATGTCATCTTCCTCTCGACCCCGTCGCGGCGGAGGGGGGAGGATGGACGACAGAAAGAGCGCGCCAATTCCTCAACCCCACACCCATTTAGAGGCGCCTAGGAAGGCCTGAGAAGGAACGTGGGATGTGCGGAAAGAGCACGCCCGTACGGGCGCGCTTCCGCAACTCGATAATCCCTCTCGGAAAGTGTCCTAGGCTTTCTAAATGGATGTCGCGTTGCGCAGATGCGCGGTGGGTTTTGTCAAATGGTTATGGTTGGCTCAAATTCGATGAGGTGTCCTTTGCTGGTTTTTCGATGCTTGGACTGTAGCACGTCGCCCCCGCCCGGGAAAAGGGCAAAGCGGTTTCCATGGGTTTCACCCCTCCCGTCTCCCAAGCATCCGTTTCCCCTCCCATACACTTGGCGGACTTGGCCGACTTTGCGTGAGAGATTCTTCCAGTGACAAGTGAATAGCGACAAGTGACAAGATGCGGTGCGGCCTGTCGGCCGCGCATTCTCCCCCAGGCGCGGCAGGATGCCGCACCCCCGGAAGTGGCGCGGAAGCTTCTGAAGAAGCAGGACGGGGATTTCGGAGGTGCGGCTTCCAGGCGCGCAGCTGGATGCGAGATTACAGAAAACATTGGCCTTTTTGCGTGTTTTCCTCGTTTCAGGCGCCCCGCGGGCGGGTCGCCCGCGCCCCCAGTGTTTGCCCGCTTTTCCATCCGTTTCCCATCTGCCACCCGGTTTGGGATGTCCAAGTTGTCTCAACTCCAATGGTTGGAAAACGCGGGAAAGATTTTTCCAATCATTGGAAAATTCACGCCAATTTTTCCAACCATTGGAAAAATATTTTCCAATCATTGGAAAACCGGGGTGGCGCCGGCGGGCCAGCGGATTGTGCAAAACCCGGGGGGCGGCGGATTGGGGGCGGCCCGCTATCCGCGGGGTTCGAGCGAGGCGAGGCGGTCGGAGACGTTCCGGGCGCGGTCGAGGAACTGGGGGACGGCTTCGGCGAAGTCGGCCGGGGTGGTTGTCGTGAAGGGGAGGAGGGCGTAGAGGACGATCGCGCCGGATTCGGGGTCGCGGCCGATGCCGGGGGCGTCGAAGAGGGGGCCGAGCGCCAGGCCGAGCAGGTCGAGGATGTCGGAATAGGCGGCGCCTTCGGGCAGCTCCGCCGCGACGACGGCGGACAGTTCCATGCGCGCGGCGGCGTCGTTGGCCCGCACGATGACGCCGGGGGCGCCTTCCGCCGCGATGCAGCAGGCGCCGTCGTCGTCGGGGGCGGCTTCGAGGCCGAATTGTTCGCCGAGTGCCCGGAAGTATTCTTCGCTGGAGTTGGTCATGGGGGTTTCTCCTGTTGTCAGACTTTCATTCCGTTGACTTTGATGAGATCGAGTTTGCGGCCATTGGGCGAGGCTTGCATCTTCATGACGTGGCGCATCTCGGAATGGGTGATGGTCGCGCCGTAGTGGTTGTGGATGGAGTCGGTGGGGTCCTTCCACCAGGTGTTCTGGAGGGCGTTTTGGTTGTTCTCCAGGGATACGCCTTCGTGGTTCGACCACTGGAACACGACCGGGATTTTTTCCTGTCGGAAGAATTCCAGCCCCAGTTTGCTGGTCTGGCGGAAGACCATGTTGCGCATGACCGTCTGTGCCAGGTCCAGGAGGGCGTCGCGGTACGCGAGAAGGACTTGGTCGAAGCCGGCGTATGCGAGGCCCTGCAGCATGAGGTCCTTGAGCTCCTCGGTGGTGGCCCGTCCGTCGCGGTCCGCGAGCAGCTGGAAGAAGCGGGAGATGGCGGTGACGTCCCGGTCGTCGATCTTGTGGGAGCCCTGGAGCCGGAGTTGGTCGCCGGGGATGTTCTTGCGGACAAGGGCCTCCATCATGGCGTCGATGCCCTTGCGGGCGGCTTCGCCGACCCAGCCGGTCTCGCGCTTGAACATCCTGGGGTTCGCGGCGGCGGTCTTGTACTGGCGGATCTTGGCGAAGATGTCGACCTTCTGGCTGTGGTCGCGCAGGAAGATCGCCCATTTCGTGGGCCCGAAGCGCGAAACGTTGCCGTGCGGATCGACCTTGGTCTGCAGGGTGCCGTTGCGGATGTCGTCGAGGATGCCCGGGAGGGTTTCGAAGGTGAGTTCCCCGGGATCGATGCCGCACAGCTGGTTGTAGTAGTCGATGGAGGTGGGGACGAGGTTGTGGTTTTCGAGCTTGTCGGCGACCTGGATGCGCACGTCGTGGAAGCCGTAGAGGACGACTTCCCGGTGGCCGGCGTCCTCGCCGAAGCGCCTGTCGAGGGCGGCCTCGGTGGCATCGCGGGTCCACTTGACGGCGGGGGAGAACTGGCCCTCGAAGTCTTCGGCGAAGTCCGGGCGGTCGGCGGCGGTCTTGTAGGCGGTCTTGAACTTGGCGTACTGCTCCTGCATCGCATCGCGCATGCGGTTGAGCGACCTCTGGCGCCAGGAATTGAAAAGCCCGCCCTCGAACTGGACATCCACGCCGCCCCTGCCGATGGTGATCCTGTAGACGTTGTGGTTGACCTTGATGAGGCCTTCCTGGCGCCCGGTGGCGTTGGAGAGGTCAACGATGCTGCGGAGATCCGCGTTGGCGATGTGGTTGACGTCCTGTTGGATTTTCATGTTTCCGGTCCTTGTTGGTTCCGCCCGGTCTACACGCGGGACGGGGGAAGGTTACAATGACGCGGGGCGGGAGGCCAGCGGATTGTGCGGAATCCGGAGGAGGGCCGGACGGGGGCGGACGCTTTTCCCACCACAAGGTCGCGCGGAAGCGCGACCGGTGGGAAACAGGCTTGCGGCGCGAAACACGGAGGGGACGGAGGAAGGAGGCACGGAGGGTTTTTGGAGGTGGAGTTTGCCGGAGGGGTGGCCACGCTCCGAAAACACACCCCAAACACTTCTGGTTCTTCGGGAATCAGGGGGGTTGTTTCGTTCATCGCCGGTGCGGAGTCGCACTTGCCGCGACGGCCGAGCGCAGTACTCCCCCTGCCGCGGCCCATGCCGCTTGTCTTTTGCCATGCATCCGCCTTCCATTCATGGCCGCGCCACCCCCCTCTCGGAGGGGGGAGTGTCCTGCCGCCCTTCTTGCTCCTTGCATTTGTGGAATTCCATGGGGGGTTCCTCAAAATTCCCCGGAGCACCGGAAATGTAGAGCTTTCCATGCGCTTGGCAGGCACACGGCGGCGAAGGGACTCGCCGCCCTACCACATGCGAAAGGATGAACGTTGGGCTGTACTGGCGCAGGCATCGGACAAATCGGAGGCCATCCCCTTCTTGGCCTGCCGGTGTGCCCAAAGTCCCTGTTCTGTCCTGCACCCGGGCGCGGGCAACCGCCAGTGGGCGTGACGTTTTCGGACGAAGGGTGTAACCTTCCGGTGTTATCCGTGTATGCAAGGCACCTGATTGCAGGGACCGAAACAACACAGCCAACCGAAAGGAAACACGCCATGCCGAACGCCATCAATTCCAACTACAACGCCACTTTCCAGAAGTTCGTGGACTTCGCGGACAAGGCCTACGCCACGAAAGGCGAGGACACGGTCGCGCGCTTCACGGGCATGCCCCAGGGCGATTACAAGGGTTCCTTCGCCTCGTTCAAGCGCACGGCGGACATGAAGTCGGCCAACGACCAGGTGCGCGACCTCTTCCTCAAGACGGTCGCCGGCATGTTCGGCGGCGAGAAGTTCATCCCCGACCTCGTCCGCGACAACATGAAGCTCGAGGACTTCGGCAAGGGCAAGCCGCTCACCGCCCGCCGCATCAAGCTCGTGGCGACGGCCGTCAAGATGCTCGGCGGCGGCAAGTTCCAGGACGCCGCGAGCGTCGGCCGCGCCACCGCGATGGGCTACGTCGCCTCCGAGCTGCCGAAACTCGCGCGCGCCGCGAACCTCTACCAGCAGGCGACGAACTGCACCGACGCGGAGGCGGAGGCCGCCGCGCTCGACCCGAATTCGAAGGCGCGCCGCCTCTTCGACTGCGGCGGACGCTTCACGCAGAATGCCGAGAACTTCAAGAAGGGCCTCGCGCTCATGGACAAGTTCGGCGGATGGTTCGACAACCTCCACGACGACTACGCGGCAGGCAAGCTCGACACCCCGACAAAGCGCAATTTCATGGCCGGAATCTGCAACCGCCGGTCCGCCGTGCCCGCGCTGAAGTTCCTGATGGAGGAGATCGCGGTCAATCCCAAGATCCCGCTCGAGGCGAGAAACCCCGAGGATGTCTTCGGGATGAAAAACAACCCGGCGATGCGCTTCGTCGGGCGGAACTACACGATTTCCTTCGCGAACTCGCTCGCGCAGATCCCGCCGGAGAGGCGCACCGTCCTCTACGCCGTGTTCGACGCTTTGCACAAGCTTCCCGCGGGCAACAACATGCCCGACAGCCATGCGGCAATCGACCAGAGCGTCAGCGCCGTCCTCGGCGCGCGCGTGATGAAGAACTTCGACGCTGTCGCGGCGCTGCAGAAGTCGGGCAAGCTCGACCGCGCCCACCTCGTGCCGATCCTCTTTTCGGATCTCCAGGTCCCGGCCAACGCCTCGAACGAGGAAATCACCAATGTGTTCGAAGCGAAGCTGCAGAGCGACGAGTATGTCGACATCATCCTGCCCCTGCACACGCTCGCCATGCATTCCGGCGCCACGCTGGACGAAGCCGCGGCGGCCATCCGCGCCGGAACGGGCCTCCCGAACGCCCCGGGCATTTCGACGGCCAACGGACACCTCGAGCTGCTGGACGGCACCCCGAAGGGCGGACGCGACACCATGCTCGGCGACCTCTACCGTCCCTCGACCCCTTCGCTTGCCAGCAACGGGGCGGACGCACTCAAGGACGAGGACACGAAGTTCGTCTTCAACTTCCCGGACGGCACGACCGTTTCCGCGAAGAAGGGCGCCGAAGACGCGGAGGACGTGCGCGACGCGAACAACGCCATCGCCGACAAGATCAAGGACCTTTGCGGAGAGGTCCACCCGAAGCAGCTCACGAACGTCTATTTCGTCCTTTCCCAGAGCGGCACCGGCTGCAACACCAACCGCGCCTTCGAGCAGTACGGCGTCAACTCCGACGAGCACATGCCCCTCACGTTCACCTTTTCGCGCAACGACGAAACCGGCGCCGTCACCATCAAGTACTCCGAGCCCGCGGGCTTCCCCGTGAAGTTCAACTGGACCACGACCATCGACGTCGACGGCAATCTCGCCTCCTCCCCCATGCGCATCGACCACGGGCAGTACGATGCCAAGGCGCTGGCGGCCGCCCCGCGCATCGCCCAGCTCCTGCCCGGCAAGGACGCCGCCGCCGCCGAGGCCCTGGTCAAGGACGCGCTCGCGCATTGCGGCGACGATTTCGTGCTCAAGGACATCGTCTCCCAGACGATGCCGGGCCTCTGCATCACCGGCGAAGCCAAGGTGCGCACGCCCGACCAGATCAAGGCCCGCATCGACGCCGTCCGCGCCAACCTCGACGAGGCGCGCCGCGCGGCCAACGGCAACCAGGCCATCGAAAACGCCAGCGCCTGGTTCCTGTCCGGCATGAACGGCAAGAGCCTGCCGGCGGGGCTGATCGCGCGGATCATCAAGGCCTCCTCCGCCGAGAAGGCCGGCGGCTTCACCAAACTCACCGCGGATTCCACGCCCGAGCAGATCGCCCAGGCCATCGCCGACATGAACACCGCCGTGGACAACACCCTGCGCAACGCCTACGTGACCGACCACTTCGAGGGCGCCGAAGAAATGGACCCGGCGCGCGAATTCGCCTTCACGCTCCTCGTCGCAGGCTTCTCCAAGGCGCAGCTCCAGAACGCGGGCGCCGCCCTCCGCAGCGAGACCACCGCCAAGATGTTCTCCATCATGGACGACTTCGGCACCGGCCGCTTCCGCGCCGACCCCGAGCAGGTCCCCAACAACCTCCGCCGCTGGATTTCCGCCGAGAGCCAGCTGATCGTCGAGCAGGGCACCCGCTACGACCTGGCCCTCAACCGCCTCCTCGGGCGGCCGGAAGGCCCCATCATCCGCGAATTCCGCGGCGAGTTCGACAAGGGCGCCTTCGGCGCGGCCGACCTCCTCGACCTGCTCGTCCCCCGCGCCGGGAAAGCCCGCGAACAGAACGCCGCGAAACTCCGCCGGGACGCGGTCGTCACCGCCAACGTCCAGACCGCCCGCGCCAACGCCGTCAACGCCTATGCCAAGGCGGGCGAAGGCAACGCCGCCAAGGTCGACAAACTCATCAAGACCGCCCTCCAGTACTGCGACGGCAACGAAGACGCCGCCGCGGTCGTCGCCAGCCGCATCGACACCATCCTCGTCACCAACACCGCGACCCTCCGCACCATCGACCAGGTCCGCGAGCGCGTCCAGGCCCTCGCCGCCAACTACGCCGAACTCAAGGCCCTCGCCAAGGACGACCCTGCCCTCTACGAGGCCGGCAAGCGCATGATGGCCACCATGGGCGGCAAGACCCTGCCCCCCGGCATGATCGGCAAACTCGTCGTCGCCGCAGCCAACGCCAAGATCGACGCCATCCGCAAGCTCGGCCCCCGCTCCACGGGCGCCGACATCCACCGCGCCGTCACCCAGCTGCGCGACAACCTCGTGTCGGCCATGAACACGTCCGGCGCCGAGCAGGAAGCGGGCGGCCCCGACGAAAAAGGCGCCTGCCGCAACTTCCTCGCCGCCCTCATGATGAACCGCTGCGGCAGCGCCCTGCGGAACATGCAGGGCGCCTTCGGGGGCGAAACCGCCTCCAAGCTGATGGCGCTCTACCTGTCCATCTCGAACGGCGAACAGAACGACGAAGACCTCTCCCACCAGGCCCGGATCGAACTCGAAAACCAAGGCGGCTCTCACATGACGCACCTGGGCATCCTGAAGGACGCCATCGACATGGCGGTCGACGGCCAGCGCGGCGCCTCCATCGACCCCTACCGGGACGACTTCGACGCCGACACCATCGACGGCCCCCAAATCCTCGACCACCTCATCAACCTCGCCACCCGCTGAGCGAAAGGCGCCCCCTCCGGGCGGGACAAGGCAATCCCCTTGCCCCGCCCGCCGGGGTTTTCCACAACCCGCCAGAGCGGCTTGCGGAATAGTGTGTCCGCGGCCCATTTGCCGGACCCTTTTCCACCATGGACGCGCAGAAGCGCGTCCCCTTGGAGAGCCCCCCGGGAGGGTCGCGCTTCCGCGCGACCTTGTGCTTGGAAAACGTCCGGGAAGCCGCAGAAAACGGTTCCGTTCGCATTCGCCCCGCCCGCTTCCCAATCCACCCCAGACCGCGGCGCGCCCCGTCATTTGGGAGACAACCTGGACAACCATCGCATGACTTCCGGAGGTGCGGCTTCCAGCCGCGCCATGGACAGAGGGGCGCGGCTGGAAAGCCGCACCTCCCTGAGCGGGGATGTGGCGGGAGATTATGGAAAACAGTGGCTTTTCGCCTGATTTCCGCTTGTCAGACAGCACGCGGGCGGGACGCCCGCGCCCCCAGTGGACACCCGCTTTCCATTAGCTTTCCAGCCGCCGCCCGGTTGGGGCGGCGCACCTTGCAAAGAGTTGTACCGAGTTGTCCATGTTGTCTCCGGAAATCCGCTTTCCACGCGTTCCTGGCCGCGAAATGCACAGACGAGTGACGAAGGACGAGTTTGCGGAGCGGCCTTTCGGCCGCGCCGTCTCCTTCGGGTGCGGCAAGATGCCGCACACCCGCAAGCGGCGCGGAACCTTCTGGACAACCATCGCATCACTTCCGGAGGTGCGGCTTTCAGCCGCGCCATGGCGGAAGGGGCGCCAAGGGAGGCCTGTGGGGGTGTGGCGGGGCAGGGCTTCACGGGGCGGGGCTTCCGTCGAAGAGGGTCGGGAGGTCGGCCGGCGCGAGGACGGTCCATACGGGCGAGAGGGGGTAGGAGGCGGCGACGGGGGCGGCGACGAAGGCGCGGTCCGGGCGGATGTCGTCGAGGGCGAGGGTGTTGCCGCGGGTGACGGAGGGGGCGGTGGAGGCCTTGCATTCGACGGCGACGGTGCGGCCGCGGCGGCGCAGGACGAAGTCGACCTCGGTGCCGTTGCTGGTGCGGTAGAAGAAGATTTCCGCGTCGGGGAAATGGCCGCGGAGCTGGGCGAGGACGAACTGTTCCCAGAGATGGCCGAAGCCGGGGTGGGAGTAGAGTTCGTCGAAGGAACGGACGCCGAGGAGCGAGGCGGTGACGCCGGTGTCGGCGAGGTAGACCTTTGGCGCCTTGACGAGGCGTTTCCCGAGGTTGGAGACGAAGGGGGGGACGGCGTCCGCCATGAAGGCCCCCTGGAGGAGGTCGACGTAGCGGCGGACGGTGTGGTCGGACACGCCGAGGGAGCCGCCGAGGCGGGTGTAGTTGGCCGTCTCGCCGTTGTCGTGAGCGAGCATCGTCCAGAGGCGCCGCATCGTACCGGGCGCGAAGCCGTTCCAGAGCATCAGGTTGCGCTCGAGGAACGTCTGGACGAAGGATTCGCGCCAACCGAGGGAGGCTGCGTCGGTGGCGGCGAGGACGCTGCGGGGGAAGCCGCCGCGCCAGAGCCGGGCGTGGAGCGGAACACCCGGCGTCTCGGAGAAGAGAAACGGGGTGAGCCGGAGGTAGGCGATGCGGCCGGCGAGCGTTTCGGAGCTTTGCCGGAGCAGGTCGCGGGAGGCGGAGCCGAGCAGGAGGAAGCGTCCGTTGGTCCCGGTTTCGTCGCAGAGCGCGCGCAGGACGGGAAACAGGTCGGGGCGGCGCTGCACTTCATCGATGCACACCAGCCGGTCGCGATGGCGCGAGAGGAAGAATTCGGGGTCGGCCAGCTTGGCGAGGTCGGAGGGGCGTTCGAGATCGAGGCGGACCGCGTCGGGACGCCGGGAGAGGATGCGGCCGGCGAGCGTCGTCTTGCCGCACTGGCGCGGGCCGAGGAGTCCGACGACGGGCGACTCGGCGAGAAGGGCTTCCACGCGGTTTTCCAAGAGTCGGGGGAGAATCTTCATGTATGCAGTACCGTATTGATGGTTCGGATTCGCATACTAATTCGGAGGACGCCCTTGTCAAGCGCGGAGACGAGAGACGAGTTTGCGGTGCGGTCTTTCGGCCGCGCAGTCTCTCCATGGCGCGGCTGGAAATCCGCACCTCCGAGGGCGGGGATGTGGCGGGAGATTATGGAAAACAGTGGCTTTTCGCCTGATTTCCGTTTGTCAGACAGCACGCGGGCGGGACGCCCGCGCACCGAAAATGCGGCCGTTGGCACTCGTCCTTTGGCAACAGGCGGCCGCGTCCTGCCTACGGGGAGAGGACGGTGCCCAGGAGAAGGAAGGAGGAGGTTTGGGTGTCGCGGAGGGCCACGACGAAGGGGCGGTTGAGGAGCACCCGGACGGGCTTCGCGGTGGCGGACGGGGCCGGAAGGGGCGTGGACGGGGGCAGGCCGGAGGGCGAGCCTTCGTCGAGGTCGAGGCGGGTGGACCGGAGGACGGGTCCGGTGGCCACCAGCGCGGTTTTCGGCAGGCTCAGGAAAACCGGGACGGAATGGCCGGCGGCCGTCCGTTCTGCGGCCAGGGCTTCGGGCAGCGCGGATTCGATGTCCCCGGGCGTGGCCCCGCGCGGGGGAACGATCAGCAGCAGCTCGAAGGCATCCCCGGCAGCGGGCAGCACGAGCGCCGTCCAGCCGGACGGGGAGAGCGTCTTGCGGACGGCGGCGGTGTCGCGGTTCATGAAGCGTACGGTCACGTCGCCGGACGGGGCATGGAAGGTGGAGGGATGGGTGTCGTTGGGGTCGAAGGGTGTCGGCCAATCGATGGCGACGCGGAAGGGGGCGGCCGGCCCGCCGCCGGAGGAGGTCGGCGGGACGGCGCGGAGACCGGGGCACAGGCCGCCGACGAGGCGGTAGGGGAGGAATTCCAGCGCCAGGCCGTTTTCGGCGGCCACCAGGGAGCCGGAGGGATAACCGGCCGAACCGGCGGCGGCCAGTCGGTCGGCCACGACCAGCGCGAGGGGGGCGGCGGTGCCGGGGGGGACGGGTACGCCGGAGTGGCCGCCGTGCCAGTCGACGGAGGGGAACAGCGCGTCGAGTTCGGGTGCGGCGAGCACCCCGGTCGCGGCGGGGTCGTTGAGAAGGCGGAGATCGATTTCGGCGTAGTGGGCCGTGCTGCCGTCGCCGCGCCAGGAAAGGGCTTCGTAGGGCATGGAGGCGATGCGGCAGATGCCGGCGATGCCGTCCGTGGACGGTTTCTCGCCGCCGACGCGCGCGAAAAGCGCCCAGTCGCCGGGACGGACGGACTCCCAGTCGTGGAGGCTCCAGCTGGTCAGGGCGGTACCGTCGTTGGCCAAGCGGTCGACGCCCTCGCGGAAAGTTTCTTCCGTGAAGGAGGAAATCGCCGGATTCCACCGCAGGATGTGGAGCGCCGCCGGGGGTGTGGCGGTGGGGGAGGGGACCGGTGCGGGCGGCGGAACTTCGTCGCCGGTTCCGTCGGCTTCGGCCTCCGCCGGGGGCGCGGGGGGCGCGGGGGGCGGTGCGACGCTGGCCGTGCGGCAGGCGGGGAGGATGCCCAGAAGCAGGGGGAGGAGTGCGGCGGGCAGGCGCAAGGAATGGGATTTCATGGCGGCGGGTCCTTTCATCGGGGAAGGGGTTGTAGCAGATGGAGGGCCGTATGGCGAGTGCGGAAGATGGGCGGGCGGCCCCCGGCGGCGCGGGGCGGGATGGATGGGGGATACATCGAAGGAAGCGCAATTCTTTCCTTGATATCGCGAATCATTTTTTGCGGGGGGGGGAGGGGGCGAAAAAAAGGCTGGATTTGGGGGCGGGGGTGTGGATAATGGCGGGCGTTCCTCCGGGGAAGGGTTGACGGATTTCCAAAGCGCTGGCGCCCCGGGCGCGCGTTGCCGTCCGCTTCCCGGAGATGTGTTTTCCCCAAGGCCCGGAACCGTCCGGGCAGGAGGAATTTCCGGTTTTCGTCCACAACCCCCAAACGAGGAGACTGACATGGCAGAAGCCAAACAACCCCGCAAATCCCGTTCTTCCACGGCCGCCGCGGCCCCCGTCGCCGAACCGGCCGACAACGCCGCCGCGCCCGCCGCCGCCGCCCCGGAAGCCGCCCCCGCCGAGCCCGTGAAGCGCAAGCGCGGGCGTCCCCGCAAGATCAAGCCCGAGGCGGAAGCGGCCCCCGCCGCCCCGGCGGCGAAGGAGACGGCCCAGAAGCTTGCCGCCACGGTTTCGGAGGCCCCGGCCCCCGCTCCCGCCCCGGCCCCGGTGTCCGCCCCCGCCCCCGTCCCCGCCCCCGCTCCGGTGGTTGCGGAAAAGCCGGCCGCCCCCGTTCCTCCCCCTCCGCCCGCCCCCGCGGCGCCGGCTCCGGCCGAGAAACCGCAGCCGAAGGTTCAGTTGCCGCGGTTCATGATGCCGCGGGGCATCCGCGACGGCGACGAGTTCCATCCGGGCACCGGCACCGGGGAGGCCCCGGCGGCCCAGACCCCGCCCCCGGCGCAACCCCAGCCGGCGCAACAGGCCCCGCAGGCGCAAGCGCCCCAGGTCCAGCCGCTCCAGCCACAACCGCAGCAGCCGCGCACGGGCCAGCAGGTCATGCACTTCGGCGGCGGCCAGCCGAACGTCCGCCATTTCGGCGGGCCGAACAACGGGGCGGCCGGCGGAGGCAACTACGACCGCTTCGACCGCAACGACCGCAACGACCGGCGCAACCGCTTCGACCGCAACGACCGCCGGAACCGCTTCGACCGCAACAACCGCGACAACCGGCAGCCGCGCCAGCCGCTTACCCCCGAGGAAGAGGCCGCGCGCGCCGCCCAGGCCGCCGCGCAGCGGGCCGCCGCGGAAGCGGCCGCCGCCGAACGCGCGAAGCTCGCCCTCACGCTGGAGCTCGGCGACCTGCAGCAGCTCTCCGTGCCGAAACTCAAGGAGCTGGCGGAACACTTCCAGCTCAACGAGCTGAACACGATGAAGAAGCACGAGCTGATCTTCGAGATCCTCAAGGCCAACGCCCGCTGCGGCGGCCCCATGCACGTCAAGGGCGTCATGGAGATGGTCCAGGACAACTACGGCCTCATCCGTTCCGCCAACAACAACTACCTGCCCGGCCCCGACGACATCTACGTCTCCCAGGCGATGGTCCGCCGCTTCGCCCTCCGCACGGGCGACATCCTGGAAGGCGAAATCCGTCCGCCGCAGCCCAAGGAGCGATTCTTCGCCTTGCAGCGGCTCAACACGGTCAACGGCATCGACCCCGAGTCGCGCCGCGGCGTGGTGCCCTTCGAGAACCTGACGCCGCTGTTCCCGGACAAGCGCCTCGTGCTCGAAACCAAGAGCCAGAACAACGTCAACATGCGCGTCATGGACCTGCTGACCCCCATCGGCAAGGGCCAGCGCGGGCTGATCGTGGCCCCGCCGCGCACGGGCAAGACGGTCCTGATGCAGATGATGGCGAACTCCATCTCCGAGAACAACCCCGAGGTCAAGCTCATCGTCCTGCTCATCGACGAGCGCCCCGAGGAAGTCACCGACATGATCCGCAACACCAAGGCGGAAGTCATCTCCTCGACCTTCGACGAGCCGCCCGAGCGGCATACGCAGGTCGCGGAAATCGTCATCGAGATGGCGAAGCGCCAGGTGGAAGCGGGCAAGCACGTCGTGATCCTGCTCGACTCCATCACCCGCCTCGCCCGCGCCTACAACACCGTCGCGCCGCATTCCGGCAAGATCCTGACCGGCGGCGTGGACGCGAACGCGCTGCACAAGCCGAAGCGCTTCTTCGGCGCCGCGCGCAACATCGAGGGCGGCGGCTCGCTGACGATCATCGCGACGGCGCTCGTGGACACGGGCAGCCGCATGGACGAAGTGATCTTCGAGGAATTCAAGGGCACCGGCAACATGGAGGTATGCCTCGACCGCACGCTGGTGGACAAGCGCATCTTCCCGGCGATCAACATCGAGAAATCCGGCACCCGCAAGGAAGAGCTCCTCATGCACCCCGACGAGCTCTCCCGCGTGTGGATCCTCCGCAAGGCCCTCACCGGCGTGCCCGCCGTCGAAGCCATGGAGTTGCTGGTCGGCCGCCTGAAGAAGACCAAGACCAACGTCGAGTTCCTGATGACCCTCCAGGGCTGACGCGATGTACCCGGCCGCGCCGTCCCCCGCATACCGTCCCCTGCCGCCCGACAACGAGCGCCGGCTGCCGCGCGTGCGCGCGGCGACCTTCGCGGCCGCCGTCGCGGCGTCGCTGGCGGCGCACGCCCTGCTGTTCGCGGGGTTGCCGCACATGCCGGGGTTGGGCGGGTTGCGGGCGCCGCCGCCGCGCCCCTCGCGCCAGGCCATCGCCCTGCGCGAGGTGCGCACCGCGCCCGACCTCCCGGCCTATGCCGACGCGCCGGCCGCGTTCCGTCCCGAAGACCCCGACGCCTTCGCGGCCGCGACCGCGCGCCAGGACGATCTCCTGAAATCGCTGCGCGCGGAAGCGGAAGCCGCCTCCGCGGGCGCCTTCTCCCCGGCGCCGCCCGCCGAGGCCCCGGCCCCGTTGCCCGAGGCCGGGGACGAAGCCTTCGACGCCGCCGACTACCGCCAGGAAATCCTGCAAATCGAGCACATCCAGGCCGCGCGCGAACTCGAAGCCCTGCCGCGCGCCGTGGCGCCCGCCTTGCCGCGCGTCTCCGGCGCACCCGACATCACGCTGCCGTCCGACGCCGACACCATGGCGGCGGCCGCTGCGGCGGCCGTTGCCGGAATTCCCGGCGGCTCCGGCCGGGGAGGGCTCTCCGTGCCGCTCGTCGACGAGTCCGCCCTCGAACCCGCGCCCACCGCCGTGCTGGCCGACATCCTGGCCGGCAACGCGGCCGAAGCCGAGGCCTTCTCCGGGGGGGCCGGGGACGGCGCACCCGCCGAAGACGTCCTGCCCCCGACGTCCGCCTTCCTGGACGAAACCGCCGCCGAAGTCACCGACGTCGCCCCCCTCGAGCAGGCCCTGGAGGTCTCCGTCACCACGTTCCGGGCGGGCGACGAGGATGCCGTCTATTTCGAGGCCGAAATCCAGCGCGGCGGCGTCTCCCAGCTGCCGGTCATCCCCAAGGACGTCCTGCTCGTGCAGGACTGCTCCGAAAGCATCACCCGCACCAAGCTCGACTACTTCAAGGAAGGCATCGTCGCGTACCTCCGCACCCTGACCACCGCCGACCGCGTCAACATCATGCGCTACAGCGACGAGCCGACCCTCTGCTTCGACGGCTGGCAGCCCGTGACCTCCGCCTCCCTGGCCAAGGCCGTGGAATTCACCGACGACATGCGCGCCCGCGGCGCCACCGACCTCTTCCGTCCCCTCCAGCGCATCCTCAAGCTCCCGCGCGACCCCGCCCGGCCCATGATCGTCGTCCTCATGACCGACGGACGCCCCACGGCCGGCACCGTCGACTCCTCCGAAATCATCGCCCAGTTCAGCAAACTCAACGACGGCAACGTCTCCGTCTTCACCGTCGGCGCCGGCGACCGCGTCAACCGCTTCCTCCTCGACCTCCTCGCCCACGACAACCGCGGCGGCGCGTGGATCCAGCCCTTGCGCGAAGAAATCCCCTCCATGGTCGCCCGCGCCGGCAAGGAACTCTCCCGCCCCGTCCTGACGGGCCTCGACTACCGTTTCGCGGCCGATTCCGACGCCGAAGTCTATCCCCCCCGCCTGACCCACCTCTACCTCGACCGCCCCCTCCGCCTCGTCGGCCGCTGCCCCGCCAGCAGGAAGAACGCCGTCCTGCGCATCCTCGGCGACAGCGGCGCCCGCAAGAAGGACATCGTCTTCTCGCTCGACTTCGCCGACGCGGAACCCGGCGGCGAAGGCATCCGCCGCGAATGGGTCATGCAGAAGATCTACCGCCTGATCAACGACCACATCCTGACGGGCCGCGACGACACCCTCCGCGAAATCCGCGCCCTCTCCCTCAAGCACAACGTCCCCCTCCTCTACGGCTCCGACTTCCCCGCCGTCCCCTGACGCGGATCCCCGGCTGTCCCCGAAAAATTCCCCTCCCGCCCAAGGCGCTCCCTCACTCCGCCATGTCTTTTGCAATTACAGGAAAGCCAAACAAAATCCCCTTTTTCACACCATATTCCAACCCATGAACATTCCCCCCGTTCCGCCCCCCGCTTATGGACCGTCCGGCCTGGCGGAATCCTTCCAGACGCTGTCCACCAGCCGGTTCTTCTCCCACGTCTCCTTGAGGAAGTAGGGCCCGTAGGCCCACGAAAGCCCGTAGCGGTCACTCTGCTCCGACACCTCGTACCCGATGTGCCGGCGGCAGTCCGGATCGACCGTCTCCCCGCCGGATTCGAGCCGCTCGGGGAGCTCGCGGGGATAGACGCCCTTGTCCGCGTACTGCTCGCCAAGCCAAGCCCTCGCCTGCGAAAACGCATGGGAGATTTCCGACGCGGCCGTGGCTTGGCGCACGTTCCGGGCGTAATGCACGGCCACCTTCCCCGCCCCCGCCAAGAAGCTGACCACCGCCAGACCGACCGCGATGATGCCTACCGTCTTTCCCGGACCCATGTTTTCCGCTCCTTATCCATTTCTTGCGGGATTGTTTTGCCCGTTTTTGCAATGGCTGTCAACAAAGCTCCAGAGCCCCGCCGGTACGCAAACCTGGCTGGAACGTCCATGGCGGTGAGGATGGTTGGAAAACGCGGGAAACACGAGAGTTTTCCTTGATATCTCGATTTGTCCGGGACGGGTGCCCGTTTGTCTTCCGGACACCGCCGTATCACTTCTCCCGGTCGCCGCGCGCGACCATGACCTTCCCGGTTCGGATCAGAGCGGTTCAAGAAAAAGCGTGGCCTCAAGCCGTTGTCTCACCAGCCATTACCACTGCGGACGCGCAGAAGCGTGTCCCTCCCCGTGGAGAGCGAAGCGGGAGGGTCGCGCTTCCGCGCGACCGTTGCAGTTGGAAAACGTCTGGGACCCTACAGAAAAGGGCGGGCAGTCCCGAATGCTGATCAGATAAGCTCCCCCCCCCCATGGGGCAAGCCCGCTCGCTCTCCTTTCTCTTCTGCCTGCGGCGCAAAACACGGAGCGCGCGGAGGAAGGAGACACGGAGAGTTTGCAGGGAGGAGCTTCGCGCGTCCAAAACTGAAGACAAATGCAAAGCTTTCCAGACACACGGCGGCGAAGGGACTCGCCGCCCTACCACTATACGGAAGGCGGCGGGCGGTCAGACGCGGAAGACGGCGCCGAGCTTCTTGCCGAGGAGGAGGCTGCTGGAGACGAGAGTCGCCGTCAGGAACGCCATCGCCCAGACGCCCAGGGCGGCGGCGATGTATTTGCCGGTGCCCAGGAGCTGGAAGAGTTCGAAGATGGCCTTGGTGATGGGCATGTAGGCGGCTTGCTGCGCCAGCATCAGGCTGTCGCTCACTTCCAGCATGCTGAAGGAGAAGGTCAGGAGCGCGCCGGCGATGAGGTTCGCCGCGATGAGGGGCAGGGTGATGCGGCGGAGGGTCTTCCAGGGGGACGCGCCCATGTTCCAGGCGGCTTCCTCGAAGGTTACCGACGTCTGCTGGAGGCCCGCCACGGCGCTGCGCACCATGTAGGGGAGGCGCCGGACGGCGTAGGCGAGGACGAGGAAGAGCGTCGGGTTGGTGCGGACGTCCACCCAGCGCTGCCAGGCTTCGACTTCGGCCATCGGTTTCCAGTGGGAGAGCGCGGCGCTCACGGAGAGGAAGCCGAATGCCATGACAAGCCCGGGCACGGCGAGGGGCACCATGGAGATGGCGTCGAGGAGTCCGCGCACGCGCAGGCTGCTGCGCACGACGACGAAGGCGATGGCGATGCCCGCGACGAGGTCGAACGCGACGGCCAGCGAGGAGAAGAACAGGCTGTTGCGGATGGAGGAGATGGTCATGTCGTGGCCGAGGGCGGCGATGTAGTTGTCGGCGGTCCACTGTCCGGGGAGGATGGTCTGCCACCAGCTGCCGGGGCGCGCGAAGCTCGTCAGGATGACGCCGAAGTGGGGCAGCAGGGCGAGGCCCGTCACGATGGCGAAGGGCAGGGCGGCGAGAAGGCCCGCGCCGGGGCCGAGGCGGCGGACGGCGCTCTGCGTGGAGGCCTTGCTCTGCATGGCGTAGGCGCGGCCGCCGAAGAGGACCTTGCCCAGGCCGTAGAGACCCGTGCTCGCGGCGAGCATGACGAAGACGAGGGCGTAGGGGAACGGGTTGGAACCCATTTCCTTGAGGGAGTCGTAGATCTGCACCGGGGTGCAGCGGGTGTAGTTCATGATCAGCGGCGTGCCGAGCTCCGTGAAGCTCCAGATGAAGATGAGCGTACCGCCCGCGAACAGGCCGGGCGCCATCAGGGGCAGCACGACGCGGAAGAAGCGGCGCAGGCGCGTGCAGCCGAGGTTCGCCGCGGCTTCCTCCATCGCGGGGTCGATGTTCGCCAGGGCGGCGACGGCGTTGAGGTAGAGGATGGGGTAGAGGGAGAGGGTCTGCAGGAGGATGACGCCGAGGTACTGGCCACCGCCCAGCCAGTCGACGGGGCCGAGGCCGAGCGCGGTGTTGAGCATCCCGTACGCGCCGAGGATCTGCTGGAAGCCGATGGCCCCGACGAACGGCGGCAGGATCATCGGCACCAGCACCAGCGACGTGAACAGCGCCTTGCCGCGGAACTCGAACTGGTTCGCGATCCACGCCAGCGGCAGCGAGACGAGCATGGCGAGGGCGGTCGTGCCCATCGCGATCTTGAGGCTGTTGAAGAGCCCCTCGACGTAGACGGGGTTGCGGAAGACCCCGAAGAGGTACTTGAGCGTGAAATGCCCGTCCACCCGGAAGCCCCCCAGCACCACGTTCCCCAGCGGCCAGAAGAAGAGCAGCGAAAGGATGCCGGCCGTCAGGGCGAACACCAACCATGCCATGCGGTTTTTCATGCCCCGGAGCATACGGCGGAGCGGCGCGGTTGGCGAGACGGTTTTTGCATGCGCCGGGCGGATGGCGATTGCGGGTTGCGGAGGGGCGGGCGGCTTGGTAGGGTTGGGGGGCAATCGGCGGGCGGCGCCCGCGAAAGGAGTTCCAATGAGGTCACGGCGATTCGGATGGTTGGCGGCGGCGGGCGCGGCGGGTGCGCTGGCGCTGGGGATGTTCGCGGGGACGGCCCGGGCGACGCCGGTGTCGGAGTCGATGCCGGAAATCCTGCCCGTCGGCTCCGAGCCGCAACCGCCGCCGTCGCCCGTGGTGTGGGAGGGTGGCAACGTCCGGTTCGGCAACGTGTTGCTGGAGACGGCCACCAAGACGGTCGTCGTCACCGGCTGGGTCAACCAGACCGAAGGGCCCATCGAAGTCATGGTGTGCGGCGCCAAGGGCAAGGTCCACGAGGCGGTGCTGGTCGCGCCCGTCAACCCGCTCGACCTCCAGTCCGCCTGCCTGCTCGCGGGCATGAAGGGCGGCAAGCCGATGCCGGAGTTCGGGATGGGGCCGCCGGACGGCAGCCCGGTGGACATCATCGTCGAGTGGGAGGCGGACGGGGAGACGAAGCGCGCGCGCGCGGAGTCGTTCGCGTGGAACGTCAAGACGCAGGCGCCGCTGCCGGACGGACCGTGGCTGTTCACGGGCTCGATGTTCAAGGACGGCGAGTTCAAGGCGTTCGCCGAGGAATCGCTCGCCGTCACCTACTGGGATCCCTACGCCATCCTCAACATCGCCTCCGAGGTCGGGCGCGACGACGAGCTGCTGGAGGCGAATCCGCGCACGGTCCCTCCCTACGGAACCCCCGTGCGCATCCTCCTGCGCCCGGCGGGCGCACCCCCCGCCCCAAGCCCGTGACGACGGGGGGGGGAGCGGTTCCAGAAATGGTGTGGCCGTTTTGGGAGGGCCGCGCTTCGTCGCGGCCGCGCGAACGGTATGTTCCTGTCATGTCCCTGAAACGCCCTGTGGAGACGGCCCGGACGAAGCCGGGCCCTCCCCTGATGCGGATACACCTTTTCTGAATCTGCAGTAGTACAGCGTAAAGTTCATTCTTTCGCATACTGGTAGGGCGGCGAGTCCCTTCGCCGCCGCGTGCCTGCCAAGCGCATGGAAAACATTCCATTTGCCTCCATGCCGCGGCCATTTCGCACGGTGGGCAGGGGGACTGCCCGCCCTACCAGCCCGATACAGCCCGACAAATACGAATGTTTTGACTTTACGATTCACTACCCCGATGAGAGCGGGTTCCGTTTTCACGTTGCTGCCCGGAGGTTTGCACAGCACAAAAAAGCGCGCCCGTTGGGGGCGCGCTTGCCTTGGCCGTGCCGGGAGGCTGGGTCAGGGTGCGGGTGCGGCCATCGGCTGGCGCGTGTCGTGCGCGGGGGCGTCGCCCTTGCGGATGTAGACGTCCGTGCGGCGGTTGTGCTGCATGTGCTCTTCCGTGTCGTTCGGGAAGACGGGGCGGTCGAAGCCGTAGCCGACGGCGGTCACGCGCGAGGCGTCGATGCCGCTCTTTTCGACGAGGTACTTCGCGACCGCGCGGGCGCGTCGTTCGCTGAGCCGCTGGTTGTAGTCGCGGCGGGACTTCGCGCGCTTGTCGGCATGGCCTTCCACGCGCACGGTCACGGAGGGGTCGCGCTGGAGCACCTTGACGACGGGCGCCAGCTCGTCGAAGTACTGGGGACGGATGAAATCCTTGTCGTAGTCGAACTCGATGAGCAGGGTGAACTTCTGCAGGTCGTCGGCGGGGTCGAGCGGGTTGGTGCCGTCCTCGATGACCTCGTGGCCGTCGCTGACGCCGCCCTTGTCGGTGTCGGGATCCAGCGGATCGGTCCGGTAGGCCAGCACTTCCGCGCCGTCCTTGAGGCCGTCCATGTCGGTGTCGGGATTCAGCGGGTCGCTCGGGGCGCCGGAGAACGGATACGCGCCGCCGCCGGGGGCCTTCCGGGCGTAGGTGCCCTGGATTTCCTCTCCGTCGCCGAGGCCGTCGCCGTCGGTGTCGGGATTGAACGGATCGGTGCCCAGGGACGCCTCTTCGCGGTCGGTCAGGCCGTCGCCGTCGCTGTCGATGTCGCCGGGGCCGGCGGCCACGACGTAGTTCGGGGCCACCTGCCGGCCGGTGCCGAAGCGGTAGCTGACACCCAGCTCGACCAGCCAGTAAAATTCCATTTCGCGGCCCTGCGCGCCCACGGAAGTGTCCAGCCGCAGCGCCCAGGCGTCGTCGAAGTGGTAGAACAGGCCGGCGCCGCCGTGCAGGCCGCCCTCGGTCTTGCCGTTGTCGAGGTCGTCGCCGTAGATGACGAGCGACGGGCCCGCCTTCAGGAAGGGATCGATGCGCCGCTCGAGCGCGTTGCGCAGGTGCAGGAGCACGTCCACGCCGAGGCGGAGCGCCCAGGTGTCGTCGTCCAGCGGTTCGACGCCGGGGTTCAGGTCGTCCGCGTCGCGCGCGGAGAGTTTGGGCATGTAATGGATGGAGCCCTCGACATCCCACCAGGAATTGAGGCTGTACCCGAGCTTGCCGAAAATCCCGAATCCGGGCTTGGCTTCCTGGTCGCCTTCCAGATGGTAGTAATTGACGCCGGCGGTGGCGAACAACGGTGCCCGCTCGAACAAATCCTCGTCGGCGGCGCAGGCCGCCGCCGCGCAAGCCGCCACGCAGGCCGCTCCGGCCAGCCATTTCTTCACGCTCATGCTCATTCGTTTGCTCCCTTGTAAAACAAATCTCCGAGCATCCTACCCTGCCCGCCCCTTCCTGCGCAACCAAAAACGCCCTGCGTCCGCCATTTCAGTCGGCGGCGCGGATGCGGTAGAAGGCGGCGGGGGCGCCTTCGGGCGGCAGGATGCCGAGTTCGCCGGTGGGGGGGAAGGTCTGCTCGACGGTCCACACGGCTTCGGGGTCGGAGAGGGAGGGGATGCTTTCGAGGACGTAGGTGCGGAGCGGGTCGAGGCCGGCGACGGAGAAGTGCAGGGCGCCCGTCTCCGCGTCGGTGCCGATGCCTCGCACGGCCAGTTCGGCCGGCGCCAGCACGATGGCGGGCGCGCTCGCGGAGGCGGAGCCGTTGACGTTGTATCCGTTGTTGGCGGCGGCTTCGGGGGGGGCGCCGAGCATGCGGATCACAGCGCCGTTGGCGGTGAGGGCGGCCGCGGCTTCGGCGTCGGCCAGCAGCGGGGCGAGGTCGAACGCCAGCATCGACTGCGAGGGGCTGTCGGCGGCGGTGACATGGGCGTCGAGGCAGTCGCCGCCGGGCGTCTGCCATGCGGTGTCGGCGGTGGCGTTGTTCCAGGTGGCTTCGTCGGGGCGGAACGCGGTCGCGGCGGGATGGAGGGCGACCGGGTTGACGCCGCCGTCGCCGGGCCAGCGGCGGAAGTAGCTCATGAGCAGGGTGACGGACCCGGCGCCGTGCAGGTCCACGCCGGAGAGCGAGGGCGGGAACGCGACCAGGGCGCGGGCTTCGTGGCCGGAGGCGGCGTTGTTGAGGGTGACGAGGGTCTTGTTCGCGGCGGAGAAGTTCCGGTCCGGGGCCGAGCTGTCGATGTAGGTGGTGGCGGGGACGCCGGCGAGGGTCTCGTACTCGGTTACGCGGACCCAGGAGTGCTTGTTGCGCAGGTCCACGACGACGTCGTCGGGACGGTAGAGGTTCACGCGCGCCATGCGCTTGTCGGCCTTTGCGGCGTCGAAGGCGGCAGGATCGAGGAACACGATTGCGCCGTTCGCCAGCAGCGCCGCGCGGGCCGCGTCGTCGTGCCAGAGGGCGGTGAGGTCGAACTCCGCGGTGCCAGCGCCCGCGCCGGAGGGCGGGGTCACCGTGCCGCGCACCGCGCGGTCGGCCATCCAGTCGCCGCCGGGGACTTTCCACGGGGCGTTCTTGACGGTCTCGCCGCCGATGACGTAGGAGGTGGCGTTGGGGTCGGTGGAGCCGTCGGCCCACGTCCACGAGGGGCCGTGGACGGGAGACGTGCCGTTGTTGGGATGGCGCTCCAGCTTCGTCGCGGTCGCGAGCGGCGCGAGGAAGATGTCCTCGCCGGCCCAGTCCTGGATTTCCGCGTCGAACTTCGCCACGACCGACTGCACGCGCGAGGGCGGGACTTCCGCCAGGCTCTCCGGCATCGTCAGGATGGCGCGGCATTCGGAGCCGTCCTTGCCGTTGAGGATGACCTTGCCGACGAACGACTCGCCCTGCTCCCAGTAGACCGTGGAGGCGTCGCGGCTGTCGATGTAGGAGACCGCGAAGTCACGCGCGTCCCCGTACGGGTCGAGCTCCACCCAAAAGACTTCCGGCCGCAACGACGCGTCCGCATGCAGCGGCGTCGGCAACTGGAACATCATGGAGCCTTCTGCCGGACGCTCCGTCCCGTCCAGCCGGACCAGCGCCCCGTTCGCCCGGAACGCCGCGCGGGCGGACGCGTCGGAGAGCAGCGGAAGCAGGTCGAAGGTCAGCGTCCGCCCCTCCGCATCGTATTGTCCCGCCACCGCCACCCCCTCCAGCACATCCCCCCCGCCGACCGACCACGCCTCGCCCGCCGCACGGTTCCCCCACGTCGTTTCCGCCGCCTCGTACCCCGCCGCCAGCGGTTGCAGCCAGATGTCCCGCCCGTCGTAGTCCCGTTCCCGCGCCACCCGGAACGTCGCCGTCGCCTTGGCCAACCGCACCGGGTCGGCCCCGAACAACCCCTCCGGTGCCCGGAACAGCACATGCGTCTGCCCGTCCGCCTCGCTCGCGTTGATCAGCAGCTTCGCGGTGTCCTTCCCCGAATAATTCCCGTCCCTGCCGCTGTCCAGATACGTCATCCCCGAGACGCCGTCCGCCCCCCAGGACGTCAATCCGAACGCGGCCCGCGCGATAAGCGCCAAGCCCAGGACCAAGGTGAGTCTGCCGTGTGACATGCGAAAGTACCTCCGATATATATCTGCTTATATATCGGAAATCCTACACATCCAGCAAACCCGTGTCAAGCCGGGCGCGAAGACGGATGGGTTACGGGAGGACCTTGAAAGACTTGACGTCGATCTTCGGCGTCTCGAACATTTCCTTGTCCAGTTCGCCGGAGATTTCGAGGTTGGTTTCGGGGGTGACGGTGATGCCGCGCCATTCGTCGTCGTCGATTTCGACCATGACCGAACCGGTGGCATCCTGGAAGGTGTACTTCTCGTCGCCGAGGCTGGCCACGATGCGGCCTTGCAGGACGACCCAGGAATCGTCGCGCTGCTTGAGCGCGTCCTTGACCGTCAGGGCGGAATTCCCGGGGCCCGGACCGGCGAACCCGCCGGGATTGGGATTGGCGAACCCGCCACCCGTCTGCGCCTGCGCCGTTGCAACGACGGCAACCGCCGCCAAGAGAGCCATCATCGTTTTCTTCATGTCCGATCTCCTCGTTTTGTTGGGAACGCCGCAACCCTAGAGCGGTTTCCCCACCCTTGTCCAGATGAAAATTGCCCCGGCATCCCTGCGGATGCCACCCGGGGTGCGCAAGCACCCGAAGCGCGCCTTGTTCCCCCCCCCCGCGACACAGCCCAGACACGGTGTTTTCATGGAGGGGGGAATGAAAAGAAACAAATGGTAATCGGATGTTTTTCTGTAATCTCAAATGTGGATTCCAGCAAAATCTCTCCGTGCCTCCGTTCCCTCCGTGTTTGGCGCCGCAGGCCCCCCTCCCACAAGGGAAAATCCTTATCTGATCGGCATTCGGGGATGCCCCCTCGGCATTCTCCCGTCATTCGGGAGGGAAAACGATGGCCAAGCCGACCTTGTACAGGCCGCTCGACTTGCAGCGGTAGATGACGAGCCCCCCATGGTAGGAGCGCGAATCGGCTCCCGTGCAGATGCATTCCACGCCAATCTCGATGGGTTCCCAATCGGGGTTGTCGGACGTGACGTCCTTCGTCTCCGTCCCGACGGTTTCAATCGTGGCGTTCCGCCAGTTTTCGGTCGGCTTTGGGAAATCGTTCCGTTCAACCTCCCACATCTCGACGAATTCGGGCATCGACAGCTCCTCCATCCTGGCCATGTCGCCCGCGTTGTACGCCTTGAGCCACGCGACGGCCACGGCCTCCGGCGTGTTCTCGACCGCGTCGGGACCGGGGACCGGGGACGGCTGGGGCTCGTTCTCCTCGGGCGATGTCCCTTGGGACACCTCGTCGTCCCCGTTTGGGGAATCGGAGGGAGACTTCTCCGTCTCCGGCGTCTCCGGCGGGGTCGGCCGGGGGGCGACCTCGGTCGGGCCCCTCTCTTGGCCCCCTCCATCGCCATCGTCCTGCGGAGCGGGAAGTTCCTCCTCCGGTTCCGCTGGCTCATCTGGAACGGCCTGTTCCCGGTAGCGCTCATGTTCCCAGCAGATTTCGAAAAAGCGGTTGATGGACAGTGGCGCCTCCCGGACTTCCTTCCGTGTCAGGGGTTCCCCGGTGTTGGCATCGACGATGCAGTAGCGGTTCGGGTTTCTCTCGTCGGTTTTCCAGACAATGCCGACGTACATCATTTTCCTGGAGTCGTCCTTCGGATTGTCCTCCCACGGCCAGACGTCCTTCGGCCAGTGCATCGGGCCACGCCCCCTGTTGTACGTCCCCAGATTCCCGTCCACCACGATGGTGCGGGTCCTGCGGTCGTAGACGCCTTCGCTCCCGTCATCCAGCGTCCACTTGTCGTTGAGACCGGCCAAACCCCACAGGACGAAGCATTTCGCGAGCTTGGATCCCGGTCCGTCCGGGATATCCTGGTGGTAGAGGTCGCTGACGCAGTGCCACCTCCGGTCGGGGTTCCCGGCGCGGGCCCCTTCGCTGCCCTTCCGGAACTCCAGTTCGGAATAGGGGACCAGATTCAGGACATTGCGTCCGGCATCCGTTCCCGCCGCCCCCGCGTTCTCGCGTGCACATTGCTCCGCGACACGCAGGACGTCCTCCCAGGAACCGGACCAGATTCCTTCGTCCGGCTGGATTGGCCTGAAGGGCGAACCGGAGGGAATCGAATGGGACTTGAAAAAGGACTGGGCGGGAGTGGACTGTGCACAAACCGGCCTGGCCAGCGCAACCGCCAAGGCAATCAAAACGAGTTTTCTCATCTGGTCTTCCTTGCTGCCCGCACCGAGAAGCGGACTTCGCAGAGGTCGTCGTCGCGGATGGACATCGCATCAAGGGCGAAGGCAACGCCTGCGGGGAGGGCGTCTTCTGGGGGGAAGCGGTCGGCGGCCTCGCGGACGAGTCCGGAGAGGTGGGTGCGGATGCGGGTGGCGGCGGCGCGGAAGGAGCCGCTGCGGATTTCGACGAGGAGCGTCCCCTGTTCGGTCTCCCCGTCCCATTCGAGCCCCGCGACGCGGAGGTCGAGCCTTTCCGCGACCGGATGCGGGACGGTGTTGGTCCGGACAACCACAATGGGTTCCGGCGGTGGGGGCGGCGGGACGGGCTGCACAGGCCGGGCGGGAGGAAACTCCTCCACGGTGGTGGTCGTTTCCGTCCGGATCCGCGTGTCGGTCCGGGTGTCGCTCTGGCTTTCGGAGTGGTACTCGCCGTTCCGTTCCGTTCGCCGGTGGCGGACGTGGCCGCGGAGACGCTGCCAGGCCTCGCCCTCGACTTCCACTTCGGACACGCTGCGGTCGACTTCGACGTCCTCCACGGCGGCGCCGCGCACGAGCTTGAACTCGCGGGGGGGCTCCATCGTCACGCGCTGGCGCTTTTCCCCCTCCCGGCTTCCGTTGCCGACCTGGGCGGCGAAGTCCCAGGCGCGGAACTCCCGACGCCGTTCGGAGGCATTGAGGATCCGCGCCGTGAAGGAGAGTCCGCCATCGCCGGAGATGTCCGAATAGAGGTCGTCCTCGATTTCGCCGTAGCGGAAATCGGACGCCGTCCGCACGGTGGAGGTCCGGCCCATTTCGGTGAGGGTCTCGACGTGGGTTTCCACGCGGCGTACGGCGTTGGTTCCGGAGAGATCGGCGGCATCGTAGGAGAGGTTTCCCACTGCGATGCGGCCGTCCCCGGCGGAATTGCCTTCCTTCCTGGCCTTGCGGGCGTTCTTCCGTTTCATCTTCTCGTGGTACTTGAGGAAGGCGCCGCGCCGGCCGGCGCATTCGTCCAGCACCCGCAACTGGGCGTCGGTGAGGTTGTTCGCGAGCGGATCGTCGGTCCCGGCGGTGCGGATGGCCCAGACGAGGTGCTGGGGATTGTTTTCGAGAACGGCGGGATCGCCCCGCGCCTGGCGCAGGAGGAGGTTGTCGTACATGGTCCGGAGCCGGGGCGGGACGAGCTTGCCGACATCGACGAACTGCATTGGCTCGTCGGTGTCGGGGGCGGGCAGGTGGGGATCCATGCAACGGCCGGCGAGCGAGAACTCGACCATCGCGCCGGGCGGGATGGAAATCGAGCCGTCCTCCGTGAACCAGGCCGCATCCCCGCCGCGGTCCGGCGCGTTGGTCGCGGAGACTTTCGTTTCCGGCAAACCCGCCGGGACGGCCGCGAAGTACGCCTTGGCCTCCGGCGACGCCGAGAGGCCGCGCACGTAATCGTCCGCGCGGACGGCGGCCGCCGCGAGGAACAAGGCGAGGAAAAGCCGTGCCGGCGGCAGGGCGGTCCGTTTGCCGGAGCGGTTTCGCATGGGGCCCCTCCGCTACCGCTTCATGAGGAATTTCTGGAGGTTTTCGGAGATTTCCTTCGGGCCTGGCGGGACGGCGAGGTCGCCGGAGTCGGTGGAAGGCGTGGCGAACTCGATGTTCTCGGCGCTTCCGTCGGTGATGGCGATGCGGCCGTAGCTGTTCTGCCAGTAGAGGGAGGTCCCGTCGGCAATGGTGGTGCGCACGTAGTCGTCGGCTTCGCCGGAGAGCCGGTAGCGCTCGACCATGGCGTCGGCGAGGTCGAGCTGTTTCTTGAAAAGCTCGCTCCCCTCGGCGAGTTCGCGGTCGAGCTGGCGGCGCTTGCGGTCGAACTCGAAGTTCAGCTCGCGGCGGGCTTTTTCGAGGTCGAATCCGGCCTGGCCGCGGCGGGTCTCGAAGTCGAGGTCCTGGTCGCGTTTCCAGACGTCGAGCTCGGCCCGCTTGCGTTCCCAGTCGATGGCGCGGAGGCGCTGTTGCTCGCCTTCGGGGGTGATCTGGAGGACGACGGCGTAGGTCTGCCCGTCGGTTTCGAAGCCCGCCTGCCGCGCGAAGGGCAGGTAGTAGGGCGGGTAGCTGACGAGGACGTTGTGGACGCCGGGCGCGACCGAGAACTGCCCGGGGCAGGTGCCCATCGAGAGGCCGTCGATCTGCACGTCGGCCCCGAGGACGTTGCACCCGAAGAACACCGTGACCTTCTCCGGAGCCACGTCCGGGACGGTCACCGCGGCAACCTTCGCGAGGAACTGCGCGGAGGCCTTGGAGACGAGGCGGCCGAGAAGCTCGGAATACACCGCGTCGGCGTTCTGAGCCATGACGTCGAGGGTCAGGTTGGGGGATTGCTCGGTGACGGTGACGGCGGCGAGGGCCGCGCCCGACGGCAGACGCTTCGCGGAAAGGGTCAGCGTCATCCGCACCATCTGCGCAACCGGCGGATAGCCGATCCCGGACACCGACGCCTCGCCCACGGAGGCCGTCACCAGCGCCTCCGCCCCGAGGTTCCCGGCGAGGCGCGTCGCGGAGGTGTCCGGCATGCCTTCGCCCCACGGGGCGCGGTTCTGGTTCGCGCCGATCGCGTCGTTCGGATCGATGATGTGCAGGATGTCGCCGGAAAGGGCGGCGGAGACGCGGTCGCCGAGGTCGGCGAGGGGTTTCCGGAAATCGTCGGAAACGTGGTTCTGGACCACGAGGAGGGCATCGAGCGGGCCGGGTTCCCTCGCGGACAGGGTCTGGGGGAGCGCAAGCGCGGCGGCGGCGAGGGCGGCGGCGGCGAAGGCGGACGGGATGCGGTGGGCCATGGCGGTTCTCCGGATTACTTGAGGATTTCCTGGATGCCTTCCCAGACGATCTTGCCGTCGTGGAGGCTGTGGAGGGCGAGCCGTGCCCGGTAGACGCCGGGGAAGCTCCGCATGTCGCCTTCGACGTAGAAGTCGGGCGAGCCGTGCTGCTTGAGCGACGCCATCAGTTCGGCGTCCTCCAGCGGACTGTTCCCGCTCGCGACGATGCGCTCGGCGAAAGTCACCATCATCCCGTCGTCCTTCGTGTCGAACAGGCCGGAACTGCCCAGCGCGACGCGGATGCCGTCGGAAGCGGCCGCGAGCAGGTCGCCGAGTCCTTCGTCCGTCCTGTCGGCGATGCCGCCGACGATGGCGATCGGGCGCCGTCCCATCTCCCCCTGCGCCGCACCGTACTTCTCCCGGAAGAGCGGGGCCACGCGCATCCGGTCCAGCAACCGCTGGTACGCCAGGTCCGCTTCGGCCACGCCCAGCGGCCTGCCGCGCAACTTGATGGCAAAGGCGGAACCCGCGGGCGCCTTCTCCGGTTCCCATTCCGCGATGGCCGGGTCCGCGAGCAATTTGTCCGCGCACGCTTCCACGGCCGAATGCAGCAACTCGCCGAGGTACTCCAGCCGGTTCGCCTCGACCTGCTTGGCCGTGTACTTCGGGGTCCGCACCTTCACGCTCGCCCCGCACACCCCCGCGCCCGAACCCGCGTCCGCCAGGTTCAGCGTCACGCGCGCCGTGAAATCGAACAGGTCGGGCCCTCCTCCGTACGACGATTCCAGGAACTCCGTCACCGACGCCGTGACGATGCCTTCCGCACCCAGTTCCCGGGCCAATTCCACGGCCGACTCCTCCGGCATTTCCTCGCCGGCGGCCGTGGTGTTCTGCCCGACCCCGATCGCGTTGTGCGGATTCACCACCCGCAGCGAAGCGCCCGTCAGCCTGGCCGCCAGCGCGTCCGTCAGCGCCATCATCGGCACCCCCGCCAGCGGCACGCAGTGGTTCTGCACGACCAGGGCGACCTTGCGCGGGACGGCGGGCGAGGGCGGAGAGGGCGGCACGTTCTCCACTTCCACGACAATCCGCTGGCTGCCTCCGGACTGCATCGCCGGAACTGCAACCAGCGACGCGCCGCCGCTGCGGTTTTCGATCACGGCGCGCTGTCCGTCGTCCACCACCACCGGCGGGCGGGCCAGTACGGTGCTGGCAATCAGGGCGGCAATCAAAAAGGCCGGAAGGCGGGATTCCATGGCATTCCTCCGAGGAAAGGGTCAATCGAAAAACAAACGGAACGGACCCGCCGCCGGAGAGCGACGCCCTCCGGGCGGCGGTTGCGGCATCAGCCCCTTACTTGGTCTTCACGGGTGTGCCGGTCATCGTCTGGCGCGTGATGGTCCCGAGGGGGCCGAGAACGATGAACGTCGTGTCCATGCTGTACTCGATGAGGGCGTCGGCGCCATTGCCCGCCTTCTCGAGGCAAGATTTGTACATTTCCTGCGACAGCGAACCCGACACGTCGCTGATTGGAATGCCCAGCAAAACCCAAGACCAGTGCTGCGACTGGACTTGCGGCCCGACGACCGTGTACCCGTTCGGCTCCATGGGTTTGGTCTTGTCCTGGATGGTGCCCGGGAAGGACATGCACCCGGTAAGGACGACGGCAGCGGCAACCGCAACCGCCAGCGCTTGGATGGCTTTCTTCATTGTTTCTCCTTGCTTGTTTTTCTTTTCTGCGCCACCGTGGCGCAAAAGCTCTCTCATCTGGGCAGATGGAAGTCGATGATGAGGAGGTTGTACGCCGCGTCCGTCCGCATCCCGTCGAAACGGACGTACGCCTCCTGCTTCTTGCGGTGCTCGCTTGTCACGATTCCCGAATGCGACCGCATCTCCTCGAACACGTACGCCTTGAGGACTTCCGACGCCTCCTCCGCCTTCATCTTCATCAGGCCCAGATCCCCGATCACCGTCCCCATCTCCGTGAACGGATTGAAGTCCAGAACCCGTTCGCTCCGCGGAAAACACCGGAACGAGAATTCCCACGTACCCGCCGCTTCATCGTACCGCTCGTCGTCGTACACCACCCGAACCCGTTCCGGCTCGATGTTCCCCAGCTTCGTCCGGCAGGCTTCCGCGATCTGCGCATTCGCCCAGTGTTTCGCCCGGAAACCCTCGAATCCGTTGCATGCGACCGTGCAATGCCCGCGCTGCACCCCCCCCGTCCCCGTACCCGCCTCCCACGCGATGTCCTTCAGCTGGGCGGGGACCACGCCCGGTCCCGCGTCGCCCGCCCACCGCGCCACCGCGTCCAGCCCCCCGCTCTGTTCCCAGTCCGCCGTGAATTGCCCGATTGCATCGAAAAGAGCCGCATAGAAGGCCTGCGGGACCTGCGAACGGTTCGTCCACGGCGCCGTGGCCGTGGCATCGATGCGCTTCGAATACGCGGTTTCCTTCCCATCCGACTTCACGACCTCGATGTTGAGCCGCAGGGAAGATGTCATCGGCCCCTTGTCCGACGGTTGCCCGGTCACCACCGAGGCAATCCGCACCGCCATCTCGGCGACGGGCGCCTCCCCTCCCACCGGTTTGCGGAAGTTCGCCTCGAGCACCTTCCCGAATTCCCTGGCCACGATCGCCCCCCCCGGGAAGGACGCCACGACGTAGGGCGTGGAAAACAGATCGCTCCTGACACTGTTCACGTTGAAGTTCGCCGTCCGGTCGGGAATGTTCAGCCGCAACGGCGCGCCCATCGTCCGGTGGGCTTCCGCAGCCGCGTACGATTCCGCCACCGGCGGAAAGGCCGGTTCCTCCAGGAGCCGTTGCCCTTCCTTCGGTTCCGCCAACCCCGACAGCATGCCCTGTTCGCCCAGCCCCACACACCCGCCCGCCAGCAACGATACCGGGAGGAGAGCAAGAAGCTCCCATGCCGTTTTCGCTTTCACGGTCATGTTCCGTTCCTCCGCATCAATCTTTGCGGATCCGCACGGTTTCGTTCCAGGTTTCCACCCCGCTCGCGGTGTCCGTCATCCGCAGGTTGAAGAAATGGAAAAACGAACCGTCGATGCTGGTTCGTTTCAATTCTCCTGTCATGACGAATTCGCCCGCCGCGTAATCGTTGTACGCGTCGAGATTGTCGCCGGCCGCGCCGCCATCCACGTCGGCGATGACGGTCCTCGTCATCAGCGCGCGTTCCTGCAGGTCGACGACGACGAACTTCTTCGTTTTCCGCAACGCCTCTTTCAGTTCCGTGCGCATCTGCGAAGTCGCTTCGTAGTTGGTGGTTTCGGGGTCCGCGCCGGCCTCGATTTTGTCCACGATGACCACCGGCCTCACGTGCCCGCGCGCCTTCGCGCGCTTCTTCGCGAGCTTGTAGAAATCGGTGAAGTCCGGATCCGTCAGCATGGCCTCGATCGCCTCGGTGACGCTGCGGCTCTGCTGCGTGTATTCCATCTTGTCCTTGCGCCCGTAGATGTCGTCGTCCACGTCCCCGTAGCGGCTTGTCGGCGCCGTCTGGCATCCCGCCGCGAGCGCGGCCGCCAAGATCGTCATGCCCAGTCTTTTCATCCTGTTCCCTTCCTTTCCGCGGCGCCCGTCAGTCGGCCCGGCGGATTTTCAGCCGGAAATCTTCCGCGCCCTCGATGGTCGCCACCGCATCCAGATCCTTCGTCTCCCGCCCGTGCAGCTCCAGCGGGCGCCACGGCGTCCGGGCGTGCTTCATCGCCATGCCCGCCCCGTCGAACCAGACGAACTGGTACTGGCAGCTGTAGTCGTGGCGGTTGGTGTTCTTCACCGTTGCCTGCGCGTGGAGGAAGCCCTCCTTCGTGCGAGTCCGCGCGTCCCGGACCAGTTCCAGGTTCAGGGCGAACGAGGGATCCTCGACCAACAGCCGCCCCCCTTCCGCCGTGACGCCGCTCGTCATCCGCCCCCGCAGGCACCCCGCCCCCGCCGCGACCGCCAGCGCGCAACCCAGCACCGCAACAACCAAACGCTTCATTCCTTCCTCCTGTCTTTCAGAACGCGAAATTGATCACCGGCATGAACGGCATCGTCGAATCCCGGTTGATGTTGATGGCCCCGATCTGGAAGCCCGACAGCCGTTCCGCCACGTTGATGACGCCGATTTGCAGCCCCGTCCCGGGCCCCGCCATGTTCAGCGCGCCGATCTGGACGCCATCCAGCCGACCCGCCTTGTTCACCGGGGCGACCTGCAGGCCGGAATGCAAGCCTTCCGTCCAGGAAAAGAGGCCCGAGACCTGTCCGCCGCTGAAGTTCCAGGAGGAGTGGTTCACCGCGCCCGCCACCAGGATGGCCGCCTTGGAGGAGCCGCAATCGTTGAAGAGCCCGGCGACGCCGATGCCGCCCATCTCCCCGACCGTGAAGTTCCCCAGCCCGCCGATGTCCAGGCCGTGGAAATTCCGGTGCCGGCCCACGAGGATGTCCAGGCGGAGCATCACGACATCCCAGGATTCGTCGGGAAATTCGAACCGTGGGGCGAAAGCGATCGCAAAAGGGCAGGTGGCGACATAGGGCGAGGGTTCCGGAATGGCGATGTCGCGGAATTGCACTTCGCCCGGTTTGACGGGCTCGGCGTCCCCGTAGTGGCGGATGGCGACGTCCTCCGCGGAAGCGGGGATGGAGGCCAATGCCGCCATGACCAATGCAATGCCCAAAAACGTTGTTTTTGCGTCCATGCCGTTCGAATTCCTTTTTGCGTTCCCTGCGGCGGTCCGCCGGAGCCATTCCAAGGGACTTCCGGTGCGTCCGGGAACCATGGTGCAGATATACTACGGGATTCCCGCTCCGGGACGGCCTCCGGCCCTGTGCCGCCCCTCCGGGCGGAACAACGCCGTGCCGCACGCTTGGCTGGAAAGCGGATGGAGTTTTCTTCCGCTGGAAGATATTTCTTCCAACCCGGGCCGTGTCAACCGCGCGGGGGGAGGCGGGGGCGTTCCTCCGCACCGTTGCCCATCAGGGACTTCCTGGCCGCCTGCAAAGCCTTCCACTTGTCGGGCCACATCTTGCGCAACCCTTCGCGGCAGGCGGAATACTCGCGGAGCGTGTCGATTTCCGCGGCCATGGCCCGGTCCGCCGCAGGGCAAGCCCGTTTCGCCCAGACGCCATAGAGGCGGAACTCCTCCACTTCCGTTTCGGGGCACGCACCGACGCCTCCGGCACGCCAACACCAGGACAGGAATTGGGAAACCATCCTCTTCCTGGCCGCCGGGTGGGGGCGCAACTGGCGCCCGCCATGGCCTCCCGCCCGGGGGCTGGAAAGTGCCTGCAAGGCGAGTCTGGCTTCGTCCATCGCCGCGGCCAACGATTCCAGCGCATTCCGCAAATGCCCTTCCGCCGCCATGCGGGGATCCCTGCTGTCGCTCGTTTCCATCTTCATTCCTTTTGGCATGGCGCCCATGGGCGTGTGCGGAAGATGAAGAAATTTGTTTCCGAGTTCCGCAATCCGCAGAAATCGGGAGACTTGTTGCTGCTGCTCGTCATTCTTCACGCGAAATCCCGTGGAGTGTGGGTGCGTCGGCGGACTTCCCGCCCGACGCATCTTGGCTTCTACTACAAGATGCGCCGCAGTTTGTTGTTTCCCGCCTTCAGGTGGCCTTTTGAGCGGAATTTATCCATCTGGCGGCATTGGCTGCAAGGCCAAGAACAATTTCTTCCGCCGGAAGATTTTTTTTCCGGCCATGTTCGTTGCGACATGCGCCCTCCGTGTTTGTTCGAACGGTGGGGAAAACGGGCGGCAAGGGGGACGGGGCGGCAGGCATGTTGGGGGGGAGGCGCAATCCGGTCGCTCGGCGGAAAGCTGGAATTTTCCAATGATTGGAAAATTTTTCCGGCTGTTTTCCAATGATTGGAAAAAATTTGGTTTTTCGGGGACTATAGTGGAGCCTTCGGTTCTTCGGGGATTATAGTGGAACCACCTCTGGAATCCCACGAATGCAAGGCACAAGGAGGGCGACAGGACTCTCCCCCCTCCGAGAGGGGGGTGGCGCGGCCATGAATGGGATGTCCATGCATGGAAGAAGACAAGCGGCAGAGGCCGCGACGGGGGGAGTACTGCGGTCGGCCGTCGCGGCAAGCGCGACTCCGCACCCGCAACGAACGAATCGAGAATTTAGCGATGGAGCAAGTGGACGCATACAGCGACGGCCTTCCGCAGTACTCCCCCCGCCGCCCTTTTCTTCCGCTCCGAACTCGCAATCCATAAGCCATCTTCCTTCGGGCGGCCCCCCCCTCTCGGAGGGGGGCGAATGCTCGCGCACTCTCCATGCTCCAAATATCTCTCCACGCTCTCTCGGCCATCCTCCCCGTCCACTATAATCCCCGAAGAACGAAAATTTTTCGGTGCGGGAGGCGTTCGCCCCTGCGGGCGGGACATGAAAGGAATCACCAGGGCGGGGTGAGTTTTTCTGTGGCATCCCAGAAGTTTGCCACCCACAAGGTCGCGCGGAAACGCGACCCTCCCATTGCGCTCCCCACGTGGAGGGACGCGCTTCTGCGCGTCCGCAGTGGAACTGCCTGGTGGGACAACGGCTTGAAGCCACACTATTTCCCAAACCGCTCAAGAAGCAGTCGTGAGATTACAGGAAAATCAAGAGTTTCCACCATGTTTTGCCCATTGTGACACCCATGAAAAAGGAGATCGTCCGGGAGCGGAAGCTTCCATCGACAAACAGAACCGGTTTTCCATCTCCATGCAACCCGCGGGCGGGACGCCCGCGCCCCCAGAATACATGCGCTTTTACATCCGTTTCCCATCCGCCGCCCGGTTGGAGCGGCGCACCTTGAAAGAGTTGTCCCGAGTTGTCCAGGTTGTTCCTTTTCCTCCCGCGCTCCATCCGTCAGGGCGCGTCTGGAAGGCGCATCTGCCTGCAGCATTTCTTGAACCGCTCTGCCCTCGCGCGGCGGCGAGGGGGATGCAACCATCCCAGGCTCAGGAGACGGCGGATTTGAGGGCGGCGAGGGTTTCGGCGTAGGTGGAGGTTTCCTGGAGGCCTTGCTTGAGGAAGGCGGTGACGGCGGGGTTCTTGGCGATGGCTTCGTCGGTTTCGGGGTCGGAGCCTTTTTTGTATTCGCCGATCTTGAGGAGGAGTTCGACTTCGGCGTACTTGGCGAGGAGGGTGCGGAGCTTGGCGGCGGCCGCCTTGTGGTCGGGCGCGATGATCGCGGTCTGGCAGCGGGAGATGGAGGCGAGGATGTCGATGGCCGGGTAGTGGTTCTGCTGGGCGAGCTTGCGGGAGAGGATGATGTGGCCGTCGAGGATGGAGCGGGTTTCGTCGGCGATGGGCTCGGTCATGTCGTCGCCTTCGACGAGGACGGTGTAGAGGGCGGTGATGGAGCCTTTGGAGGAGTTGCCGGCGCGCTCCATGAGCTTGGGGAGTTCGGAGAAGACGGAGGGCGGGAAGCCGCGGCGGGTGGGGGGTTCGCCGGCGGCGAGGCCGATTTCGCGCTGGGCGCGGCCGAAGCGGGTGACGGAGTCCATGAGGAGGAGGACTTTCTTGCCTTTGTCGCGGAAGGATTCGGCGATGGCGGTGGCGACGTAGGCGGCCTTGAGGCGCTCCATGGCGGAGCGGTCGGAGGTGGAGATGACGAGGACGGACTTCTTGAGGCCTTCGGGCCCGAGGTCCTTCTCGATGAATTCGCGGACTTCGCGTCCGCGTTCGCCGATGAGGGCCAGGACGGTGACTTCGGCCTCGGTGTTGCGGATGATCTGCGCGAGGAGGGTGGATTTGCCGCCGCCCGCCGCGGCGAAGATGCCCATGCGCTGGCCTTCGCCGCAGGTGAGCATGCCGTCGATGGCCCGCACGCCGAGGGAGATGGGGGTGGAGATGATGCGGCGGTCGAGGGGGGAAGGGGGATCGGCGTAGACGGGATAGTAGCCGTCGGGGCGGAGGGGGCCTTTTTTGTCGGCGTCCATGGGGCGGCCGAGGCCGTCGAGGACGCGTCCGAGGAGGTTGGGGCCGACGGGGACCATCTGGACGCGGCGGGTGGGGATGACTTCGGTCTCGGCGCTGATGCCGATCATGGCGCCGAGGGCGGTGAGAAGGACGGCTTCCTTGGTGAAGCCGACGACTTCGGATTGGACTTCGAGCCCTTCCCAGGGGTTCCTGAGGATGCAGACTTCGCCGATCTTGACGCCCGGGACGGAGGCCTTGATGATGGTGCCGACGACCTGGATGACGCGGCCCTTGACGTCGATGGGCTGCGTGTCCTCGACGGCGCGGTCCAACACTTGCGGGATGTAATCGAAAACGGTGCTCATGGGAGGGAATCGTTGGGTCGTTGGATCGTTGGATCGTTGGGTCGTTGGATCGTTGAATCGTTGGATCGTTGGATCGTTGGGTCGTTGGGGGGAGCGCTCGTTGGATCGTTGGATCGTTGGATCGTTGGATTGTTGGGGGGAGGGGGCGTTGGGGCGTTGGATCGTTGGGGCGTTGGGTCGTTGGATCGTTGGGGGGAGGGAGGGTTGGGGCGTTGGATCGTTGGGGCGTTGGATCGTTGGATCGTGGAGGGGGGGCGGTGGTTGCGGAGATACTGCTTGAGTTTGGTCAGCATTTGGCCGACGCGGTCGACGTCGGTCATGGCCGCTTGGAATTGGGGGACGTCCATGTAGCCGAAGTCGAGGGCAAGGTAGAGTTGGGCGCGGACCTCTCCGGCAGAACCCGCCGCGATGTCCAGAAAATGCAGGAACTGGTTGGAGGAATGGCGCTCAAAGCCTTCGGCGATGTTCGAGACGATGGATACGGCCGCGCGGCAGATTTGGTCGCGGAAGCCGTAGTCGCGACGGAACGCCGCCCCACGCGCGAGCGCATAAATCCGGCCAGCAAGCGCGCGGGCCTGCTGCCAGACTTCCAAATCTTCAAATCGCTCAAGCTTTGCCATGTTCTTCCAACGATCCAACGATGTAACAATCCAACGATCCAACGATCTAACGATCCAACGATGTAACGATCCAACGATCCAACGACTCAAACGGCTCCTTTCCCGAGGTGGCGGCGGATGGAGGCTTCGAGGGCGGCGAGCTGGGTGTCGACGGAGGCGTCGGCGGCGCCGGCTTCGGTTTCGAGGACGCAGGCGGTGCCGTGGAGGCGGGGGTCTTCGACGACGTCGAGGGTCTCGATGGTGGGGTAGGCGGCCTTGAGTTCGGCGACGCGGGCGGAAACGGCGGCCTTCATCTCGGGCGCGACCTTGAGGGTGACGGTGCGCTGGGTGCGGATGACGGCGGCCATGGTCTTGCGGACGATCTGCATGACCATGGCTTCGTCGCCGACTTCGACGACGAAGGTTTTGAGGGCCTTGAGGACGACGTCGGCCATCTTGCGTTCGACGGATTCCATGAAGGCGACGGAGGCGTCGACTTGGTCGAGTTTCTGGGCGGCGATTTCGAGTTTGCCTTCGGAAAGGCCTTGGTTGTAGCCGCGTTTGCGGGCTTCTTCGAGGGCGTCGTTGGCGGAGGCGCGGATGCGGGCGGCTTCGGCGTTGGCGTCGTCGATGGTCTGGGCGGCGGTGCGCACGGCGGCGACGTCGGAGGCCTTGAGGAGGCGGCGGTCGGAGCGGATTTCGTAGTGGTCGTTTTTCAGGATGAGCATAGGGCGTGGGCCTCCGGGAATTTGAGTTTGAGGAGGAGGAGGACGGCTTCGGGCGGGGGCGGTCCGGGCAGGGCGGGATCGGGCGCGGGTTCGGCGTCGGGGGGGAAGAGGAGGCGGAAGCGGTGGAGGAGGGGGGCCGGCAGGGCGGAAAGGTGGGCGAGGAGGAGGGCACGGCCGCGGGCGGGGATGGCGGCGGGATCGGGGTCGGCGGCGTCGGCGGTTTCGGCGG
>JAFYAC010000119.1 GCA_017540905.1 Kiritimatiellia bacterium | reverse complement strand
GCCACCACTCGTTCGTGCCGTCCATCTGCCAGAAGGCGAGCGGCGCGCGCTCCCAGAGCCAGCCGTTGACGGTGTAGTCCGCGTGGGCCGACACGAGCGACTGCGAGGGGCTGGCGAAGACGTTGAGCCAGAGGTCGTCGGAGGAGGTCAGCGCGCCGTCTGCGGGCCAGTGGTAGGCGCCACCGAAGAAGGCCAGCGGGGCGCCCGCGGCGACGGTGAAGGCGTAGTTGCTGCCGAGGTTGTTGTCGTAGTGGGTGGTCCCGGCGCCGTCTTCCACGCCGGCCAGCCATTCGACTTCCGTGCCCGCCGGGAAGCGGCCGAGGTCGCCGCGCCAGAGGTCGTTGCCGTTGGTTGTCCCCGCCTTGGAGAGCGGGACGCCGCCCCAGAGTCCGTTTTCCGAATAGAGGGCAACGCCGCCCTGCCCCGCGCCGCGCGGCCAGGTCTGGGTCCAGACGCGGACGTCTTCGCCCGCCGCCGGGGCCGCCGGGGTCTGCTCCGAGGCGCCGATCCAATCGATGGCGGCGGGACCGGCGATGAAGGAATAGTTCGCGCCGCCGTTGTTGGCGTAGATGTTGCCGCCCCAGTCGTCCCAGCCGTGGAAGTAGTACTGGACGGAGGTCCCCTCCGCCAGCGCTTCGCCGGGTCGGAACTGCCAGAGGGAGTTGCCGTCGGCGTTGCCCATGTAGTCCATGGCGTGGGTGGTCCAGGAACCCGCGATGCCGATGCCGACCTCGGCATGGAGGCCCCAGTAGTCTTGGTTCATCAGGATCGTGTAGGTGCCGGGGTTCGCGCCGTCGTGCGTTTCGTAATCCCCGTACACGCCCATCCACCCGGGGAATCCCCGTGCGGCCCCCACACCGGCTGCGACGAGCAGCGCGGTGGTCAAGAAAGGTTTCAATTTGAGTGACATCCTGGAGTTCCCTTCGGGGTGCAATCTTTCTTTGATTTTCAACTTACGGGACTCCGCATCGGGTGTCAACTGTTTTTTCGGGAAATTTTGAAATCACGTGATTTCACAGGAAATATTGGTGTTTTATCACGGTCGAGTGTGAATCACCTTGAAAACAAAGGGGAAAACGGACGTGCGGGCCGGATGGAGCAATGAAGGATGGAGGGAAAAGCGAGGAAGAGCGCGAAAGAAGAGCGGTGCGCCCTGCAGGCGGGGACGTGGGAGGGGCGGGAGAGACGGAATGTCCCCCCCCCGAAAGAGGTCTACCAAACAGTCTGGACCGGATATTGGGGAATCAGGCGGTCGCGGGTGATGATGGCAAGGCCTTCTTCCAGAGCTTGGGCGACGAGCAGGCGGTCGAAGGGGTCGCGGTGGATGGAGGGAAGGGTTTTCAGGCGGTCAAGATGGGGAATGGTGATGGGGAGGCGCTGGAATCCCGCCCGGCGGCAGCAGGTGTCCAATTCCGCAATCGGGGCTTCGAAGCCGATTTTCCCGAGAGACTGCTTGATTGCGAGTTCCCAGAGGGAAGCAATGGAATAGAAACATTCGCACTCCTGCATCGCCCGGCGGGCGGTGTCCGGCACCTGGTCGCTCCCCCATGCCGTCCAGAGAATTGCATGGGTGTCGAGAAGGCAACGCATCACATGTACTCCGCAAAGTCTTCCAAGGGTTCGTCGAAGTCCGGGGAGATGAACGTGATTTTGTCCTTGAGTGCACCGAACAACGAGACCCTGCTGGCGGGCGCTTCCGGTTGTTGGGTGGAATCACCATCATCGGGGGTGGCATGCGGCTGTGCAGCGAGAAAGCGCACGAAGAGCGCCACGGCATTCTTCTGCGTTTCGTCCAGTTGTTCGATTTCCTGTGCCAGGGTTGCGGGGGACATGGTTGCATCCTCTTGTTGCGACATTCACTCCATACCACATTCTTCGGAGGTGCACCACCGGAATCCAAAAGTTTGCCGGGCATGGGTGGGACGAAAGGGTGGGAAAGAAGAATTGTACACAAACTCCAATTGTCCACAAATATCAATATAAATCAAAATATGAATTGGCGTGGGGACGGAAAAGGCCGCCCGGTGAGGGGCGGCCTTGGGCAACGCAACGCCGGGTCAGGCGACGGGAGCGGGTTCGGCTTCGGGAGCAGGGGCCGCGGTGGGGAGGGTGTCGGGGAGGAGTTCTTCGGCGGGGATGGGTTCGGCGAGGGGGACGAGTTTGATGTTGCGGTACATGCTGAAGCCGGTGCCGGCCGGGATCATGTGGCCCATGATCACGTTTTCCTTGAAGCCGTGGAGTTTGTCTTCGCGGGCCAGGGTCGCGGCGTCGGTCAGGACGCGCGTGGTGTCCTGGAAGGACGCGGCAGAGATGAAGCTCTCGGTCTCGAGGGAGGCCTTGGTGATGCCCAGGAGCAACGGGGAGGCCTCGGCAGGGGTGCGGCCTTCTTCGGCCATGCGCTGGTTGACTTCGAGGAAGGTCTGTTTTTCGACCTGTTCGCCCCAGAGGAAGCCGGTGTCGCCGGGTTCGGTGATGCGGACCTTTCTCAGCATCTGGCGGACGATGATCTCGATGTGCTTGTCGTTGATTTCGACGCCCTGGAGGCGGTAGACTTCCTGGACTTCGTTGACGAGGTATTCCTGGAGTTCCTGCGGGCCGCAGACTTCGAGGATTTCCTGCGGGACGACGGGGCCTTCGGTCAGGGGCTGGCCCTTGCGGACGTGGTCGCCGGCGTACACGACGATGTGTTTGTTG
>JAFYAC010000021.1 GCA_017540905.1 Kiritimatiellia bacterium | reverse complement strand
TCCTCGGTGGTCATGTTCATCTTCCAGTTGCCGGCTACGATTTTCTTGCGCATGGTGGTTCCTTTGGTTGTTCCTTGGGTTGGAAAGTTTTTCGGAGGGTTGTACGCGGATTGGCGGGAGTTTCAAGAAGATTCTGCGGGGCCGGGGAAAGGAACGGGCGAGGGAAACGCGGGGAGGGGGCGGGGGGACGGCCCGGCGGAGCGGGCCGGGGCAGGACCCATAGGGGGGGCGGAGGGAAGAGGGAAGGGAGGGCGATTGGTTTTGGATGTGGCAAGAATTTTGAAAATGCTGAATGAATCTGCGGTTTGTTGTGTGACATGTTTTTCCGATGGAAGAAAAACGAAAATTTTTTTGGAAAGCGCTTGACAGGGAGGAGGGAAGGTGTATAGTGCGCACTGTTTCACACGAAACGGCATTGCTCTTTGCGAAACCCATTTTGAACATCTTGTTGCTAACCATGCAACAAGCCGGCGCGATTGCGGCCTTCCCCCCCCCCAGGCCACGCGTCGGTACTCTCCGCCCCAGGTGTCCCCCCCCCCCGAAAGCCTGGGGCGGACCTTTTTTTGCCCGCGTCCGGACGTTGCAGTCCGGGCGCGGTTTTGCATGCGGAGGGGGGATTCGTCCGGGCCGACTCCACGGGGCGCTTCAGGGACATGCTTGGAACGCCCCTTTCGCGCGGACGCGCGGAAGCGCATCCCTCCCGCGTGGGGGGGGCGGGTGAAACTCTTGTATTGGCATGATGGGGCTGGCCGGCAAGAAATCGAAAGGTTTTCATCAGGCAAATCCCGGCGGGCGCATCTCCGGTTTGTGCACGGGGCGGACCAAATCCACGCTTGCATAATCCCGCGCGGGGCGCATGGTGGGGCGAGGCGTCCCCGCCGAGCCGTTCTTGCCGGTTTTCCAGACCTCCTGTCCCCTTCCACACCGGCTCGCCGGGGACGGCTCGCCCCACCAGGGGCCTTGCCATCCAATCAAGGGGCACCAAAAGTCGAGGTGGAAGGGAGGAGGGGGCACAAACTGGAGATGCGCCCAATCCCGGCACGGGGAGAAGAAAGGGCTTCTCCGGGGAGGGGAGATGGTTTATAAGCGGTTGGGTTCCGTTTTGGCGGAAACATGGAGCAAAAGGATGGAATTGGGCGAAAACAATGGAAAAGGCGGGGAAGGCCGGCCGGCATCGGGGGGGCGGCGGGTGCAGGCATGGCGGGGGGCGTCTTCGCTTCCGCGGCGGTTGCTGACGGGGTGGATTTTGGCGTTCTGCCTGACGGGCGGGTACTGGGGAATGGCGCTGCGGCCGGTAAACCGGTGGGCGATGTATTTCACGCACCTGGACTTCTGGGCGCTGCTGGCCGTGACTTTGGCGGGGGGAAGCGTCCTGGGGGCGGGGGCCTTCGCGGCGGAGAGGCTTTGTCCGCGGAGCAAGCCGCTGTTGGTCGCGAGCTTCTGGGGATGGCTGGCCCTCGCGCTGGCGAACAATTTCCCGTCCATCCACGAGACCCTCGCGGCGCGCACGGGGTGGGGCTGGCTGGAGGGGAAGGCTTGGTGGCTGGCGGTATGGACGGCGGGGGCGGCGGGGACGCTCTGCGCGCTGTGCCTCAAGGGGTGGCGGAACGGGGCGGCGAGGGGATGGCGCGCATTCCGCCTCCTGCTGTGGCCGATCGTGCTGTTCGTGCCCTTTTCGGTGTGGCGTCTGCCGTCGCTGGATGCGGCGCGGGGGCGGGGGCTGGATTTTTCGAGGGTGGAGGGGAACGGCGAGCCGGCCGTGGTGGTGGTCATGTTCGACATGCTCGGGTACGAGGAATTGTTCGACGGCGGCGGGGAGGTGCGGGAGGCGTACACGAATTTCGCGCGGTTCTGCCGTAGCGCGGACGTGTACCACGCCGCGGAGAGCGCGGGGACGGCGACGGGGGCGTCCCTGCCGGGCTTCATCGTGCAGGAGCGGCTGGAGAAGCCGCCGCGGAGGTTCGGGATGGACATCGGGGACTGGTATTGCGAGGACGCGGAGGGGAGGCATTCGGCGCGGGAGCGCGCGGGAGGGGCGCTGCCGGTCCTGGCGCGGGAGAGGGGGGGGCGGGACCAGGCGATCGGCATGTACGTGCCGTGGGAGGAGCTGCTGCCGGGGACCTGGAGCGCGACGGAAAGCATGGCGCTGCTGTACGGCAACCAGGGGTGCCACGTTTTTGGCGGGCGGGGGACGTTCTGGACGGCGGCGAGGGAGCACCTCGCGCGGCACCTGCTGTATGTGAGCAAGACGCCGCTGGCCGCCCTGTTCCGCGTGTCCGGGCTGGCCGACCGGACGGAGGCGCAGGGGTACGAAGAGCGGACGAGCCTGGTGGCGCGCGCGGAGAGGCTGCTGCGGGAAGCTCTGTCGCCGGGGGATTTCTTTTTCATCCATTGCGACATGCCGCACGATCCGTACGCCGTCGGACCGGGGGGGGATCCGCTGCCGGTTTCGCTGTACTGGCGGAGGGAGGGGCTGGCGCCGCAAACCGAAGGGACGGACTGGGTGCTGGGCGTATGGCTGGAGGCCATCGCGTCCACCCCCGCGGGGCGGGAGGCGTGGGTCATCGTGACCAGCGACCACAACGTGCACGACCGGTGGGGGCGGAGGGGGCCGCGGACGCACGTCCCGTTCCTGGTCCACCGTCCCGGCCAGGCGGAACGGCGGGACATCGCGCGGCGGGCGGATCTCACCGACCTGCGGAGCGTGCTGCCCGACTTGCCGCTGTTCGGCGGGGCGGACGGCGGGAAGTGAGGGGAGGAGGGGGGCGCGTTTTGCGCTTACGCGGAGACGGGGGCTTTGGTATCGTGGAGAAGGTATGAGACCAGGAAGGGATATCGTCGCGCATGGCCTGAGATTGGCGGCCTGCCTGCTGATGCTGGCGGCGGCGGGGGTGGCGCGCACGGGGAAGATTGGAGGGATGGAAATCGGGCGGCGGGGGGCGGGGGAACAAGCGTCGCGGGAAGGAGGTGCGGTGCGGGTGGTGGCGGACGGGGTGCGGGTGGCGGATTCGTCTGGGCTGGAGGTCGGGGTGACGGGGTACGGGGGGGCGGTGCCGGTGGTGGTGACGGTGCGGGACGGGCGGGTGGAATCGGTGGCGCCGGTGCTGCCGAACCAGGAGACGGCGCTGTTCTTCGGGCTGCTCGACGAGGCGGGGCTGTGGCATTCGTGGGACGAGATGACGCTGGAAGAGGCGGCGGCGGTGGAGGTGGACGCGGTCGCGAGCGCGACGTATTCGTCGCGGGCCGCCATCGCGAACGTGAAGGCGGCGCTGGGGGCGCTGGGGGAAGGGGCGGCGGAAGGGAAGAAGGGAGGGAGAGCCGATTGGGCGCCGTCGGCGGCGACGGTGGCGGCGCTGGCGGTGCTGGTGGCGGCGGCGGTGCTGCCGCTGTTCCCGCGTACGAGGGGGAAGGGGTGGCGGACGGCGCTGCTGGTGCTGGACGTGGCGGTGCTGGGGGTGTGGAACGGGTTGTTTTTGTCGCTGGACCGGCTGCTGGGTTGGGCGGCGTCGGGGCTGCCGGGGACGCCGGCGGACGCGGCGGCGGCGCTGCTGCTGCTGGCGATGGGGTTTTTGTATCCGCTGGCCGGGAAGTCGTCGCACTACTGCCTGCACGTGTGCCCCTTCGGGGCGTGCCAGGAGCTGGCGGCGCGGCTGCCGGTGAAGCGGTTGGCGGTGCCGCCGGGGGTGGCGCGGGCGCTGTCGTGGGCGAGGCGGGGGCTGTGGGCGGGCATCATGCTGTCGCTGTGGTGCGGACTGGCGGCGCCGTGGACGGGATGGGAGCTGTTCGGGGCGTTCGCGTGGCGCGCGGTGCCGCCGCTGGTGGCGGCGCTGGCGGTGGGGGCGGTCGTGGTGTCGGCGTTCGTGCCGCGGGCGTACTGCCGGTTCGCGTGCCCCACGGGGACGTTGCTGAAACTCGCCGAATCCCGGGAGTGAAACGGTACGGAAATGAAAGGACCTGACGATGAAATCCGCGAATTTCCTGAACATTCTGCTGGCGGCCGCGCTGCTGTGCGTGTGCGCGACGCTGTGGCTGCGCACCGCGGAGCGGCCGGAACCGGTGGCGGTCGCGGTCGTGGAGGAGACGGGGTCCGCGGCCGCGGACCTTCCGCCGCGCGTGGATGCGGACGGGCCGGAGACGGATGTGCCGTTCCACGGCACGGCGACGTTGCCGCCGCCGCCGGGTGGCGGCGGAGGGGGCGCCGTGGAGGCGGCGCTGGCGGCGATACGGGCGGCGGCGCCGGGGAATGCGGGAGATGGGGCGGCGTCGGAGGAGAAGGCGGAGGGCGGGTTCCGGGAGTTCGACGTGCGCGGGGAGTTCGAGGTGAATCCGTTCACGTGGTTCACGGGCGGCGGCGCGCTGCTCTGCGCGGGCGACCGGGAAAAGTCGAATGCCATGACGATCGGCTGGGGCGGGCTCGGGACGCTGTGGGGGAGGAACGACGCGGTGACGGTGTACGTCGCGGAGTCGCGGTACACGCGGGAATTCATGGACGCGGCGCGGCGGTTCACGGTGATGGGGTTCGACAAGGCCGCGCAGGCGCGCATCCTCGCGTACATGGGGAGCCACTCGGGGCGCGACGGCGACAAGGCGGCCGCGCTGGGGCTGCATACCGCGTTCACGCCCGACGGGACGCCGTACTACGAGGAGGCGCAGGTGGTGCTGGAGTGCGAGACGATGTACGCGGCGCCGTTCGAGCCGGCCGGGTTCCGCGAGGTGCCCGCGGCGTTCTACGCGGATTTCCCGGCGGGCATCCACTCGATGTACGTCGGGAGGGTCGTGCGGGCGCTCAGGAAGTGAAATGGAGTGGAATTTAAAAAGCAAAACACATAGGAGAACGGAAAAGATGAAGCGGATTGCAGTGGCCATCATGATTGCGGTTGCGGCGGGGGTGCCCGCGTGGGCGGAAGGGGTGGAGGTTGACGGGGCGGGGAGCGGGGACATCGCGCTGCCGGCGCCCGCGACGTCCGGGGGGATGCCGCTGGGCGATGCGCTGTCGGCGCGGGCGACGCACCGGGAGTTTTCGTCCGCGGCGCTGTCTCCGCAGGAGCTCGCCGACCTGCTCTGGGCGGCCAACGGCTACAACCGGCCCGCGGAGAAGAAGCGCACGGCGCCGACGGCGGTCAACCGGCAGGAAATCGACTTGTACGTCTGCACGGCGGACGGGGCGTACCTCTTCGACGCGGCGGCCAACACGCTGCGGCGCGCCGCGGACGCCGACCTGCGCGGCTTCACGGGGCGGATGAACGCCGGGGCGGAGAACTTCGCGGTGAAGGCGCCGGTGGCGCTGGTGTACGTGATCGATTTCGCGCGGCAGGGGATGCAGGACCGACCGATGGACGCGCTGCGGTACGCCGCGGTGGATTGCGGGTTCGTCGGGCAGAACGTGTACCTTCACTGCGCGGCGCACGGGCTCCACACGGTGTTCCTCGGCATGATCGACGCGCCGGCGATTTCGGCGGCGCTGGGCCTGCCGCCCACCTCCACGCCGCTGTTCGCGCAGACGGTGGGGCGGCCGGCGGAGTGACGCCGGGGGGGGGAAGGGGAAAAACGGAAAACGGCCCGGGGGACCGGGCCGTGCAGAACCTGTGCTATTCCGGGGAGGCGGCGGGGGGGAATTGCCACATCCAGAGGCGGGTTTTGCCGTAGTGGCGGTCGCGGAGGAGGGTCCAGGCGGGGAGGGTGGGGGGCGTGGCGTGGCCTTCGGTCTCGAAGACGAAGACGCCGCCGGGTTCGAGCCAGCGGTTGCGGTCGAGGAGGCCGGCGAGGCGGACGGCGTAGTTGCCGTCGAGGGCTTCGCGGTAAGGGGGATCCGCGAACACGAGGTGGAAGGGGATGGCGGGGGGGCGGCCTTCGAGGAAGCGGAAGGCGTCGACGGCATGCACGCGGAAGGCGGGCGGTGCGCCGAGGTCGGCCAGGTTGCGCTTGAGCGTGCGCAGGGGGGGCGGGGCGCTCTCGACCCACTCGACGTGGGCGGCGCCGCGGCTCCAGGCTTCGAGGCCCATGGCGCCGCTGCCGGCAAAGAGGTCCAGCACGCGGCGCCCGGGGACGTACGCGGCGAGGGAGGAGAAGACGGCGGCGCGGACTTTTTCCTGCGTGGGGCGGGTGTCGTCGCCGGGCGGCGCGCGGAAGGTGCGGCCGCCGAGGATGCCGGCGACAATCCTCACGGGGTGCCTCCGGAAGGGGCCTTTCGCTTGCGGGCGGGGGCGATGGCGCGGGCGAGCCAGTCGGCGACGGCCAGGGCGAGGGCGGGTTCGCAGCCGTGGAAGCCGTGTCCGGCTTCGGGGATGAGCCATGAATCGAAATGGGACGACCGGGTGCGGCGGGCCAGGATGGCGAGCATTTCGGCGGGCGGGACGGGCGCGAACTCCTCCTCTGCGCCGAACACGGCGAGGACGGGGCAGGCGATGCGGCGGAAGCGGGTGAGGGGGCCGTCGTAGCGGAAGAGGCCGGCCTCGACCTGGCGCGGGTCCGCCACGCTCAGGAAGCGGCGCGCGCCGAAGCGCTCGTAGAGGCCGGGGACCGGGGCTTCGGGGCGGCCCGCGGCGACCTGGCGGCGCGCCCAGTCCACGCGGGCGTCGAAGCGGCGGCCGAGCTGGGCGCGGACGATGGCATGGTCGTCGGCCGGCGCGAGCAGGGCCAGGGCGGTACGGCCGGAAGGGGCGCGGCGCTCCTGCCAGAACGTGATTTTCTGGCAGCCGGTGCTGTGGCCGACCCATACGGCGGTGCGGTGGCCGCGGCGGCGGGCGAAGGCGAGCGCGGCGTCGAGGTCGGGGAGCGTGCGGCGGAAGTCCTCGTTCTCGGTGCCGCTTCCGGCACCGGTGTTGTTGAAGGAGAGGACCGAGAAGCCGAGGGCGGGCGCGGCCTCCAGGAAGGCTTTCTTGAGGGCGGAGCGGTAGAAGTCGCTGCCCATGCCGTGGACGAAGAGGAGGATGGGGGTGCCCCGGCCGGCATCGCGGTAGAAGCCGTCGAGGCGGCGGATGCGTCCCCGCCGGTCGGGGGCGGTGGCGAAGGAGACGAGTTCGCCGGCGCAGCGCCAGTCGGCCGTGGGGACGGGGAGGGGCGGTCGCGGCGGCGGGACGGCGGGGGCGGAGGGAGTTGGTTTGTTGCGTTTCATGGCGACATAGTAGCGAACCGCGGGCGTGCCGCAACCGCAAACGGCGGGGGGGCTGCCCGGAATGCCGATCGGATACGGATTCGCCTTGCGAAAACGGGCCAGCGGCGCGAAACACGGAGGACGGAGGGGAGGAAAATGATGGGGGGGAAGATGTTGTGAAAATGGTTGGAATTCCAATATTTTCTGTCATCTCACAATATGGAGGAAGGGGGAAAGAAAGGTCCTTCGGGGACTATAGTGAAACCGTCTCCCGAATTCCGTGAATGCAAGGATCAAGGAGGGTGCCAGGATCCACCCCTCTCCGAGAGGGGGGCGAATGCTTGCGCATACCCCATGCCCTGCATACGGTCCCATAGTCCCAGCCCCATCGCCGCGATCCACAAAAATCCCCGAAGAAGCGAAAGGAAAGCGCCCGCCGCGGGTGGGGCGGCGGGCGCGGGGGAACCTGAGAGGGGGCTCAGTACTGGAAGAAGCTCTGGCCGATGAATTCGCGGATGACGCTGGTGGGCGGGACGCGGTCGGGCGGGATCACCAGGAAGTTCGAGAGGAACTGCTGGAGGCGGACGGCTTCGGCGTACTCGGGCATCGAGGGTTTGATTTCCGCGAGGAGGGGTTCGGCGAAGGGACGCAGGACCGCGAGTTCGTAGTCGAGGGCCGAGTTGAAGGCGACGTCGGCTTCCTTCTGGAACGGGAAGATCCAGCGCTTTTCGCCGCGGCGGACTTTCTGCCACATCTCCAGGGTCTTGATGGCGGGGTGGTTGCGGAAGTTGTTGTCGCGGACGATGCGGCGGATGAGCCGGTTGTCGGTGGTGGAGATGCGGGTGTTGGAGTCGATGTTCAGCTGGGTCAGGGCGGAGATGTAGATCTTGAACTTGTGGTCGGCCGGGACTTGCTGGGTGAGACGCGGGTTCAGGCCGTGGATGCCTTCGAGGACGAGGACGTCGTCGGGCCCGATGTGCATGTATTCGCCGCGGAATTCGCGCATGCCGGTGTGGAAGTTGTAGTAGGGGAGTTCGACGCGTTCGCCGGCGTCCAGCGCCGCGAGCTGTTCGTCGAGCAGCGGCAGGTCGAGGGCTTCGAGGTGCTCGTAGTCGATTTCGCCGTTCTCGTCGACGGGGGTCTTGCCGCGCTCGACGAAGTAGTTGTCCAGGGAAATGGGCTTGGCGTTGAGGCCGGACGCCTTCAGCTGCAGGGAGAGGCGCTTGGAGAAGGTGGTCTTGCCGGAGGAGGAGGGGCCCGCGATCAGGATCCACTTGACGGTGCCCTTGCGCTGGGCGATCTGCTCGGCGAGGAGGGCGATGCGCTTTTCCTGGTAGGCTTCGTTGACGTCGATGAAGTCGTTGATCTTCTTCTTGGCGATGCGCTCGTTGAGGTCGCCGACGGTCCGGACGCGGACGATGCGGCCCCATTCCTTGTGGCCCTTGAAGACGTCGTAGATGTAGTGGGCGGGGTCGAAGGTCGGGAAGGTCGTCGGGTCGGCGCGGTCGGGGCCGAGGATGACGAAGCCGACTTCGTAGGGGATCAGGCGGAAGTCGCCCAGGTCGCCGGCGTTGCAGGCGAGGGGGTGGTTGGCGAGGTCCATGTAGCCGCCGCATTCGTAGACGGTGACCTTGGAGGGGTTCTTGAAGCGCAGGAGGTTGAGTTTGTCCTTGGCGTCGGTGCGGGTGAAGTAGGCGATGGCTTCGTCGAAGGTCACCTTGACGCGGTCGATGGGGGCGCGCCCGGCAAGGAGCTTGCGCAGTCCGGCGTCGAGGGCGGCGAGCTGCTCGGGGGAGATGGCGTCGGTGTCGCCGAGCCGGAAGGAGCAGTAGAGGCCCTTGGAAAGGGAGTGCTCGACGGCGAAGTCGCATCCGGGGAAGGTCTCGTGCGCGACCTTGGAGAGCAGGAAGGCGATGGTGTGGCGGTAGATGCGCTGGCCGTAGGAGTCGCGGTAGCCGAGGAGGCGGACGGCGCTGTCGGTCTCAAGGCGGTACTCGACGGAGACGAATTCGTTGTTCACCAGGGCGCCGAGCGCCGTGAAGCCGAGGTCCTTGAAGGCGTCGGCGTTGTTGGCCATGATCTGGCGGACCGAGGCACCGGATTCGACCTGCAGTTCGGGGCCGTGTTCGAATTTGACGTTGACCATGCGTGGGCTCATTGGAGGTCCTTTCTCTTTCTTCTTCTTTTCCGCTTTTCTCTTTGCTGTTTGGTCTAGCATGGGGGTTGGCGGGGGCGGGCGCAAGGCGGAAGTGGGGCGGGAGGTGAAACGTTTCGGCGGGGGGAGGGGAGGCGACGAAACGACGAGGGGGGACGAGACGACGAGGGGGCAGGAAGGGGGGGGAAGGGGGGGCCGGGGGAAAAAAACGGTGAGGAGGGGGAGGGGAAGGACGGGGCTGCGCACCGAACCCCGGGGGGAGGGGGCTACTGGGGGGGGCAGGGGAGGAGGAGGGAGGGGAGGCGGGGGAGGGCGGCGGGGGGGAGGGCGGGGGCGTGGGAGAGGGAAAGGGCGAGGCGGCGGGCTTCCTCGCATTGGCCGAGTTGGACGAGGGCTTCCAGGCGGAGGAGGAGGCGGGAGGGGGTCATCTGGCCGGCGTTTTCGAGGGTGTCGAGGTCGCGGAGGGTGGCGGCGGGGTCGCCGAGGCGGAGGTTGACGGTGGCGCGGGTGGCGAGGAAGGAGATTTCGGTGGGGTCGCGGCGGATGGCTTCCTCGACGAGGGAAAGGGCGTCGCGGCAGTCGCCGCCGCGCTCGGCGATGACGTGGGCGAGGTTGTTGAGGAGGAAGGGGTTCCTTTGGTGGACGATGCCGTTGCGGAAGGCCCGTTCGGCGCGTTCGAGGTCGCCCTGCCGGTAGGCCATGAGGCCTTCGTTCTGGTATTTGAGGTAGTGCTGGGGGTTGCGGGCCTGGAGGGCGCGGAGGGAGACCTGCATGAGGGCGGCGTTGCCGGTCTGGGAGGCGACTTCGCCCATCATCTCCCAGAGGATGACGGAGGAGGGGGCGATGCCGGCGGCGCGGTCGAGTTCGCGCTGGGCGAGGGACCAGAGCTTGAGGTCCATGAAGTGGCGGGCGAGGGAGAGGTGGGCGCCGAGGGTGCCGGGGCGGAACATGGCGAGGGTGGAGCGGGCGCGGTGGGTTTCCTTTTCGTCGGAGGCGGCCTCGGCCATGAGCATGTCGGTGAGCCAGAGGCGCTCGGAGAGGGTGTCGTAGGAGGTCTGGAAGCGGATGGCTTCGAAGGCTTCGGCCTTTTCGCCGAGGAGGTAGCGGAGGACGGCGCGGTGGAAGGAGAGGTCGTTTTCGGCGTGGCCGACGGTGCCGGCCTCGACGATGTAGGCGCGGGCCATTTCGAGGTCCTGGGCGCGCATGGCGAGGAAGGCGAGGTCGAGGAGGGCGCGCTGGTCGTGGTCGTCGCGGACGAGGGCGTTGCGGCAGGCGGTTTCGTCGGGGAGGGGGACGCCGTAGAGGGCGAAAGCGATGTCGCACCACTTGGCGTGGAGGGAGTCCCCCTCGAAGTCGTTTGCGGCGCCGCGGCGCTCGGCGAGGGTGCGGGGGACTTCGGCGGAGATGGCCCAGACGCGCCCGTTGCGGACCCAGGAGCGGGCGTCCCAGACGAAGCCGAAGTTGGCGCCGCAGTTCCAGCGGTGTCCGTGGATGAGGGGGACGATGCGGTCGACTTCGAGTTCGGGGTCGAAGCCGTCCCCGAGCGGGTAGTCGGAGGCCATGGAGGCGAGGTTGAGGAGGATGGAGACGTTGTCGGGGTCGATGGAATGGCCGATGCGGAGGACTTCGTTGGCGTCGGCGGGGCGGTTGGCGCGGAGGAGTTCGATGGCGAAGTTGTCGATGCCCTTGCCGGCGACGCGGAGGAGGGCGCTGCGGAAGCCGTGCATGGGGTTGGTTGCGGGGATGGGGGCGTCCCGAATCTGCCGGAGGAGGTCCCAGAAGGGGCGCTGGTGCTCGATGCGGGCGTCCCAGTCGATGGCGGCGAGGTCGGGTTCGACGGTGTAGAAGTAGCCGTCGGGGACGAAGTCGCCGTATTCGAGGAAGACGGGGTTGGTGAAGTCGATGAGGCCGATGCGGGAGTATTCCTTGCGGTTGAGGAGGAGTTCGTCGAGGAACTTGACGATGTCGCCCTTGGCGAGCATGGGGGAGAGGACGGGGTCGACGATGAAGCGGGTGAGGGTCTTGAGGTAGGCGCGGGAGTTGAGCTGGCGGGCGTTGATGAAGCAGGTGGGGTCGCGGCGCTGCCAGGTGAGGAGGCGGAGGGTGTTGTCGAGGAGGCCGGAGGAGAAGAAGATGTCGCGGCCCTCGCCGCGGCGGGAGAGGATGTCGCGGGCGGCTTCCCCGACGAGGGCGGCGTAGCGGCCGTCGGCGGTGCGGTGGTTGGGGACGGCGGCGCCGGCGACGGCCAGGGGGAGGCAAAGGGCGAAGACGAAGGAGATGCGCCTGAGGACCCGCTGGACGGGGCGGGTTTCGCAGAGCTTGTTGCGTTCGCCGAGGATGAGGAACTCGCCGCACAGGTAGCCGAAGGAGGCGGCGACGACGAGGTAGGGGGCGACGACGAAGGGGGCCATGCCCATGAGGCGCCAGGGGGAGTAGGGCAGGTCGTAGAGGAGGCCGAGAAGGCCGGCGAAGCAGGTGAAGCGGACGCAGACTTCCCAGCGCTCGTAGAACCAGGGGGAGCGGTGCGTCAACAGGAAGGCGATGATCCACGGGGTGGCGGTGAAGGCCGCCAGGAGCATGAACCCGGGGTGGCCGTTGACGGCGGGGACGACGGAAAGCTGGGCGCGGAGAATGCCGAGCAGGGCGTCGAAGGGGCCGGAGTAGATTTCCATGAAGAGGCCGCGCCGGAACAGCACGCGGGCGTCGGCGAGGTGGAGGGAGACGGCGGCGGCGGCGAGGGTGCCCCAGAGCAGGAGGTGGTGCCCGGGGGAGGAGAGCTTGTTCCAGCGGAGGAGCTCGCGGAGCATCAGCACGGCGAAGAGGGGCAGGAACAGGAGGAACAGCGACGCTTCGGCGACGCCGACGCCGTAGAGGAGGGCGAGGGCGAAGAGGTCGCGCTTGCGGCCCCAGTGCTGGTAGCGGGAGAAGAGGCAGGCGCAGGCCATCAGCATCGCCATGTGGAAGGTGTGCGGGAGCGAGCGGGTGGAGGCAATCCAGAAAGGCGGGCAGAGGGCGAGGAAGAGTCCGGCGCAGAAGGCGGACAGGCGGCGGCCGTAGGCCTCGAACTCGAAGGACCAGGGGGCGGGTTCGTTGCGGACCAGGTAGCCGACGTTCATCATCAGGTCGGCGAGCATCGCGACGGTCAGGGCGCCGCAGAAGGCGGAGAAGAGGCCCATCCAGGTGGGGAGGGGGAGGATCGGGACGCGGTCGAGGGCGCGCACGAGCCAGCCCCAGAGGAAGTCGGTGGGGGACGGGGTGGCCTCGACGCTCATCTTGGAGAGCAGTTCGTTGGTGGGCTGGCCGGGGAAGGCGGACCAGCTCATGGTGCCGAGGTAGAGGGCGAGGGCGATGCAGAAGAGGAGGATGTCGATGGCCCAGCGGCGGGGATGGAGGTGGGCGTAGGCGTCGAACTTGATGGCGGCATGGGCGTCGCGGCCCTCGAAGAAAGCGTCGACCTCGCGCGGCTGGAAGAACTGGAAACGGCCGTCGGGCGCGACGCTGCCCAGGGTGGGGGGGCGCTCCGGCGGGCGGGCGGGGCGGAGGCGGGCGGCGGCGCGGGCCGCGGTGCGGGCCAGGAAGCCGGGACGGGGGGAGGGGGAAGGGGATGGCGGGACGGGGGCGGTCATGGGGCGGGCGCCGGGCGGGCGGCGAGGGCGGAGCGGAGCGAGGAGAGGAGTTCGGCCTGGGAGGGGGAGAGGGCGCCCTGGGGGAGGACTTCGGCGCGGCGGAGGCAGAGGCGGGCCTCGGAGAGGCGTCCGGTCCGGCGGAAGAGTTCGCCGGAGAGGACCCACGCGGGGGCGAAGTCGGGCGCGTAGGCGACGGCGCGGCGGGCTTCCCGGGCGGCTTCGTTCAGTTCCCCGGCGGTCATGAGCATTTCGGCGAGGGTGCAGTGGAAGACGGGGTTCCAGGGCTGGGCGTCGATGGCGGCGCGCATCCAGGAACGCATTTCGGGGTCTTCGGCGTGCGAGAGGTAGAGGATGGATTCGCAGGCGGCGTTGAGCAGTTCCGGGTTCTGGGCGGAGGCGCGGGCGAGTTCGCGGAGGTCGCGGACGCGCAGGGCGGTGGCTTCGGGGGTGTCGGGGCGGCGGGTGACGGAGGCCTTGAGGACGGGATGGTCGGGGGCGGTGCGGCGGAGGGAGGCGCGGAGGGTGTCGATGGAGCCGTCCTGGAGGATGCGGGAGAGGGTGATGAGGCGGACGAGGATGGGCGGGGCGGAACGGATCTGGAGGGCGTGGTTGTAGCTGTCCAGGGCGGCGCGCCAATCGTGGAGTTCGCAGTGGCGCAGGCCGATGGCGAGGCGTGTCTCGCGGTCGGCGCCGTCGCGGGTTTCCAGTGTCTGGACGGCTTGGTGGAAAAGTGGGTCGGGGGGGGCGGTCCAGCAGAGGACGGCGAGCCATCCGGCGGTGTCGGAGGGGGTGTGGTCCATGTGGCGCGCGATGTGGGCGAGGGAGCCGGGGATGTCGCCGAGAAGGCGGGAGATGCAGGCGATTTCGGGCTGGAGGAGTTCTTCGTCGAGGCCGCCGCGGACCAGGGCGTCGAGGGTGGACTGGGCGAGGCCGGGCCGGTGGTGGCGGATGAAGAGGCGCAGGAGCCAGAGGAGCGCCTGCTGGTCGCTGGGGTCCTGCCGGAGGCGGGCGAACACGCCGGGGAAGGTGGGGGCGGGGGAGAGCGCGCAACGGTAGATGCGTTCCCAGACGTCGGGCGGGAGGGGGTCGTCGGGCAGGTGGCCTTCGACGGACAGGGCGGCGAGGCGGTCCGGCGGGATGCCGGAGCAGACGAAGAGCCAGTCGGGATGGGCGGCGCGGGGTTCGGGGCCGAAGACGGGGCCGTAGAGGGTGTCGAGGCCCCAGAGGCGGCCGGAGCGGTCGTAGATGGCGCGGGCGAGGTGGTCGTCCTCGGGCGGCGGGGAGACGGGGGCGGGCGCGGGGTCGGCGTCGGGGGGGATGCTGTTGACCAGGAGGCTGAGGTTGCCGGGGAAGAGGTCGAGGCCCGCGGCGAAGACGGCACCGGCGGCGTCGGCATCGCCGGATTCGGCGAGGAGGACGCCGTAGGCGTCGGCGTTGCGGGAGACGAGCGCGAGGAAGGCGGACAGGTGCGCGGCGACGGGGTTGCGGGGGTTGGGCGCGGAGGGCGGGGCGTTGGCGCCGGCCAGGGCGCGCCAGAGGTCGAGGGGCGGCGGGGGGAGCGCGACGGGCGACCAGGGGGTGGCGGAGGGCACGGGGCGGTAGAGCCAGCCGTCGGGGACGAGCCGGAGGCCGGCCGGGGCCGCGGGGGGCGGGAGGAGGAAGGCGGTGGCGTGGGAGGGGGCGTCGGGGGAGTCCGGGCCGGCCAGCATCTGGCGGAGGATGTGGGCGGAGAACAGGGCGGGGGTGGCGGCGTCGGCCGCGGGGACGGGGTCGGTCCAGCGGGCGCGCACCCACAGGAAGTAGGAGGCTTCGCGCATGCGGGACCAGTCGAAGACGAGGACGGGGTTGCCGCAGGCGGCGTCGCGGAGGCGGAGGAGGTCGGTCATGCCGCCGTCGCCGGGCACGGCCTGGTTGCCGAAGACGGCGATGCGGGTGCCGGGTTCGGTCCGTTCGAGGAGGGCCCCGGCGATGGTGTCCAGAAGGGCCGCGGGGCGGGCGTCGGCGACGGGGCGGTGCCAGACGTGGACGGCCGCGAGGACGGCGGGGAGCAGGAAGGCGAGGGCGGCATGGAACCGGCGGTAGAGGCGGGCCGGCCATTCGGAGTCGGTCATCTGGGGCTGGCCGTGGATCCAGAATTCGCCGGCGACGGAGCCGGTGGCCAGGGCGAGGGCGGTGTCGGGGAGCAGCGCGAAGAAGAAGGTCCGGGTGATGGCCCTGGCAAGCCAGAGTTCGGCGAGCAGCCATCCGACGGCGAGAACGGCCAGTACGGAGCGGAGGAACATCTGGTCCTTGCCATAGTACCACGGGGAGCGGCGGGAGCCGAAGAAGACGATCACCAGCGGGAGCCAGGCCGCGGCGAAGGCGGAGAGGAGGCCGGGATGGCGGTAGGGGAGGAACACGGCCGCGCGGTTCGCCAGGACGCCGAGGAGGGTCGTGGCCAGGGTGGCGGGCGTGCCGTCGGGCGCGGAGGGGGCAAGGCCGGAACGGATGAGGTGGAGGGCGATCAGGACGTAGGCGCCGGCGCCGAGGAGGAGGCCGGAGAACCAGAGGAGCCAGGGGCGGGCACGGCCGGCGCGGCCTTGCTGGAAGAGGATCACGCCCACCGCAACGAGGATGGCCGGGAAGAGGGGCCAGAGCACGGGGTACTCGAGGGAGCCGGCGGAGAGGCAGAGGCCCAGGGCGAAGAGCCAGCGGTCGCGGGCGGTCTGGGCCGCGCGGGCGAGCAGCCACAGGGGAATGCCGCAGAGGAGGATGTGGAAGGTGTGCGGGAGGGACCGCGTGGAGGCGAGCGCCCAGGGGGCGCTCGCCAAGAGGAAGAGGCCCGTGGTGGCCGCGGCGACGAGGCGGGCCTGCCGCTCCCGGACCAGGTCGGCGGGGATGGCCCCGGTGACGGTGTGGTAGGGGATGCGCAGCATGAAGGAGACGAGGATCGCGATGGCGAGGGCGCCGCAGAGGGCGGCGAACGCGTTCATCGCCGCCGGGACGGGGAGTCCGGTGCGGGCGGCCAGGCGCACGAGGGCTTCCCAGACGGGGGCGGAGGATACGCAGGGGCCGTCCAGGCGCAGGGCCTCGACCAGTGCGTGCGCGGGCTGCCCGGGGCAGGGGGCCGCGCCGAGCAGCGTGCCGAAGAGCAGCAGGGAGAGGAGAAAGAAAAAGGGCGGGAGGAGGCGGGGAAGGCGGAGGAGGAGGGCGGAGGGCGCGGGCGCCGGCGGGGGGACGCGGCCGGAAGCCGCGTTCCCGGGCGGGGAAGGGGAAGTCGCGCGGGCGGGGCTCCCGCGCTCCGGCTCGTCCCGGAGGGGGGTCATTCGGCGGCGCGGAGGAGATCCTGGAGGCGCGCCTGCTCGGCCGGGGCGAATTCGTGGATGCGGCCGCGGAGTTCCTCGAGGAGTTCGCGGGCGGCGCCGGTCTGGTTGCGGGCGCGGTAGAGTTCGGCGCTGAGGAGCTTCATCTGGAGGTTGTCGGGCAGGACGGAGAGGACTTGCTGGATGTCGGACTCGGCTTCGTCGAGGCGGCCGGTGCGGAGGTAGAGTTCGCCGCGGGTGGAGAGGAGCAGCGGGTTGTTGGGGTCCATGGCGCACGCTTCGTCGATGAGGCTTTCGGCCTCGGCGAAGTTCTCTTCGCCGATGAGGATGTAGGCGAGGTCGTTGAGGGCGAGGGGGGTGCGCTTGGCTTCGAGGGCGGTGCGGTAGGAGGCGGCGGCCAGGGAGTACTGCCCGCGCTCGTACTGGAAGGAGCCGAGCATGAGGTTGCCTTCGTAGTTGCCCGGATCGAGGGTGAGGAGGGCCCGGACGTGGTCCTCGGCCAGGTCGCGCTTGCGTTCGCCGAAGTCGACGGACACGAGCATCTCCCAGGCCTTGACGAGACGGGGGTTCAGGCGGAGGACCTGGTCGAGTTCGGTGCGGGCGTCGGCCCATTCGTGGCGCTTGGCGTAGAGTTCGGCCAGCATGAGGCGGGTCTCGGTGGAGGCGCCGCGGAGGCTCTTGACGGCCTTGAGGGCGCGCTCGTAGGTGTCGGGGTCGGAGCCGTCGCCGGTGAGGTAGGCCAGGAAGGCCCAGGCGCGGACGTCCTGCTTGTGCGAGGCGGTGCGTTCCCTGAGGGCCATGACGGCGCCGTCGGCGTCGCCGGAGAGGTAGTCGAGGACGATGCTGTCGAAGGCGAGGGCCTCTTCGGGGACGCCGGCCTTGCGGAGGACGTCCAGGTGCTCCCGGGCGGCATCGAGGTCGCCCTCGGACATGGCGATCTCCGCGAGCTTGAGGCGGGCGGTGGCGTCGCCGGGCTTGTCCTCGAGGGCTTCGCCGAAGTAGCGGGCCGAGGTTTCGCGGTCGCCCGCGGCCAGGAACGCGCGCGCCAGGAAGGCCTTGGCGGCCGGGTCGACGGCCTGCCCGCCGGCGGCGCGGCGGAGCTCGGCCTCGGCCATCTTGGGGCGGCCGGAGACGGCCCACATCATGCCGTTGCGGACGAGGTAGCCGGCGTTGTGGACGTAGCCGTAGAGGGAGCCGAGGCTCCACATGACGCGGTTGTTCAGGCCGCGCTCGCGGAGGGCGTTCCAGTCGGCTTCCAGCGCTTCGAGGGTGGGGGAGTTGGCGTCGCGCGCGAGGGTGAGGAGGTTGAGGAGGGCGGAGATGTTGTCGGGGTAGAGGGCGCGGGCCGTCTCGAAGAAGGGGACTGCGCCGTCCTTGTCGCCGGCCTCCACGCGGGCGAACCCGACGTTGTTGAAGGTCTTGGACGCGATGCGCAGGATGTACTGCTCGTAGCCGCGGACCGGGTTCCGCGCGTCGGTGCCGGCCGCCTGGAGCGCTTCCATCTCGGCGCGGAAGGCCGGGAGGCGCTCGTTGAGGACCAGGTCCCAGTCGGCCCGGTCGGGGGTGGGGACGGCGCCGTAGGCGAGGCCGTCGGGGACGAGGTAGCCGAACTCGCGGAGGAGGTCGGAGGCGTCGAGGGACGTGGTGCGGACGAGGTGGGCGTCGTTCGCCAGGTAGTCCTGGATGAAGGCGCTGAAGCCGACTTGCAGGAGGGCGCGCTGCCGGGGTTCCGTGAACACCTGCCCGGACAGGAAGTCGCGGTAGGCTTCGGAGTCGGCCACGGGCAGCGAAACCACGCGCAGCGGGATGCGGCGGGCGTGGGCCTCCACGCGCAGGCAGTCGTCCAGAACCCCCGCGGAGAGCATGAGGTCGCGGCCGTCCAGGGTTTGCACCGCGCGTTCGACCACCCGCTGCACCGGCACGGCGGCACGGCCGCTCGCCACGGGCAGGTTCAGGAAGCCCGCGCCCGCCAGGGCCGCCGGCAACGCGAGCGCCAGGAAGCCGCAGACGCTCCGCAGGGGCTGGCCGATGCCCACCGCCCTGTGCTCGCGCGGCTGCCCCATCACCCAGAATTCGCCCGCGACCGCGCCGGCGCAGACGGCCAGGACGAGGTAGGGGGTCACCAGCGGGAAGGCCATGCCGAAGAAGTGCCACGGGGAGAAGGGGGTGTTGAACACCGCGGCCAGGGCGGCGGCGAGGACTGCCAGGCGGAGGAGGGTCTGCCAGGCGTTGTAGCGCCAGGCGGCCTTCTTGCTGCGGATCAGGAACAGGATCATCCACGGGAGGGCCGTCATCGCGAAGAGGAGGATGACCATCGGGGCACCCGCGATCAGGCGCCACTGCTCGACCAGCACGCGCCAGAGAACCGCCGGGAGCGAGGTGTACAGCGGGTGCACGGGGATGGATGGGTCGGCGTTCCAGAGGTAGTTGGCGTTGAGGAGGTAGAGGAGAATCATGCCCGGGAGCGCGCACAGGGCCGTGCCCACCATCGTGCTCCAGCGGAAGGAGGCGCGCTGCAGCATCGCGCGGGCGACCAGGACCGCCGCCAGCGGCGCGAAGAGGATGAACGTCGCGAACTCGGGGATGCCGATGCCGTAGAGGAAGCCGAAGAGATAGAGGGTCTCGGTCTTGCCGTTGCGTTGGTACTCGGAGAACAGCCAGGTCGCCAGGAGGAGCAGCAGGAGGTGGAAGGTCCCCGGCATCGAGCGGGTGGCGTGGATCCAGAACGGGATGCTCACCGCAAGCGCCATGCCGGACACGGCGCCGGCCAGGCAGCGCGCCTGCCCCTCGCGGGCGACTTCGGCGGGGTCCTCCTTTTCATGGATCGTGTAGCGGACGCGGGTCATCAGCGCCGCGAGCAGGAACACGCAGAGGGCCCCGCAGACGGCGCTCAGGACGCCCGACCAGAGGGCCACGTCGCCCATGCGGTCGCACGCGCGCAGCAGCCAGCCCCAAACGGGGTCGAGCAGCGTGGGGAACGCGTCCAGGTGCAGGTGCCACACCAGGTGCTTCGCCGGGGCGCCGGGGAACACCCCGCGGCTCAGCGTCGCAAGGTACAGCCCCAGCGAGGCCAGTGCCACGAGGGCCGGGATGCCCCAGCGTCCGCGCAGGGGGCGTTCGATGATTTCGTTGGCGTTTTTGTCCAGGCTCATAACCTCTCCAAGTTGGTTTGTCGCATGCTAGAACATGCGCGGCGGGATTGCACGCCTTTTTGCGACGGCGGGGAAAGGCCGCGGCGGGGAATGGGGGTGAAAGCGCGGGCGGGGGAGGAAACGGTGGGGAGGTGGCGCGCCCCGTGCGGGATGCAGACCGGGAAAATGGACCGGAGGGACAATCAGCCCATGGTTCCGGCCGCCAGTCCCGCAAGCCAGTGCCGGATGCGGTTTTGGAGATGGAGGGCTCCGCCGGACAGATTCCCCGCTTCGAGGAGCCGTCTCATGGCGGCTTTCGTCGCCTCGGTGCGCCCCGGCGTCGCCGTGGCCGCCCGTCCTCGCGAGATTACGGAAAATTCTTTCGATTTCCGCATTTTGTTGCCTCCCGCATGGCGGTGCCGCGGGGCCTTCCGCACGGTCACGAGGCGTACGATGCCGAGCTGTTTTTCGGCAAGCAGGGAGAGGGCTTTGAGGGTGGGGTTCTCGCGGAGGAGTTTGGCGAGGCGGCGGGCGGCGGCGGCAAAGGGGGCCTCGAGGTCGGCGGGAAGGGTTTGGTGCGCGGGAAGGCCTTCGACGAGCCACTCGAAAGGAATGCGGTCATCCAGGCGGAGCACCCGGCGGAGGCGCTGGACGAGCTTCTTGTAGCGCATGGCGGTGGAGTAGCCGATGCGGACACGGTGGTCCGCAAGCCAGCCTTTCATGCCGCCCTTGCGTGTGCAGAACACGGTTTTGCCGTTGGGGAGGGTGGTGCGGAGGATGGTGTGGTCGAGCGTGGGGTCGAGGTCCGCCAGGCGGGAGCCGAGGCGCAGGCAGGTGGCGAGGGATCGGGGTTCGTCGGCCCAGTCGGCGGAGAGTTCCTGGGGGGTGGGCGTTCCGCGGAGGGATGGCGAGGCGGGGCGTTTTTCGTGGATGCGGACCTGGCGGCCGATTTCGCCGATGCACCAGGCGCCGATCTCGGTGACGGCGAAGGCGGCTAGGATGGGTGGGGTGATGGCGGCGAGTATCACCCAGTCGTTGTCGCGGAGCGCGGCGGTGGTGCCGAGGATCCCGTGGAGGGCCGAGAGGGTGGATTCGGTGTGGCGGATGAGGCGGGGAACTTGGGTTTTCATGATTTGGATTTTGCATGATTGATATGAATTGTCAATGTGTTTCTGTAATCTCACTGGATAGGTTGGTTTTTGCTTTTTGTGCGGGGGGAGGGTGGGGTAGGATGGGGGAATGGCGAAGGAAGGTCAGGCGAAACGGCGGAGGCGCGGCGCGGCGCGGATTGCGGTGCGCGCGGCGCTGTGGGCCGGGCGCTGGACGGTGCGGCTGGCGCTGGCGGCGCTGCTGGCGCTGGCGGCGCTGTTCGCGTACCTCCACCACGTGGGGGTGCCGGCGGTCTTCACGGAGGTGTTCCTGGACCGGCTGGCCCGGGAGGGGTATTACCTGCAGGTCAAAAGGTTCAAGCTGGAAATCGACCGCGGCCTGGTGGCGGAGGGCGTGCGGATGTACGAACGGGACGATTCCGCGGTGCCGTTTCTGGAGGCGAAGGAGTTGGCGGTGGCGGCGGACCCCGCGGCGCTGTGGCGGAGGAAGCGGTTCTCGCCCGTGCTGGCGGTGGTGGACGGGACGCTGAGGGCGAATCCGGGGGCCGGGTCGGTGGGGGACGGGGTGCGGGCCGGGGACGGGGAGGTGCAGATCCGGGGCATCCACCTGCGGTTCACGGCGAACGCGCACGCGCTGTTGCTGCGGGAGTTCGCGGCGGAGTGCCTGGGAATCCGCTTCAAGGGGCGCGGCGCGCTGTATTTCGCGCCGGAGAACCGGGAGGCGTCCGGGGAAGAGCGGAAGACGAACCCGCTGACGCAGGCGCTGGAGGCGCTGGATGAGTTGCCGGACGGCGTGCGGCTCGCGGTGGAGGAGTTGAACGCGGTGGAGTTCGCGGAGCCGCCGGAGGCGGAGTTCTCGTTCGTGGTCTACCTGGCGCATCCGGAATCGAACCGGGCGAGCCTGAGGCTCAGGAACCCGAAGGGGGGCGTCTCGGAGGGGCGGAAATTCGACGGATGCGACCTGGCGCTGGAATGGGAGGACGGGGTGCTGCGGTTCCCGACGGTGCAATTCCGGATGGGGGGCGGCCTCGCGGGCGCGTCGGGGTGGTTCGACACGAAGGACGGGACGGTGCGGGCGTCGGTGGTGGAGACGATCCCGCCGGCGGAATTGCTGGAGCTGTGTCCGGACAATGTGCGGGAGGTGGTGGCGGAGAACGCGGGGGATGCGCGGTTCCCGGTGAGGCTGGAGCTGGAGACGGGGCCGATTGCGGCGGAGAAGGCGCTGGAGGAGTTCAGGGCGAAGCTGTGGCTCGCGAAGGCGTCGGTGAGGGGGATCGACGTGGAGAAGGCCGAGCTGGAGGTGGAACGGAAAGGCGGGGTGTGGACGCTGCCCGCGGGAAAGGTCCAGTTGGGCGGGGACGGGGAGTGGGCGACCCGGGTGGCGGTGTCGAACGGCTTTTTCCGGGAGCGGGACAAGCGTTTCGAAATCCGGTGGTCCGGGGCGGTGAACCCCCATCACGCGAAGGCGGCGCTTCCGTTGGACTACCAGGAAATCATCGACTGGTTCCAAATCGGGGAACCGGTGGCCATCGAGGGCGGGGTGACGGGTGGCACGGTGGGGGACCCGGCGGTGTACTGCTACGGGGATGGGGTGGCGACGAATTTCGCGGTGCGCGGGGAGCCGGTTCAGTCGTTCAGGACGCGCGTGGACATCACGAACGAGGTGATGCACCTGACGGGGATGGTGTTGCAGCGTCCGGAAGGCTGGGCGAGGGGGGACGTGCACATGGCGTTCAGCAACCAGACGCTGCGGATGGACGTGGAGAGCACAATCGACGCGCGGGCGGCGACGCGGATGATCGCGCCGGCGGTGTCGAACTTCTTCGTGCCGTTCCGCCTGGAAGGGCCGGCGCGGGTGCGGGTGTCGGGGCTGCTGGACTACTGCAATTTTGCGCTGAACCGCCTGGAGGGGCACGTGGCGGCGCAGGACTTCGGGTACGGGCGGTGGAAGGCGGACTCGGCGGAGTGGGATTTCTCCGTGCGCGGCCGGCGCGTGGCGGCGAGCAACATGGTGGCGGAGGCGTACGGCGGGCACGCGGAGGGGAGCATGCGGCTGTATTCGCTGGGGCGGGACGACCTGTGGCGGTACGAGGTGGCGCTCGATTCGGTGAAGGGGGTGCAGCTCGACCGCCTGCTGGAGGCGTCGATCGGGCATCCGGTGGAGAAGCTGAAGGGGGATTTGTACCTGAACGGGCAGGTCGCGGGGATGATTGGGGAGGGGCAGGGGCGCACGGTGACGGGGAGCGGGCGGGCGGAAATCCGGAACGGGTTCCTGATGGAAAGCAAGCTGTTCGCGGGCCTGACGGCGTGGCTGAACAAGCTGCTGCCGGACTTCTCGGCCTTCGCCCAGACGGCGGCGGAAGGCGATTTCTCGTTCCGCAACAGCCGCATCCATTCGAAGGACATCCGGCTGGAGGGGACGGTGTACAGCGTCAAGGCCGCCGGGTCGTTCGGGTTCGACAATTCCCTGGATTACGTGGCGGAGGTCCAGTTGCTGCGGGGCGGGATGGTGGCGTCGCTGGTGCGGCTGGCCACGATGCCGGTGACGCGGCTGCTGGAGTTCCGGCTGGGCGGACTGCTGTCGGAACCGACCTGGAAGGCGGAGAACCTGACCCTGGACGTGTTCAAGAAGCTGGTGGGCGGCGAGAACGGAGGGGAAGAATCCGGGGACGGGGAGGAAGGGACGGAGAAAACGCGGGAGGGCGGGGACGAGGAAATGGCGCACCCCGGGTGAGCGCCCGGTGGGCGCAGCGACGAGAGACGAGTGACGAGAGACGAGATGCGGTGCGCCCGCTTGCGGGCGGGGGTGGAAGGGAAGTGGCGCGGAACTGTAGCCACAAGCAATGCGTTGCTTTCGGGCGCGGCTCCCTGGGCGGAGACGGGAAATCAGCCGCGGGCGCGGCGGAGGATTTCCTTGGCGGCGGCGGTGTCGCCGCCGAGGGGGAGGCGGGAGGGGGACGGAGGGGCGGAGGCAAGGGCGTCGAGGGAGGGGGCGAGCTTGCCGGCGTAGAGGTCGGCGGCGGGGATGTGGACGTGGCGGAAACGGGTTTTTATGGCTCGTTCGAGGACGGGGTATTCGGCGAAGTTTTCGCGGTCGGCGTAGATGAGCGGTTTGCCGTTGGCCGCGCAGTCGGCCAGGATGCCGAAGCCGGGCTTGCTCAGGACGGCGTCCACCGTCGCCACGATGTCGGAAAACGGGAACTCGCCGCGGTCCACGGCGTGGATGTTCGGGATGCCCTGCCACTCCAGCGGGCGGACGGTGAAGAACTCGGTGTCGGCAATGGCGGCGACGCGGGCCAGGGCGTCGGGCGTCCAGTCGAGGGTGGTGAAGGAGAGGAGAATCCAGCGTCGGGCCGGGTCGGCACCGGTGCGGGCGGCAAGGTCGGCGCGGCGGGGGCGTCCGGGGCGCGCGGGCAGGGGGATGCCGATGCGCCGCGGAAAGGTGGCCGACATGTCGGGGGAGAGCGGGTACTGGAGGAGAACGTCGGCCGAGGCATAGTCGGCGCGGAAGGCGTCGACGGCGGCTTGCCAGCGGGAGTCGGTTTCGGTGTAGGGTTCGTATATCCAGTCCCAGGAGAAATTGCCGATGGCGATGCGCGGCAGCCCGGCGCGCGCGGCGGCAGCCAGCGGTATCGCCGGGATGTCGGCGACGACGGCGGAAGGGGCGGATGCGCGGAGCCAGGCGGTTTCTTCGTCCACCAGGGCGGGACGGCGCGCGAGGAGGGCTTCCACTTTTTCCAGCGTGGCGGGGATGTCCGCGCGCACGGAGTCGAGCTGGACGAGGCCGACGTCGAAGGCGGCCCGCCGGAAGGAGAGGTCGCCCTCGGGGAAGCCGCGCAGGCGATCGCGCAGGAAGTCCTCGGGCAATGTGGAAACGACGGTGAGCCGCACGCCGGGGCATTCGCGCCGCAACGCCTGCATGACGGCGGTGGAGCGTACCCCGTGGCCGTAGCCGTGGGCGGTGAGGTACCAGACGATGCGGGGGGAGCGGCTCACGACCAATACTGCCGGTCGAGCGACCGGTACTGGATGGCTTCGGCGACGTGCTCCTCGGCGATGTCGGCCTGGCCCTCGAGGTCGGCGATGGTGCGGGCGACCTTGAGGATGCGGTCGTAGGCGCGGGCGCTGAGGTGGAGGTCGTCCATCGCGCTCTTGAGGAGCAGGTTGGCGCTTTCGCCGAGGCGGCAGTGGCGGGGGACATCGCGGGCGCGCATCGCGGCGTTGCAGGTGGGGGCCGCGGGGTCGGTGCCGCCGCCGAAGCGCTCGCGCTGGCGTTCGCGGGAGGCGACGACGCGGGCGCGGATGGCCGCGGACGGCTCGCCCTTCTCCAGCGACGCGAGCTGGCGGTACTCCATGGCCGGGACTTCGACGTGCAGGTCGATGCGGTCGAGGAGCGGGCCGGAAATCTTGTTGCGGTAGCGCTGCATCTGGAGGGGCGTGCAGCGGCAGGCCTTCTGCGGGTCGCCGTAATGACCGCACGGGCACGGGTTCATCGCCGCGACGAGCATGAACCGACACGGGAACGTCACGGTCGCCGCCGCGCGCGAGACGGTCACTTTGCCGTCTTCCAGCGGCTGGCGCATGACTTCGAGGACGTTGCGGTGGAACTCGGGCAGCTCGTCGAGGAAGAGCACGCCGTTGTGCGCGAGGCTCACTTCGCCCGGCACGGGATGGGCTCCGCCGCCGAGGAGCCCCGCGTCGGAAATCGTGTGGTGCGGCGCGCGGAAGGGGCGGCCCGAAACCAGCGCGCGGTGGGCGGGGAGGACGCCGGCGATGCTGTGGATTTTGGTGGTTTCGAGCGCTTCTTCGAGGGTGAGCGGCGGCAGGATGGTCGGCACCCGCTTGGCGAGCATCGACTTGCCGGTGCCGGGAGGCCCGACGAGCAGGATGTTGTGTCCGCCCGCAACGGCCACCTCGATGGCGCGGCGCGCGGTCTCCTGGCCCTTGACGTCGGCGTAGTCGTCGTCGTAGCGGGTGCCGCCGCCGAAGGCTTCCGCCATGTCCACGCGGAACGCACCGATCTGGCGCTTCCCCTCCAGGAACTCGGCCGCCTCGCGCAACGTGCGCACGGGAATCGCCGCGAGTCCCGACACCACGGCCGCCTCTTCGACGTTCTCGGGCGGGACCAGGATGCCTTTCCGTCCCTCCGCGCGCGCCCGGAGCGCCATCGGCAGGACGCCGCGCACGCGCCGGACCTCGCCGGAGAGCGCGAGTTCGCCCGTCACGCACCAGTCGGCCAGGCCCTGGGCCACCATCTGGTCCGACGAAGCGAGCATGCCGAGAGCGATGGGGAGGTCGAAACTGGGGCCTTCCTTCTTGATGTCGGCCGGTGCGAGGTTGACGGTGGTGCGGGCCATCGGGGGGCGGAAGCCCGAGTTGACGAGCGCGGTCCACACCCGCTCCGAGCTTTCCTTGACCGCCGCGTCGGGCAGCCCCACGACGACCACCTTGGGCTCGCCGTGCCCCGAATCGACCTCGATTTCGACCTCGTAGGCGTCCACCCCGAAGACCGCCCCCGAGTACACCTTCGAGAGCATCGCGTCAGCCTTGGTAAACCGGCAGGTTGGCTTCCGGCACGTCGGCGAGCGCGGGTGCGGCGAGGTCCTTGGGCGAAGTCAGCGCCGCGGTGGCCTCTTCCGCCGACCAGCGCCAGTCGATGCCGAGGGCGGGGTCGTTCCAGCGGATGCCGTACTCGTCGCCGGGCGTGTAGAAATTGTCGCACTTGTAGAAGAAGTCGGCCGACTCCGAAAGAACGCGGAACCCGTGCGCGAACCCGCGCGGGATGAAGAACTGCCGCCGGTTCTCCTCCGACAGCTCCACCGCGACGTGCTTGCCGAACCACGGCGACCCGCGGCGGATGTCCACCGCGACGTCGAGCACCCGACCGCGCAGGACGCTCACGAGCTTCGCCTGCGGATTTTTCAGCTGGTAGTGGAGGCCGCGGACCGTCCCCGCGCAAGAACGGGACATGTTGTCCTGCACGAACGCCGCGTCCAGCCCCGCCGCCGCGTACTCGCGCGTCTGGTAGGTCTGCATGAAGAACCCGCGTTCATCCCCGAACACCGCCGGCGTGAACAGCCGTACACCCGGAATCGCCATCTCTTCGCATTTCAAGTTCATGCGTTCTGTTTACCACACTCCCCCGTCCGCCGCAAGCCTTGCACGCGGCGGGGGCCGGAAAACGACCGCGGCGCGTAAGAGTTTTGGCTGGGCGGGGGAGGGGAGATGGGGTAAGATTGGAGAATTGACCAGAAAGGAAGAGAGAACATGAGCAGCAGCATCCGAACGCGCTTTGCGCCGAGTCCGACGGGAAACGTCCACATCGGGAACATCAGGGCGGCCATCTACAACTGGCTGTACGCCCGGCACAACGGAGGGGAGTTCCTGCTGCGCATCGAGGATACCGATTTGGAACGCTCGACGCCGGAAGCCGTCAAGACGGTGCTGGATTCGATGGAATGGCTCGGGCTCGACCACGACGGGGAGGTCCTCTACCAGAGCACCCAGCGCGAGAAACACCTGGAGGTCGCCGAGCGGTTGCTCTCCAGCGGCCACGCGTACAAGCAGGACAAGGGCGGGACCGGCAAGGGCGAGTGCGTCGTGTTCAAGATGCCGGGCCGGGACATCACCTACCACGACGAGGTCAAGGGCAATTTGACGAAGAAGGCGGAGGATTTGAAGGATTTCGTCATCGTGCGGTCGGACGGGTCGCCGGTGTTCCACCTAGGCAACGTGGTGGACGACATCACGATGGGCGTCACGCACGTCATCCGCGGAGACGACCACGTGGAGAACACGTTCAAGCACATCGCGATGTACGAGGCGATTGGGGCGCCGGTGCCGAAGTTCGCCCACCTGCCGATGATCGTCAACGCGCAGGGCAAGCCGTACTCGAAGCGGGACGGGGACGCGTACGTGGGCGAGTTCAGGGAGAAAGGTTTTCTGCCGTCGGCGCTGTTCAACTCGCTGGCGCTGCTGGGGTGGTCGCCGGGGGACGACCGGGAGGTCATGACGCGGGACGAGTTGGTGGAGGCGTTCACGCTCGACCGCGTGCGTTCGGCTCCGAGCCAGCTCGACATGACGAAGTTGCTGTGGATGAACGGGCAGCACCTCAAGGCCCTGTCGCCGGAGGACCGCGCCGCCGGCTGCCGCGAGGCGATGCAGCGCCAGGGGGTGTGGAACGACGCAATCGATCCAGCCTACTTCCGTGCCGTCATCGACTGCATGGGGGAGCGCATCCGGCTGTTCACGGACTTGGGCGACAACGCGGCGTTCTTCTTCACGGAGGACTATCCCTACGACGAGAAGTCCGTCCGCAAGCGCCTCCTCAAGGAGGGCGCGCTGGACGTGCTGCGCGAGGAGCTGGCGTTGCTGGAGGGATTGCCCGAGTTTTCGGCGGCGGCCTCCGACGCGTCGCTGCACGCCTTCGCGGAGAAGACGGGCCGCGGCATGGGCGATCTCGTCCACCCGCTGCGCGTCGCGGTGTCCGGCACCGGCGTGGGGCCTGGGCTGTTCGAGATGCTCGAAGTGATGGGGCGCGACCGGGTGCTGGCCCGCATCCGGCGGACGCTGGAACGGTTCGGGTGAGAAAACGGGGAGCATAGCGGGGCGGAACGCGGAACAGGGGCGGACAGAAGTCCGCCCCTGCGATGTCGATGGGGTGGGGATGAAGGGCGGGAGCGGTTATTTGTCGTCTGCGGGGCCGCTCTTTCAGCGGGAGGGGCTGGTCATGGGGCGGCGAGGTGTGAGTGGATGGTGGCGGCGAGGAGGCGGGCGCCTTCCTGGTCGGGATGGGTGCCGTCGGGGAGGCGGCGGAGGGTGCAGGGATAGGTCAGATGGATGGGGATGAGGCGGGCGGAGGCGCGGATGGCCAGGTCTTCGATCATCGGGACGAGGGTTTCGCGGATGGCGCGGTTGGCGGCGGCTTCGAGCCGGGCCGGGGCGAGGGGGGTGGGGGTGCAGATGTAGAAGCGGACGGCGGGGTTGGCTTCGCGGAAGCGGGCGAGGACGGCGAGTCCGTCGTCGGTGAAGGCGGGGAGGATGTCGGGATGGGCGAGGTCGTTGATGCCGAACATGGCGACGACGATGTCGGGGCGGTAGTCGAGGGCCGCGCGGGCGGCCGGGGTGTCGGCCCAGGCGCGTCCGGAGCGGAGGAGGAGGGTCTTGCCGGGGACGCCGAAGTTGGCGACTTCCCAGCGGTTGGAGGAGAGGGCGCGGAGGAGGTCGGGGTAGGGGGCGTCGAGGCCGACGCCGGCGGTGATGCTGTCGCCGATGCAGGCGACGCGGAGGGGGGCGGGGGCGGGGGAGGCTTCGGCGGGCGGAGCGGGAGGGGCCGCGTCGGCGCAGAGGGCGTCGGCGAGGCGGGCGGTGAAGGCGGCGCGGCCGGCGGCGGTGAGGTGGTAGGGGTCGGAGTAGAGGGAGAGGTCGTCGGGGGCCATTCGGGAGAGGTCGTGGAAGGCGAATCCGTGGGTGGCGCAGAGGTCGGAGATGCGCGCGGCGGCGTCGGCGGCGGTGAAGGTGGGGAGGGCGTCGTCGTGGAAGCGGAGGTAGGCGGAGGAGACGGGAACGAGGACGACGTGGACGCGGCAGTGGTTGGACGCGGCGAAGGCGGAGATTTGGTCGAAGGGGGCGGAGTCGACGGCGTAGTCGAGCATGAGGCGGCGCATGTATTCGTATTTTTCGGGCGGGATGACGCCGGCGAAGGAGGGCTCGGACGGGTTTTTCGCGGCGGCGGTGTCGCGGCGGAGGAGGGCGGATTTGAGGGTGTTCATGATGGTCTGCCGCGAGGAGCAGAGCTTGAAGAGGCGGTCGGGATGGAGGCGCGCGGGGAGGTTGTCCCAGCCGAGGTATTTTTTGGAGATCCAGGAGCGTTCGCCGTTGGGGTTGACGTCGTCCTTGGTGATGCAGAAGACGAGGTCGGTTGGTTTTTCGGGGGCCATGCGGTGGAAGTGGCGCATCATGGCGGCGTCGCCGGCGAGGGTCGCGCCGCCGAAGGGCAGGGCGATGCAGGGTCGGCCGGTGTCCGCGGAGAGGGCGTCGGTGTCGACGCCGTAGGCGAGGACGCTGTTGCCGAAGAGCCATGTGGTGGGGCGGCGGGCCCGGAGTTCCCATTCGAGCCGGGAGACCCACTGGGGGAGCGAGGACATGCCTTCGTACCAACCGAGGTTCGGGGCGGTGAAGCGGAGGAGGAGCTCGGCGGCGGCGACCAGCGCGAGCGCCAGCCAGACGGCGCGTCCGGGTAGGAGGGAGGCGCGGAGGGTGCTAAAACTGAAAATAGATGAACGGGACATCGTCGAGGGGCCTCAGGAGGATGATCAGCAGGAACATGGCGGCGTAGGCGGCGCCGCGCAGGAGCCAGGGCCAGCCGAGGAGGGCTTCCTGGGTGTCGCGGCGGTAGGCGGGGAGGTCGAGGAAGGCGGTCAGGGCGGCGAAGACGGCCACCTTCGCGGCCAGTCCGGCCGGGAAGGCCGCCAGCCCGCCGCGCAGGGTGGCGATGCCCGCGATGCAGGAGGCGGCGTCGGCGAAGGTCTGGGCGCGGAAGAAAATCCATGCGAAGGCGACCAGAAGGAAGGTCCCGGCGGTGGCGAGGAGTCCGGTCGCCGTGAAGGGGAGGGGCGCGGCGCCGACCTTGCGTCCGGCGCGCACGAGGAACCATTTGTGGACGGCGAGGAAGAGTCCGTGGAGGCCGCCCCAGATGACGAAGTTCCAGCGGGCGCCGTGCCAGAGGCCGCCGAGCAGCATGGTCAGCATGAGGTTGCGGTAGGTGGCGGCGGTGCCGCGGCGGTTGCCGCCGAGGGGGATGTAGAGGTAGTCGCGCAGCCAGCTGGAAAGGGAGATGTGCCAGCGGCGCCAGAATTCGGTGATGGAACGGGAGAGGTAGGGCTGGCGGAAGTTCACCATCAGCTCGATGCCGAGCAGCCGGGAGATGCCGCGGGCGATGTCGCTGTAGCCCGCGAAGTCGCCGTAGATTTGCAGGGAGAAGGCCAGGGCGCCGCAGAGGAGCGTGCCCCATCCGGCGGCGGCGGTGTCGGCGAAGGCGGAATCCACGATGGGCGCCACGCCGTCGGCGATCACCAGCTTGCGGAAGAAGCCGACGAGGACCAGGAAGCAGCCGGATTCGAGCATCGGGCGCGTGACGGTGCGCGGGGCCGCGAACTGGCGGAGCAGGTTGGTGGCGCGCTCGATGGGGCCCGCGACCAGCTGCGGGAAGAAGGAGACGAAGAGCGCGAAGTCGAGGAAGCTGCGTGTCGGGGCGAGGTTGCGGCGGTAGACGTCGATGGTGTAGCTCATCGTCTGGAACGTGTAGAAGCTGATGCCCACCGGCAAAACCACGCGCAGGACCGGCAGGTGCGGCTGGAAGCCGAGGGCGGCGAGGAGCGCGGCGGCGCTGTCGGCGAAGAAGTTGAAGTACTTGAAGAAGCCGAGGATGCCCAGGTTCGCGCACAGGCTCGCGAGGAGCCAGCGGCGGCGGGCGCGGTCGGCGGTGGCCGCCCCGATGCGGAGGGCGCAGGTGTAGTCGACGACGGTGGAGAGGGCGAGCAGCGAGCAGAAGCGCCAGTCCCACCAGCCGTAGAAGAAGTAGCTGGCCGCGAGGAGCCAGGCGTTCTGCGCGCGGCGGGAGAGGACGTAGTACGCGCAGAGCACCACGGGGAGGAAAATCAGGAATTCGGGGCTGGTGAAATGCATGGGGCGTCCGGCGGGGAGAAGGAATCACAGGCCGACGAGGTGGAGGGTCTTGCCGGCGAAGGGGACGTCGCGGAGGTAGAGTTTTTCGTCCCAGGGTTTGTCGGGGGAGGGGTCGAAGATCGGCATCCAGCCTTCGCCGAGGCCGAGGGTGTCGAGGTATTTCGCCAGCTGGGCGAAGGATTTTTCGCCCTTGAAGTTCTCCGCGGTCTTGACTTCGATGGCGTAGCGGCGGCCGCGGAACTCGACGCACAGGTCGAGCCGGCCGCTGCCCAGCGCCATCTCGCGGGCGATGCGCCCGTTGCCGTTGGTCACGCGCTGGAGGAACGCCATCAGGACGAGGTGGGGCGTCGCTTCGCCGTAGTCGAAGGCGCGGCGGTCGGCCCCCGCGTTCTCGCGCCAGAAGGCCTGGAAGGCCGCCATGAGGCCGGGCATGTCCAGTCCGTCGGGAGTGGCCCACGGGGTGTCGGGGATGGACTGGAGCATGCGGGTTTGGTCGTCGCGGGTGAGGTAGCGGCCGATGATTTCGGCGTACATCCGGTTGGCGGGGACCAGCGCGCCGTTTTCTTCGCGCAGGAGGCCGAGGTCCTGGACGAAGCGGTAGTCTTCGTCGTTCACCGACAGGCCCGCCGGCCGGCCGCCGAACACGACCGGCTCGACGATGCGCCGGACCCGCGGCTCGCGGAGGCGCTCCATGAGGCTGTCGACGTGGGTGTCGCGGCGGCGGATGATGGTCTCTTTCGCGGTTTCGATGTCTTCTGGGGTGATGGGGGCGGAGCAGGCGGACTTGTGGATCTTCTCGACGCATTCTCTGGCGATGGCGTTGACCAGCCAGGGCTGGCCGCCGGTCCAGTCCATGGCCGTCTCGACCGCGCCGGGCGCGAAGGGTTGGCCGGTCTCCTGCGTGTGCTGGGCGTAGAGGGCGCGGATTTCCTCCTGCGTGAAGTTCCGCAGCAGCAGGTCCTCGGAGATGATGTTGAAGGGGCTGACCTGCCCGAGGGATTCGCCGTCGGGGCGGATTTGCGTCTTGTAGTCGCGGACGTCGAGCATGCCGACCAGCGCGATGGACGCGGGGAAGGGAATCATGTCGCGGTTGACGTATCCGTCGCGGAGTTGCCGCAGGAAGGCAATCAACGCCCGCCCGCACAGGCAGTCCGCCTCGTCGAAAAACACCGCCAATGGTTTGCCGGCGCGGCGGGAGAGATCGCTGAGAGTGCTGCGGATGATGGTGGCCCGCCCATAGCGCTCGGGGGAGGATTCGCGGAGGAGCTGTTCGGAAGAGGCTTCCTCTTCGCCCTCGCCGGCGAGATAGTTGGTGAAGAGCAGGTCGCGGATGGCCGGCAAGGCTTCGGTGGGGTCTTCCATGCCCTGGAGTGCCTCCAGCGTGCAGTAGACGGCGGCTATCTCGCCGGAGCCGTCGAGTTCGCGGCAGAGCGCCCGGAGGGCGGTGGTCTTGCCGGTCTGGCGCGGGGCGTGGATGACGAAATACTGTTCGCCGGCGACCAGTTCCCGGATTTCGGGCATGCGGTCCAGGGCGGGAAGCATGTAGTGTTTGCCGGGGATGCAAGGCCCGGCGGTGTTGAAGCGCCGTTTCATGTCCGCACCCTACCAAACCGCCCCCCGCCGCGCAAGGCGGCGCCATTCTTCATTCTTCCGGGGATGGATGGATTGGGGTTGAAGGGGAAGGGCGGGGGGTGTATGTAAGAGGAAAGCGTACAAGGCGAAACGATGACGAACGATGTCAGGAACAAGATTCTGGTGCTGGACGACGAAAAGCTCGTCCGGATGACCATCGGCTCGAAACTGCGGAAATCGGGGTTCGACGCGGTGGAGGTCGCGAACGTCCAGGACGCGGTCGCGATGCTCCAGCAGGACGGGTGCCGCGAGTTCAGGGCGGTCATCACCGACATCATGATGGAGGGGATGGACGGGTTCGTCTTCCGCGACATCGTGCGCGGCCTGGACGCGGCGATGCCGATTTTCTTCATGACCGCCCTCGACCCGGAGGAGGGCGGCGGCTTCCTCAAGCGCATCATGGAGGACTCGAACAGCCACTACCTCCCGAAATCGGTGAAGGCCGAGGTGCTGCTGAACCGGGTGCGGAGCATCGTGGGCTCGCGCCGCGTGGAGCGGATCATCCGGCGCAAGGAGGAGGAGGACCGGCAGGCGACCGCGTTGGCGGCGCAGGTGCAGCGCAGCATGCTGCCGACGAGGACGCAGATGGACCGCGACGGGTTCTACACGACGCTGTGGGTGCCCAAGGAGGGCGTCTCCGGCGACCTGTACGAGGCGGTGCCGTTCGGGAGCCGGTGCCGGCTGTACGTGCTGGGGGACGTGCAGGGGCACGGGGTCAGCGCGGCGCTGGCCATGGCCGCGGTGCAGTCGCAGCTCCGCCAGCTGGAGCAGCCGGACGGCGCGCCGCGGGCGGGCCCGGCGGAGATCGCGAACCTGCTGCAGCGGTTCTTCCGGGAGAACCTGGCGGAGGTGTCGTACATGACGGCGCTCGTCTGCATCCACCACCCCTGCGAGGGGTTCGTGGAATGGATCAACTGCGGGGCGCCCGACCTCGCGGTGCTGGACCCCGCCCAGGAGGTCCAGGTGGACGCGAACCCGGAGCGGCGGGGCGGGCTGCCGATCGGGCTGATGCCGGGCACGGTGTACGGGCCGCAGGACGTCGTGCGGACGCCGCTGGCCCCCACCGCGGTCTGCGTGGCCCACACGGACGGTGTGCTCGACATTTCGCGGGACGACGACGGGCTGGAACGGATGCCGGACGCGGAACGGGTGAAGATCCGCGACGAGCTGGTCCTGGAGGCGCGGCGCCGGGGAGAGACGGTGGCGGCGCCGTACAAGTGCCTGGAGGCGTTCCGGGCGATGGGATACTCGTACTTCGGCGACGACGTGACGGAGATGGTCTTCGGCGGGCGCCTGCAGCGGGAGGGGATGTTCGACGCGGCGGTGCCCCTGATTCCGGAGTCCGTCGACCGCGCGGCCCGCGAAATCGAGGCTTGGTGCGCGGGGCGGGGGTGGGACCCGGGGCTCTCCACGCGGGTGCAGCTGGTGTTGGAGGAAAAGCTGATGAACCTGCACGACCACGGGTTCGAGTACCCGCAGCAGCTGCGGGAGGTCGCCTGCGTGCGGCTCAAGGGCGAAGGCGCGGGCGCGGAGCTCACGGTGTGGGACTGCGGCACGCCCGACCCGAGCCTCCAGGTGGCCGCCGGCAGCACGGACGTGGCGTTCGACCTCGCGAACCGCGGGGGCGCCGGGCGCGGCCGCGGGCGGCTGATGGTCCGGGAGATGTGCCATGGCATCGAACGGAACCGCTACGGGGCGTTGAACGAGACGATCTACCACGTGGGGTCGGGCGCGGAATGATCCGCGCAGGATACGGTTTAAAATGCAAAACGAAAGAGAGGAGCGATCGATGAAAGCGTGTTGCAGGGCGTTTCTGGAAGAGCAGTTCGGGGCCGGCGAGCCGGTGGTGGAGGAGATTTACGGGGAGTACGTGGGGTCGATGAAGGGGAAGGCGGAGGAAGCCATCGCGGCGGCCGCGGCGGGGAACTGGCGCGTGCTGGACGCCGTGGCGCACGCGGCCAAGGGCAACGCGCTGATGGCCGGGGACCAAGAGTCGGCGGATGTCGCCATCGAGCTCCGCGGCGCGGCCAAGCTCGAGGACAAGGCCCGCGCGGAGGCGCTCTCCGCGCGCCTGAAGGAACTGGTCGCGACGCTGTGAGCCGCGTACCGCCGGCGCGGCGGGAGAAGGCCGGGGCCTTGTCGGCGCGGCTGGCCGGGACCGTTTGAGGAACAGGGCGATGGAGGAGTGTGCGGCAAGCGGGGCGCGGGGGTATGCCTGGCAGTCGCCGGCGGCGGACCGCACCGTGGAAGAAGCGGTGCGGGGCATCGGGGCGGACGTGGCGGCGCTGGCGGTCAAGGGGCTCGCCGGCGTCGTGCTGGGCGGGGGCTACGGGCGCGGGGAGGGCGGTGTCATGGCGGACGGGGGGCTGTCGAACGACCTGGATTTCTTCGCCATCGCGGAGGAGGGGACCGGGGACGGCGGCGCGGCGGCCATCGGGGAGGCGCTGCGGCCGCTGGAACGGAAGTGGTCCGGTGCCTTGGGCGTGGACGTGGAGTTCATGGCGAAGTCGCCGGCGAGGCTGCGCCACGACGGGGAGCGCCTGATGGTCCAGGAACTGGTGCGCGGCTACCGCGACACGTGGGGCGCGCCGGGGGAGCGGTTGTTCTCGGGCATTCCGCGGCGCGGGGCGCGCGAACTGCCATGGACGGAGGCGGTGCGGCTGCTCGCGAACCGGGGCGCGGGGTTGCTCTTGGCGCGGGAGGAGGGCCGGGGGGACGATTTCGTTGCGCGCAACATCGCGAAGTGCGTGCTGGGGGCCGGGGATGCGCGGCTGATCGCCCGCGGCGCCTACCGCTGGCGGGCGGTGGACCGGGCGGAGGCGCTGGGCGATGACGGCTACCGGGCCGCGCTCGCGTGGAAGTTCCGCCCGCGGACCGCCCCCCCGTGTCCGTGGGAGGAGGCGCGCACGGCCTGGTTGGCCGCCGCGGAGGAAGTCCGCGCGGCGGGTTGGGCGGGGGCGGGGCGGTCGCTGCGGAACGCCGCGCGGTGGGTCGCCCGGCGCCGGTCGTGGGGGGAGTGGCGCACGGCGGGGATGGACCCGGTGGTGCGGCTGTTCGCGGTGCTGGAGGCGGAAATCCGTTCCGGCGGGGAACGGGGTCTCCCGTCCGGCGCCAGGCGGGACTGGGAAGTGTTCGGGTGAGGGGGAAGGGGGCCGCGGGGCGGAGTTGCGGCTGGTTTTTCCGGCACGGAGATGCTAGTGTCGGGGTTTGACGAAGGAAAGGAACAAGAAGATGGCTTGGTCTATTACGGAAAAAGGCAACCGGTTGGTCGTGGCAATCGACGGGCGCTTCGTGGCGGCCGTCGCCCCCGCCGCGCGCGAGGAGTTCCTGGGCCGCATGAAGGAAGGCATGGACGTGGTGTTCGACCTGAACAACATGGTCCACATCGATTCCAGCGGCATCGGCGTGCTCGTGCAGGTGCTCCAGAAGGCCAAGTCGCTGGGCGGGCGCGTGGTGCTCACGGGCTTGCAGGAAGGCCCGCGCCTGGTCTTCGAAATCACGAAGGTCAACCGCGTCTTCGACATCGTGGACAAACTGGACGAGTAAAAGGGGCCCACAGAGGGGGCGCTCCCGTTTGGAAAGAGTCCGAAAAAACGCCATGCATGGCTGACTTGATCGACGATTTGGATTCGGAAGAACCGGCCGCGCCAGCGTCGGCGTCTTCCCTTCCCTCCGATGACCGCCCCCTGGCGGCGCGGATGCGTCCGCGCACGCTCGACGACATCGTCGGGCAGGACCACATCCTCGGGCCGGGGAAACTCCTGCGGCGGGCCATCGAGGCGGACCGGCTGTCCAGCCTCATCCTCTACGGGCCGCCGGGGTGCGGGAAGACGTCGCTCGCCGAGGTCATCGCGCACGCGACGAAGCGCGCCTTCGACCGCTCCAGCGGCGTGCTCTCCAACGTCGCGGGCTTGCGCGCCTCGCTGGAGGCGGCGAAGCAGCGGCTGGCGGTGTCGGGACGGCGGACCATCCTCTTCATCGACGAAATCCACCGCTTCAGCAAGTTCCAGCAGGACGTCCTGTTGCCGTACGTCGAGGAAGGGGCCGTCACGCTCGTCGGGGCCACGACGCACAACCCGTTCTTCTTTATCAACAACCCGCTCACGTCGCGGAGCCAGGTGTTCCAGCTCGAACCGCTGTCGGCGGAGGCGGTCGGCACGCTCCTGCGCCGCGCCCTCGCCGCGCCGGAGGGGCTCGGGCGGATGCGCGTCGTCCTGGAACCCGACGCCGAAGCGCACCTCGCCGCGGTCTGCGAAGGCGACGGCCGCCGCGCCCTCAACGCCCTCGAAATCGCCGCCCGCACCACGCCGCCCAGCCACGACGGCACCGTCCGCATCGACCGCGCCGCCGCGGAGGAGAGCATCCAGAAGAAGGCCGTCCAGTACGACCGCGACGGCGACGGCCACTACGACACCATTTCCGCCTTCATCAAGAGCGTCCGCGGCAGCGACCCCAACGCCGCCCTCTACTGGCTGGCCAAGATGCTCTACGCCGGCGAGGACCCGCGCTTCGTCGCCCGCCGCCTGGTCATCCTGGCGAGCGAGGACATCGGCAACGCCGATCCGCGCGGCCTGACCGTGGCGGTGGCGGCGCTGGAAGCCGTCGATTTCGTCGGGATGCCCGAAGCGCAGCTGGCGCTGGCGCAGGCGACGACCTACCTTGCGACGGCGCCGAAGAGCAACGCCTCCTGCACGGGAATCTCCGAAGCGATGGCGGACGTGAAGGCGGGGCGCGTGCTGCCCGTCCCGCGGCACCTGCGCGACGCGCACAACAAGCGGGCCGCGCAAGCCCTCGGCCACGTCGGCTACCGGTACGCGCACGACGGCCCCGAGCACTTCGTGGACCAGGAATACGTCCCGACCGACAAGATCTACTACCATCCGACCGACCAGGGCTACGAAGACGTCATCCGCAAACGCATCGCCCACTGGAACGACCTCCGCGCCGCCGCACGCAAGGCCCGCGGCGGGGAACCGGGGTAGGGGGGCGGGACCGCCCTGGTCAGATGCAGTAATCCGGCTCGGCGGGGACGGACGGCGGCTCAGGCGGGGCGAAGCGGCGTTCGTCGCGGGCGACGGCGGCGAGGGTGGTGGAGCGGAGGGCGGAGGCGAGGGCGGCGTCGGCGGCGCCCCAGGCGCGTTCGGCGGCGCAGCGGCCGTGGCGCGGGCAGGAGCCGGGATGTTCCAGGCAGGGGACCAGCGCGAGGGGGCCGTCGAGGGCTTCGGCGATGTCGAGAAGGGTGATTTTTTCTGGGAGTTTGGCCAGGACGAGGCCGCCTTTCGCCCCGCGTTCGCTCTCGACGAAGCCGGCGCGGCGGAGGGGGACGGCGATGCGGCTGATGAATTTTTCGGAGATGCCCTGCGAGGCGGCGATCTCCTTGATGGGACGCGGGGCGCCGCCGCCGCGGACGGCGAGATCGACGAGGATGCGCAGGGCGTAGCGGACTTGGGCGGTGATTTTCATTCGGTTTTCCTCTCGGAAACGATCCTGCCCCCGGCGTCCGAAAAAAGCAACCGAAAAAGTTGTGATTTTGTTGTTGACAGGCGCGCCGCCCTCGCGTAGAGTCCGCGCCATTCACAACCGAAGAGGTTGTATAACCAATGTAAAAACACCGAAAACCAAAAGGAAAACAACATGCCGAACATCCACGAAAAGATTACCGAACTGGTCGGGAACACGCCGCTCGTCCGCATCCGCAACCTGAACAAGGGCGCGGCGGAAGTGGTCGCCAAGGTGGAGTATTTCAATCCGGGCGGGTCGGTCAAGGACCGCATCGCGCTGGCGATGGTCGAGGCGGCGGAGGCGTCCGGCGCGCTCAAGCCGGGCGGGACGCTGATCGAGCCGACGAGCGGCAACACGGGCGTCGGCTTGGCGCTGGTCGCGGCGGTCAAGGGCTACCACCTGATCCTGACGATGCCGGACACGATGAGCGTCGAGCGCCGCAAGCTCGCCGCCGCGTACGGCGCGGAGCTGGTCCTCACCCCCGGCAAGGACGGCATGAAGGGCGCCATCGCCAAGGCCGAGGAGCTGCATGCGGCGACGCCGAACTCGCTCATCCCGCAGCAGTTCGAGAACGCGGCCAACCCCGAGCGCCACTACCGCACCACCGGCCAGGAAATCCTGCGCGACACGGACGGCAAGGTGGACGTCTTCGTCGCGGGCGTCGGCACCGGCGGCACGCTCTCCGGCGTCGGCAAGGCCCTCCGCGAAGCCAACCCGGAGGTCAAGATCTACGCGGTCGAGCCCGACACCTCCCCCGTCCTCTCCCAGGGCCACGCCGGACCCCACAAGATCCAGGGCATCGGCGCCGGGTTCGTGCCGAAGACGCTCGACACGTCCATCTACGACGGCGTCATCCCGGTATCCGCCGAGGACGCCGGCGCGACCGCCCGCGCCGCCGCGAAGGAGGAAGGCCTGCTTGTCGGCATCTCCTCCGGCGCCGCCCTTTTCGCCGCGCTCGAACTGGCCAAGAAGCCCGAGTTCGCCGGCAAGCGCATCGTCGTGCTCCTCCCCGACACCGGCGAGCGCTACCTCTCCACCTGGCTGTTCGACACCGCCGGCTGAGCCCACCGCAGCTCGATTGCAATCGACGGCAATCGATTGCAATCGACTGCAATCGAAAAACACCCCACCCCAAAGGAAAACCCCATGAGCTTCCACATCGAAACCCTGGCGATCCACGCCGGACAGAACCCCCACGGCGATCCCGCGACGCTGGCGCGCGCCGTCCCCGTCTACCGCACCACGGCGTACAACTTCCGCGACAGCAAGCACGGCGCGGACCTCTTCGCGCTGCGCGAGCTGGGCAACATCTACGCGCGGCTGATGAACCCGACGAACGACGTCCTGGCGGCGCGCCTCGCCGCGCTCGAAGGCGGCGCCACGGCGCAGACCCTCGCCAGCGGAACGGCGGCGATCTTCTTCACCGTCACGAACATCGCGCGCGCCGGGGACGAGATCGTCGCCGCCGACAACCTGTATGGCGGGACCTTCAGCCAGTTCGACGCCATCCTGCCGAACGCGGGCATCAAGGTGAACTTCACGCCCGTCAACGACTTCGCGGCCGTCGAAGCGGCGATCAACGGAAAGACGCGCCTGCTCTTCGTCGAAGCCGTCGGCAACCCGGCGCTCGACATCGCGGACCTCGACGGCTACGCCGCCATCGCGAAAAAACACCACCTGCCGCTCGTCGTCGACGCCACCTTCACCCCGCCGCCCCTCCTCCGCGCCATCGACCACGGCGCCGACCTCGTCATCCACTCCCTTTCCAAGTGGATCGGTGGCCACGGCGCGGGCATCGGCGGCGTGGTGGTGGACGCCGGGAAATTCGACTGGACCGACCCGAAGTTCGCCCTCTACAACGAACCCGACGGCGGCTACCACGGCCTGCGCTTCGCCCACGACCTGCCCGACCCGCTCAAGCCGGTGGCGTTCTCCCTGCGGCTGCTGACCGTCGGCATCCGCAACCAGGGGCCGACGCTGGCGCCGGACGCGGCGTGGATCTTCCTGCAGGGCGTCGAATCCCTGCCGCTGCGCATCGCGCGCCACAGCGAGAACGCGCTGGCCGTCGCGAAGTACCTCGAAAAGCACCCCAAGGTCGCGTGGGTCAAGTACCCCTCGCTCTCCCAACCCGACCTCGCCGCCAAGTACCTTCCCAACGGGGCCGGCGGAATGGTCGTCTTCGGCATCAAGGGCGGCAGCAAGGAAGCGCGCGCCTTCGCGGACGCCCTCAACGGCGAAATCTTCTCGCTGCTCGCGAACGTCGGCGACGCCAAGTCCCTCGTCATCCACCCCGCCTCGACGACGCACTCCCAGCTCTCCGACGAAGACCTCCGCAAGGGCGGCGTTCTCCCCGAACTCATCCGCCTCTCCATCGGCCTCGAGCACATCGACGACATCACCGCCGAACTCGACCGCGCCTTCGCCGCGATCTGACGTCCACGGAAAACATGGGGGCTGGATTTCCGTACTCCGGCGTTTCCAGCCCCGTTTGAAACCTCCCGTCACCCCAACAGAAAGGAATCATCATGGTCAAACGATGTACACCTCGAATGTGCCACCCCGACAACGACCCTTCCGGCTGAACCGGCGGACCAACAACAAAACAATATCAAAGCATCATCCCGGCCGGTTCGGCTTTCTGGAACCAATCAAACCCATTCCAACAAGAAAGACCGACCATCATGAAAAAACCCATCCTTTCCACTGCGATTTCCACCTTTCTCCTTGCCGTGGCGCCAGCCTTCGCGGGCGTCCCGCTCAACGGCCTGCAGGGCGACGGGGGAATCGCCTTCAATCCCGTCGCCTTCGTTGCCGGGACCTATGCCGACGACGGGCAAACGGTCTCGGCGCCGCAGGTCGGCGCCTGGTACGTGCGCCTCGACTCGGCCGACATCGACTGGGCGGCGGCCTCGGCGGCCATCTCGGCCTTCCGCCGCCTCGAGCTCTCCTACGGCTACGGCTGGATTGACGCCAACAAATACGGCGACGGCTCCATCTCCACGCACAACGTCGGCCTCAAGCTGAACGTCCTGCCCGACGGAGCGTTCGGCCAGGCCTGGCTGCCCGCCGTCTCCGTCGGCGGCGTCTACAAGCACACCGACGCGGCCACCGCCGACGCCCTCGGCCTCGACAAGGACGGCGCGGACTTCTACGCGGTGGCGACGAAGCTAATCGGTTCCGCGCCCGTGCCGGTGCTGCTTTCCGCGGGCGTCCAGGCGTCGGACGAGGTGGTGAACGGCGTCGTCGGCCACGGCGACTACGGTTTCGGCTGGTTCGGCAACGTGGACTTGATACCGGTTTCGTGGCTCGCGGTCGGCGCGGAATACAAAAGCGGCCTCGACGCGGACAAGGTGCGCAACCACGACTACTACGATCTGCACGCGGCCTGGTTCGCCACGCCTTCGCTGACGTTCGTCGCGGCCTACGTGGACACGGGCGGCAAGAACGGTTCGCGCCTCGGCGTGGGCGAGGGCTTCGTCCTTTCCGCGCAATACCAGTTCTAGCCCGTCCCGCCCGCGCGGCGCCTCTCCCCGCGCCGTGCGGGCGGCTTTCCAAGACCCCCAAGCAATGAAACTCACCCTCGAACGCGCCCGCGAACTGCTCGGGGAAACCACCGCCGCCCCGAAGCGGCTTCTGACCATCCAGGACATTTCGTGCGTTGGCCAGTGTTCGGCCACGGTGGCGTTGCCGGTCGTTTCGGCGTGCGGTGTGGAGTGCGCGGTGCTGCCGAGCGCCGTGCTGTCCAACCACACGGGCGGCTTCCCGTCGTGGACGTTCCGCGACCTGACGGACGAGATGCCGCGCATCGAAGCCGAGTGGCGCAGGCAGGGCATCCGCTTCGACGCGTTCTACACGGGCTACGTCTGCCCGCAGCAAATCGGGCCGATTCTCTCGATCCTGTCGTCGTGCGCCGCGCTGGGAGCGTTGCGCTTCGTGGACCCGGCGATGGCCGACAACGGCAAGCTCTACGCGGGCTTCGGCCCGGACTTTCCCGCGCAGATGGCGCGCCTCTGCGCCGGGGCGGACTATCTCCTGCCGAACCTCACCGAAGCGGCGCTGCTGCTCGGCCGGGAGCCCGTGCTGGAGGGCTACGGCCGCGCGTTCGTCGAGGAAACGGTCGCGGGGCTGCACGCACTCGGCGCAAAGAACGTCGTCCTCACGGGCGTCTCGTTCGATTCGGTGCAACTCGGCACTGCGGTTTCCGACGGCGAAACCCTCCGCTACGACTTCAACCCGCGCCTCCCGCGCAACGTCCACGGCACGGGCGACCTCTTCGCGGCGGTCTTCGCGGGGGCCGTCCTGCGCGGCCGCGACGCTCTCGGCGCGGCCGCGCTCGCGGCGGACGTCGTCTGCGCCGCCATCGAGACCACGCCGGAATCCCACTGGTACGGCGTCGCCTTCGAGCGCGCGATCCCGCTGCTCGTCTCCCGGCTGGAAGGAGCCCACGGGTGAACTCCGCCGCCTGGGGAAAGCTCGCCGCGTTGCGCGCGGAACCGTGCGGCCTCGGGTCCGCCGCCATCGCGTTTTCCGGCGGCGTCGATTCGACGTTCCTGCTGCGCGTGGCGAAAGAGGAGCTTGGCGGGCGCGTGGTCGCCGTCACCGCCCGTTCCCGCTCGTTCCCCGCGCGCGAATTGGAAGCGGCCGCCGCCTTCTGCCGCGCCGAGGGCGTGGAACACGCAACCACCCGCACCCCCTGACCCGCCGCCGCCATGCTCCACCTTGAATCGAAAGCCGTACGTGACGCCTTCTGGTCCGCCCGCTTCGGGCTGGAGCGCGAGGCGTTGCGGGTGACGCCGGAGGGGCGGATGGCCCTCACGCCGCACCCGTTCCCGGCGGATGACCCGCGCATCGTGCGCGACTTCTGCGAAAACCAGCCCGAAATCAACACGGGCGTCCACGACACGCCCGCCGCCGCCGTCGCGGAGCTGGAATCGATCGACGCCGCCCTCCGCGCCGCGCTCGCCGCGCGCCCCGCTCCGGAGCGCCTGTGGCTCTACTCGAACCCGCCACCCCTCGCGGACGAGGACGACGTGCCCATCGCGCGCTTTGACGGCCCCCGCGCCGGGAAAACCGCCTACCGCGAACACCTCGCCGCCCGCTACGGCCGCCGCAAGATGGCCTTCTGCGGCGTCCACGTCAACGTCTCCTTCGGCCCGTCGCTGCTGGCCGCCGACTTCGCGGCCGCGGGCGGCGCCGGCGACCTCCGCCACCACGCCGACGCGCTCTACTGCGAACTCGCCGCACGCACCGCCGAAGCCGCCTGGCTCCTGGTCGCGCTCATGTCGGCCAGCCCGGTGGCGGACGCTTCGCTGCTGGGGGGCGGCGGCGGCGGCGGGGGGCTGTTCGCGGGGTTTTCGTCCTTCCGCTGCTCGGAGCTGGGCTACTGGAACGACTTCGTGCCGGTCTTCGACTACACCGACGCCCCGTCCTGGGCGCGCAGCGTCGCCCGCCACGCCGAAGCGGGCCTCATCGCGGCCCCCAGCGAACTGTATTATCCCGTCCGCCTCAAGCCGCGCGGACCCAACGAGCCCGGGGCGCTGGCGGAGGGCGGCGTGGACCGCATCGAACTGCGGATGTTCGACCTGGACCCCTTCGCGACGGCGGGCGTGGACGCGCGGGACGTGGCCTTTGCGCACCTCCTGCTCCTGCGGCTGGCGGCGTTGCCGCGCGCGGCGCATCCGGCCCGCGCGCAGGTTGCCGCCGTCCGCAACGCCAAGGCCGCGGCCCGCCACGACCTGCGCTCGGCGGCCATCCTGCATCCCGACGGTCGCGCCGAGCCGGTGCGCGACGCCGCCCGCCGCGCCCTCGACGGCCTGGCCGCCTTCCTCTCCCCCCTCGACCCGCCGCCCGCCGTCGCCGACGCCCTCGACTTCCAGCGCGCCAAGCTCGAAACCCCCGGCGCGCGCCGCGCCGAACGCGTCCTCGCCGCCCTCTCCGGCCGCGATTACCCTTCCGCCGTCCTCGCCCTCTCCGCCGCCGCCGCGGCGCCCGTCCCGGAGGCCGCCCGTGTGTGAACTCTTCGGCTTCTCCTCCGCGCGCCCCGTGCGCCTCAACGCCCTGCTGCGCGAGTTCTACTCCCACAGCGACGAGCACCCCGACGGCTGGGGCCTGGCGACCTTCCACGACGGCATCCCGTCCATCGAGAAGGAGCCCGTCCGCGCCACCCGCAGCCCCTACCTCGCCGCGCGCCTGACCGAACCCGTCGAAGCCGCGGACGCCATCGCGCACATCCGCAAGGCGACCGTCGGCGCGATGGACCGCGTCAACTGCCATCCCTTCGTCGGGCGCGACAACCGCGGGCGCGTCTGGACGCTGGCCCACAACGGCACCATCTTCCGCGGCGACGCCCTGGGCCCCTACTTCGCCGTGCAGGAAGGCCGTACCGACTCCGAGCGCATCCTCCTGCACCTGCTTTCCCGCGCGGACGCCCGCCAGGACGCCCTCGGCCGCCCCCTCACTGCCGAAGAACGCTTCGCCGAGTTCGCCGTCCTCTGCCGCGACCTCTCCCCCGGCAACAAGCTCAACCTGCTCGCATACGACGGCGAACAGCTCTTCGCCCACGCCAACGCCGCCGGACTCCTCCACATCCGCGAGGCCGACGGCGCCGCGCTGCTCTCCACCCGCCCCCTCGCCGCGGCGGGCGACGGCTGGCAACCGCTGCCCCTCTGCACGCCGCTGGCCTGGCGCGGCGGCGTCCGCGCCTTTGCCGCCCCCGCCCACCGCGCCGAATACGTCGCGGCCCCGGACGACTTCCACCTCTTCTTCACCGAATACGCCGCCCTCTGACCCCGAAAGGACCCGCCCCGTGAAACGTATCTTCACCGTCACCGGAATGAGCTGCGCCGCCTGTTCGGCGCGGGTGGAAAAAGCCGTGCGGGGCGTGCCCGGCGTGGAGGATTGCGCGGTGTCGCTGCTGACGAACGAGATGTCCGTGGAAGGGTCCGCCGACGACGCGGCGGTCGTCGCCGCCGTCGAGGCCGCCGGATATGGCGCCGCCCCCGCCGGGCCCGCCGCCCCCACCCCCCGCGGAGATGGGGAGGGGGACGCCCGATCCGTGTCGAACCGGGCCGAAACCCGCGCGCTCCGCATCCGCCTGGCGTCGTCGCTGGCCCTCCTCGGCGTGCTGATGTACGCGACGATGGGGCACATGATGCTCGGCTGGCCGCTGCCCCCGTGGTTCACGCAACCCGAACCCAACCATGTCGCGATGGGTCTCGCCCAACTGCTGCTCTCCGGCGCGGTGCTGGCGCTCAACGGCCGCTTCTTCGCGTCCGGCCTGCGCGGCCTTTTGCGCGGCGCGCCGAACATGGACACCCTCGTCGCCCTCGGGGCCGGCGCGGCCTGGGCCTGGAGCGTGGCGGTCCTCTTCCTGATGACCCGCGCGCAGGTCCTCGGCGGCACGGCGGCGGCGGAAGCGTGGATGGGGCAGTACTACTTCGAAAGCGCCGCCATGATTGTCACGCTCATCACCGTCGGCAAGCTCCTCGAAGCCCGCGCCAAGGGCCGCACCACCGACGCCCTCGCCGCGCTCCTGCGCCTCGCGCCCAAAACTGCGACCGTCCTGCGCGGCGGCCGCGAAGAGACCATCCCCGCCGCGCAGGTCCGCATCGGCGACCTCTTCCTCGTGCGCCCAGGCGAGAACGTGCCCGTGGACGGCGTGGTCGAGGAGGGCGAAAGCGCCGTGGACGAGTCCGCCCTCACCGGCGAAAGCGTGCCCGTGGACAAGGCTCCCGGCGCGTCCGTCTCCGCCGCCACGGCGAACCGCTCCGGCTTCCTCCGCTGCCGCGCGGTGCGCGTGGGCGAAGACACGACCCTCGCGCAAATCGTCCGCCTCATGCGCGACGCCGCCGCCAGCAAGGCCCCCATCGCGCGCCTCGCCGACCGCGTCTCGGCGGTGTTTGTTCCGGCGGTGCTGTTGCTCGCCCTCGCCGCGCTGGGCGCGTGGCTGGCCCTCGGCGCGGCGCCGGGCGTTGCCGTCGCCCGCGCCGTCGCCGTGCTGGTCGTCAGCTGCCCCTGCGCGCTGGGACTGGCGACGCCGGTGGCCATCATGGTCGGCTGCGGCGTCGGCGCGCGGCGCGGGATCCTCTTCAAAACCGCCGCCGCCCTGGAAGCCGCGGGCCGCGTCCGCACCGTCGTCCTCGACAAGACCGGAACCCTCACCACCGGACGCCCGCGCGTCACCGCCGCAATCCCCGCCGCCGCCGGGGGGGAAGCGGCCCTGCTCGCCTTCGCCGCCGCCCTCGAACGCGGCAGCGAACACCCACTGGCCAAGGCCGTCGTCCGCGCGGCGGAAGAAGGCGGGGCGGACCGTCCCGGCGAACCGCGGGCCGAAGCCTTCCGCGCGCTCCCCGGATGCGGCGTCGAAGCCCGAATCGGCGGCGCGGACGCCTTTGGCGGCAGCGTCGAAGCGGCCGCCGCGCGCGGCATCGTCCTCCCGCCCGCCCTGCGCGCCGCCGCCGAAGACGCCGCCGCCCGGGGCGCCACGCCCCTCGTGTTCGCGCGGGGCGGCGCCGCGCTCGGCGTCATCGCCGTCGCGGACTCGCCCAAGCCCGACGCCGCCTCCGCCGTCGCCGACCTCCGCGCCATGGGCCTGCGCGTGCTGCTCCTCACCGGCGACAACGAACGTACCGCCCGCGCGGTCGCGGCCGAAGCGGGCATCGACGAAGTCGTCGCCGGCGTCCTCCCCGATGGCAAGCACCGCGTCGTGGCCGACCTCAAGCGCGGGAGCCGCGTCGCGATGGTCGGCGACGGCGTCAACGACGCTCCCGCCCTGGCCGCCGCCGACCTGGGCCTCGCCATCGGCGCCGGTACCGACGTCGCCATCGACGCCGCCGGGGCGGTCCTCGTCCACGGCCGCCTCGCCGACGTCGCGGCCGCCCTGCGCCTCGGGCGCGCCACCCTGCGGAACATCCGCGAAAACCTCTTCTGGGCCTTCCTCTACAACGTCCTGCTGATTCCGCTCGCCGCCGGCGTCTTCGTCCCCCTCTTCGGCTGGAAGATGCACCCCGACCTCGGCGCGCTCGCCATGAGCCTCTCCAGCTTCTGCGTCGTCATGAACGCCCTGCGCCTGAACTTCGCCGTCCGGAATCCCGTGGCCGCCTCCCGCAAGGCCGCCGCCGCCTCACGCACCCTTGCCGTGACCGGCATGATGTGCTCCCACTGCGAAAAGCGCGTCCGCGACGCCCTCGAAGCCGTCCCCGGCGTCGCCTCCGCCACCGCCGACCACCGCACCGGCCTCGCCGTCGCCACCCTGTCCGCCCCCGTCGCGGACTCCGTCCTCGTCGCCGCCGTCGCCGCCGCGGGCTACAAGGCCGCTCCCGGCGCCACCCGCCACCGCGTTTCGCCCCTGCTTTTCCTGGGCCTCCTGGCCCTCTTCCTCGCGGCGGGGTGGGGGATGCAGCGCCTCTTCGGCGTGAACCTGCTCCGCCTCGTGCCCGCCGTCGACGGCACCGCGACCCTGGCCGCCCTGTTTCTCGCCGGCCTTTTCACGAGCCTCCACTGCGCGGGAATGTGCGGTGCCCTGCTGCTGGGCGCCGTCGCCCCGCGCGCGACGGACGCGCCGTCCCGGGCCGGTACCGCCTTCGCCCCGGCCACCGTCTACAACCTCGTCCGCATCGCCGCCTACGCCGCCGTCGGTGCCCTCGCCGGCGCCCTGGGCCGCGCCCTGCCCCTCGGCGCGGCCTTCCGCGGCGGCGTGCAAATCGCCGCGGGCGCGGCGATGCTGCTGATGGCCCTGCACATGCTCGGATTCGTCCGCCTCCCGCGCCTGTTCCGCATCCCGCTCCCGTCGCCGGCCGTTCCGCGGCGCGGTTCGCCCCTCGCGCGGGCGGCGCTGCTCGGACTCGCCACCGGGCTGATGCCCTGCGGCCCCCTCCAGGCCATGCAACTCTGGGCGCTGGGCAGCGGCGGCGCCCTGCGCGGCGCTCTCGGGATGCTCTGCTTCGGACTCGGCACCGCGCCGCTGCTCTTCGCCTTCGGCGCGGCCGCCTCCGCCCTGGCCCGGCGGCGCGCCCTCGTCTCCGCCGCGGCCTCCGCCCTCATGGTGCTGCTCGCCGCCGGAATGCTCGTCCGCGGCCTCCGCGCGTGGGGCCTCGACGTCCCGGCCCCGTCCGCCGCGTCGCGCGCCGACTGCCTGCGCCCGGTCCTGGAAGACGGCGAGCAGGTCGTCCGGTTCGACCTCGAGTGGGACCGTTTCCCCGACATCGCCGTCGCCGCCGGAAAGCCCGTCCGCCTCGTCGTCCGCGCCGCCCCCGAAAAGATCACGGGGTGCAACAACGAGTTCTACAGCGAAGGGCTTGGCTTCCGCCTCCACATCTCCCCCGGGGAGAACTCCGTGACCTTCACTCCCGCCGCGCCGGGCTCCTACGCATACGCCTGCTGGATGGACATGCTCGGGGCGCGCATCCACGTCGAAGAACCGCAAAAGGACAGCCCATGAAACACACCGCCCTCATCGTCCTCCTCGCCGCCGCGCTTTCCGGATGCTCCCGCGAAAGCGCCCCGGGCACGCCCGCGCCGCAGGCCGCCGCGCCCGAATCGCCCTATCTCACCCTCGCGCCCGGCGAAGAGGGCTTCGTCGCCGTCCCGCTCTCGCGGATTTCCGACAAGGCGCTCTACGTGAATGTTCCGAAGGAGGAGGCCCCGCTGGTCCAGCTCCTGGCCATCCGCGACGGCGACGGCAACGTCCGCATCGCCTTCAACACCTGCCAGGCCTGCTCGCCCTCTCCGCGCGCCTGGTTCGCGCAGCGCGACGACGGCCGCTTCGTCTGCCAGAACTGCGGCAACCGTTTCCCGCCCGAAGCCGTCGGCGCCGCCGCCCGCGGCTGCAACCCCATTCCCGTCCCCGGCGTCCGCGAAACCCCCGACGCCCTCCTCGTCCCCGCCGCCTCCCTCGACCCCGTCCGTCCCGCCTTCGCCGCCTGGGACGGCCCCCGCCGATGACGAGTGGCGAGTGACAAGTTTGCGGTGCGCCCTACGGGCGGACAATTGCGGGAGGGATGCGGGAGGGGAGAATCTACAAGAACATCCCGAACCCCGCTTCGCGGACAGGAACGGCTTGGCGAGAGCTGGAACCGGCATTGAAAACCATGAAAACCACTCCGCGGACATGGAAACGAGGGAGGGATGCGGATGGAATTCCGGAGCGCGGGCGGCCCGCCCGCACTTCTGCAGGAGGAAGCTGATTTTCATTCCAACATTTCATTCGACATTTTCACTTGCAAACTATGCTTGAATCATCCACAATCTATTGCAATTGAAAAGGAAGAATCATCATGGACATTCTACAGAACGAGCTGCAAACCCATCCGCAAATCTGTTTCCGCCAGCGGTGGGAACTCACGCCGGATGTCCACTTCATGCTCGGCCAGGGCGCGGCCATCGTCCGCTCGCTGATGTATCTGCCCCTCTCGCCCGAAATCCGCGAGCAGATGCTCCGCGTGTCGCTGGTCAAGGGGGCCATGTCCACCACGGCCATCGAGGGCAACACCCTTTCGGAAGAAGAAGTCGCGGCCATCCAGCGCGGCGATGCCGACATCCCCCCCAGCCGCAAGTACCAGGAGCGGGAAGTCAAGAACGTCCTCGACGCCCTGAACGCCGTGCGGGAGGACGTGGTCGGGAACCGCCTGGCCCCTCCCGTCACGTCCGAACTGGTCCGCGCCCTCCATGCACAGATCGGCAAGGACCTCGGCCCGGAATTCCAGGCCGTCCCCGGCCAGTTCCGCCCGCACGAGGTCACCGTCGGCGCCTACCGCCCGCCGGACCACCGCGCCGTGCCCGCGATGATGGACCGCCTGTGCGCATGGCTCCGCGACTTCTTTGCGTTCGCCCCGGACGCCCCCCGCGATTTCCGCGCGACGGTCGTGGAAGCCATCGTCGCCCACGTCTATCTCGTCTGGATCCATCCCTTCGGGGACGGGAACGGGCGCACCGCCCGCCTGCTGGAGTTCTTCATCCTGCTCCGGGGCGGCTTCCCGGACATCTGCTCCCACATCCTCTCCAACCACTACAACTCGACCCGCCCGGAGTACTACCGGCACCTTGCGGAAGCCGGACGCACCGGCGACCTGTCGGGCTTCATCGCCTATGCCGTCACCGGCCTCCTCGACGGCCTCGATGCGACTCTGGGCGCCGCACAGCGCCAGCAAATCCGCTATTGCTGGCAGTCGCACGTCTCAAGCACTCTGGCGGCCTCGAAGCTGGCGGCGAAGCCGGTGGCCCGCCTCCGCGCCTTCCTGGAATCGCTCGATCCCTTTGCCGCCTTCAAGCCCCGCACCCTCCTGCAGACCTCCCCCAAGGCCGCCTTCCTCTACGCCCGCCTTTCCTCCGCGACCCTCGTCCGCGACCTCGACTACCTGGTCGGCGCCCGGCTCCTCGAAAAACGCCCCGACGATTCATACGCGCCGAATCTCTCCGCCATCGTGCCGCGCCTCCCCGCGCCCCATGCCATCCGCCCCGCAGCCGGATAACCCTCTGGGGGCGCGCCCCCCCGCCCTCCTTCCTTCGCTCTTCTTCCTTCAACCTTGCCCCCGCAGACCGCCCCTCCCTTCCTCCTCTCTCCTCCCGCCTTCCTCCCTCTTTCGTTGCGCCACCCGGCCCGCACGCTTGTTTCCCCCTTTGTTTTCAAGGTGAATCACACTCCGGCCGCAATAAAACACAAATATTTCCTGTAAAATCACGGGATTTCAAATATTTCCAGAAAAACCAGTTGACGCCCGATGCGGAATCCCGTAAGTTGAAAATCAAAGAAAGATTGCACCCCGAAGGGAACTCCAGGATGTCACTCAAATTGAAACCTTTCTTGACCGCCGCGCTGCTTGTCGCAGCCGGTGTGGGGGCCGCACGGGGATTCCCGGGGTGGATGGGCGTGTACGGGGATTACGAAACGCACGACGGCGCGAACCCCGGCACCTACACGATTCTCATGAACCAGGACTACTGGGGCCTCCATGCCGAGGTCGGCATCGGCATCGCGGGTTCCTGGACCACCCACGCCATGGACTACATGGGCAACGCCGACGGCAACTCCCTCTGGCAGTTCCGACCCGGCGAAGCGCTGGCGGAGGGGACCTCCGTCCAGTACTACTTCCACGGCTGGGACGACTGGGGCGGCAACATCTACGCCAACAACGGCGGCGCCAACTATTCCTTCATCGCCGGTCCCGCCGCCATCGATTGGATCGG
>JAFYAC010000143.1 GCA_017540905.1 Kiritimatiellia bacterium | reverse complement strand
CGAGCCGGTGTGGAAGGGGACAGGAGGTCTGGAAAACCGGCAAGAACGGCTCGGCGGGGACGCCTCGCCCCACCATGCACCTCGCGCGGGAATATGCAAGCTTGGATTTGGTCCGCCCTTGCACAAACCGGAGATGCGCCCCACCGGTGATGCCGCCCCAAAAATCGCTTGCCATTTCACGCCTGCCCTGCTAGGCAATCCCCGCCCATCGCGCCATCGCCGTGAACCGACTGCAAGCCAACATCTGCCTATTGTGCGTCACCCTCTGCTGGTCCGCCGAAATCATCCTCTTCGCCTGCATCCCCGCCGGCGTGCCGGCCTTCGCGACCACGTGCGCGACCACCTTCGCGGGCTCGGCCCTCCTCGCGGTGTCCTTCCGCCGCCGCGTCGCGGCCGCCCTCCGTTCCGGCGGATGGAAGTTCCCCGCCTCCGCCCTCCTGCTCGCCGCCCTCAGCACCTCCTACAACACCTTGTTCCTCGTCGGCGTCAAATCCTTCGACGTCGCGTCCGGTGCCTTCACCTTCTGCATGACCGTCGTCGTGTTGCCGGTCGTGCTGCTCTCCCTGCGGCGGCGGGTGGCGCCGGCCACCTGGATTTCCGTCGTGCTCGTCCTCGCGGGCATCTGCCTCGCCCTCGGCCCGGCCCTGCGCCGCACGCACCTGCCGGGGCTCGCCATCATGGCCGTCGGGTGCCTGCTCCGGGCCGTCCACATCGTCCTGCTCGCCGACCTCGTGAAAAAGCACGACCCGATCGCCGTCGCCGTCCTCGTGCAGGGCTTCTCGAGCGTGCTGGCGCTGGGCGGATGGGCGATCCAGGATCCGCGCCTCTTCGCGGGGCTGCCCGTCTCCCGGGCGCTCGTCGCGGCCTGGGCGCTGTACGCGTACTTCGTCGTTGCCTTCGCCCAGTGCCTGAACGTCTTTGCCATGCGGCGGGTCACGGCCGCCAACGCCACCGTCGTGTACTCGGTCGAGATCGTCTTCTCGCTCCTGTGGGGCGTGTTCCTGCCGGAAGGGATCGTCGAGCGCGTCGTCCTGACGCCGGCCGTCGCGATCGGCGCGCTCCTCGTGGTGGCGGGATCGGTCGCCGAAATCGCCGACTTCCGCGGTCTCCGCCGCGCCGCCGAAGGAGGTGCCCCGTGAGCCGCCGCCGCGCCGCCGCCGCCGCCTTCGTGCGGTTCCTCGCCCTCGTCGGCATCTACCTCGTGGCGGCGGTCCCCTTCCGGACGATGAGCCTGATCACGGGCTTCACCGACGTCCGCCCCGTCACGGCGATCGCCCCGGTGTACGCGGTGTTCTTCGGGCCGCTCGGCTGCCTGGCGGTCGCGTTCGGCAACCTCGGCGCCGACGCCGTGTCGGACTCGTTGCGCTGGACCTCGATCGCGGGCTTCGCGGCCAACTTCCTTGGCCCGCTGCTCGTGTGGTACTACTGGACGCGCCTCTCCCGCACGCCCTTCGCCCTGCGCACGGTCGGCGGGTTGTTCCGGCACAGCCTGGCGGTCGCCGCGATGGCCCTGCTCGAGATGGTGATCATCGCTCCGGCCGTCGCCCTCGTCTACCCCGACGTCGACGCCGCGTACTTCGCCCTCACGGTCTTCCTGAACACCACGGCTTTCCCCGTCTTCTTCGGCATCCCGCTCGCGATCCTCCTCCAGGAAGAACTCGGCTTCGTCCCGTTGCCGCCGCGGCGCGCGACAGCGGGCGGGGAGAGGGCGGAGCGGGGGGAAGAGGGCGAATAGAGAAAAGAGCAGCCATATCCTGGGAGGGCCCGGCTTCGTCCGGGCCGTCGCCGCAGGGCGCATCGGGGACATGCCTGAATGCTGATCAGACAAGCTCCGCCCACCCATGGAACAAGCCCACCCGCACTCCTTTCTCCGATGCCTGCGGCGCAAAACGCGGAGCGTGCGGAGGAAGGAGACACGGAGAGTTTGCAGGGAGGAGCTTCGCTCTTCCAAACACGTTCCTCCCAAGCGGTTGTCCAGCGTTTTCCGGGTGCAGAGTCTCCTCCAACAAACGCTCCATCCAAAAACTCTCCGTGTCTCCGTGCCTCCGCGCGCTCCGTGTTTGGCGCCGCAGGCCCCTCCCTCCAGGGAAATCCTTATCTGATCAGCATCGGGGACATGACAGGAACACCCCGTTCGCGCGGCCGCGACAAAGCGCGGCCCTCCCAAGAGGGACACATTGTTTCGTGACCCTCTCTGGCGCTTTCCCAGCGCGGACGCGCGGAAGCGCGTCCCTCCCCGTGGAGAGCGCCCGGGGTGCGCTTCCGCGCGACCATGTGGTTGGGAAAGGGCTGGGAGGTGCGGCTTTCAGCCGCGCCAGGGACTTGGGCCCGTGGCGCGGCAGGATGCCGCACTCCCCGGAAGTGGCGCAAGACCTTTTGAACAAGCACCGCGAGACTTCCGAAGGTGCGGCTTTCAGCCGCGGCGATGTATGGGAGATTATGGGGAAGGATGGACACCCCATCTCCGTGCAACACGCGGGCGGGACGCCCGCGCTCCCAGAAGGCAGACGCTTTTCCATCCGTTTCCCTGCAATGGGCCGCCCGCAGGGTGCCGTCGCTCGTCAGCTTGTCGCCCAGAACGGAAATTACGGTTGCGCCCTACGCGTGGGTGCGGAACCAGTCGAGGGTTTGGGCGAGGGCGGCGTCGAAGGTCCAGGCGGGGTGCCAGCCGAGGAGGGTGCGGGCGAGGGTGGAGTCGGCCTGGGAGTCGCGGATTTCGCCGGGGCGGGCGGGGCGGAAGTCGGGGGCGAGGGAGAAGCCGGCGAGGGCGGCGATCTTGCGGGCGAGGTCGAGGACGGTGATGCGTTCGCCGTAGGCGACGTTGCAGACGGCGCCGGCGGCGGAATCGGGGGCGTCGAGGCAACAGAGGTTGGCGGAGACGATGTCTTCGACGTAGGTGAAGTCGCGGGTCTGGAGTCCGTCGCCGTAGATGACGGGCTGGCGGCCTTCGAGGCAGGCGCGGACGAAGAGGGGGACGACGGCGGCGTAGTGGCTGGCGGGGTTCTGGCGGGGGCCGAAGACGTTGAAGTAGCGGAGGGCGAAGAAGGGGAGTCCGTAGAGTTGGCGGAAGATGTTGCCGTAGTGTTCGCCGGCGAGCTTGGAAAGGGCGTAGCCGGAGAGGGGGGCCGGCGCCATGTCCTCGCGCTTGGGCATCTCGGGGGAGTCGCCGTAGACGGCGGAGGAGGAGGTGAAGACGAAGCGGCGGACGCCGGCGTCGCGGGCGGCGACGAGGGCGTTGAGGGTGCCGGTGACGTTGACGTCGTGGGTGGAGAGCGGGTCGTCGACGGAGGCCTGGACGGAGGCGATGGCGGCGAGGTGGAAGACGCTGTCGGCGCCATCCGCGGCGCCGCGGAGGGCGGAGAGGTCGCGGACGTCGCCGCGGACGAAGTCGAGACGGCCTTCGAGGCCGGCGAGGTTTTCGGCGCGGCCGGAGGAGAGGTCGTCGAAGACGCGGACGGCGAACCCGCGGCCGAGGAGGCCGCGGACGAGGGCGGAACCGATGAAGCCGGCGCCGCCGGTGACGAGGCAGAGGGGCGCGCGGGGGGATGGGGAAGGCTGCATGGGGCTACCTTGTGCGGGAAGGGGGGGCGTGGCGGGCCCGGGATCAGACGTCGTTGAAGAAGCCGGAGAAGGCGAGGGGCCAGAAGCGGAACCAGATGGAGTAGTCGTCTTTCTCGCCGTCCTCGTAGGCGGGGCGGATGCGGACGCCGATGCCGATGCCGAGGCAGTCGGTGCGGTGGATGATGTGGTAGGAGTGTTCCTCGACGTGGCTTTCCTCGAGGTCGACGCGGGCGTAGACGCGGGCTTCCCAGCGCTGTTCGGGGAAGAGGGAGACGTCGCCGGCGATGGCGTCGCGGTGGTCGTGCTTGAAGCGGTAGTCGACGCTGCCGCGGAAGTAGGTGGGGAAGTCGAGGCCGGCCTGGGTGTCGACGCTGTCGAGCTGGCTTTCCTGGACGTCGTAGAGGGCCTTGGCGTTCCAGTAGAAGGGGGTGAAGGGGCGGAGTTCGGCCTTGGCGCCGAGGTACTGGAAGGTTTCTTCGCCGGCATCCTTGTCGGCGTCGAGGTTGAGGGGTGAGTAGACGTCGGCGTAGACGAGGTTGTGGACGCTGTTGCGGCGCTTGGTCTGCAGGTAGTTCTTCATGCCGACGGTGAGGATGTTGCATTCGTCGAGTTCGTCGACGGAGTCGAAGTACCAGAGCTCGTCGGGGGTGATGTTGGGTTCGAGGCGGAGGGTCCAGTCGACGTAGGGCTCGGCGACGTGGCGGAGGCCGATGTCTTCCTCGATGCCGGTGGGGGCGTCGGTGATCAGGCCGAAGGCGGAGAAGGAGGCTTCGCCGCCGAATTCGGGGAGGTTGCGCCAAATGGAGGGGCCGTCGGAAAGGACGGTCTGGACTTCGTTGGTGGTGCCGACGACGAGGCCGGTGGTTTCGTCGGTGACGGGGACGACGTTGGTGTAGACGGCGGTTTCGAGGGTCTTGGAGTAGTAGGTGCCGCGGTAGCCGCCGCGGGGGACGATGCTGAGGAAGCCGAAGGTGCGGATGGGGAGGTAGACCATGTGGCGGGTGTCGATGCGGAAGGCGTCGTAGTCCTCGTTGCCCTTGTCCTGTTCCTGCTCGGACCATTCCTTCTTGAGGAAGCCCATGGCGCTTTCGCTCTCGTAGTAGAAGGGGGTGAAGGGGATTTGCTGGCGGTTGACGTCGAAGGAGACTTCGGGGAGGCGGGAGACGTTGGAGTAGAAGTCGTTGAGGCGCGCGACGAGGTCGATGCTGGCGGTGAAGCGGTCGCCGCGGTGGGAGAGGGCGAAGCGGTTTTCGGGCTGGACGTTCTTCTGGTAGGTGTCGTCGAAGAAGTCGTGGAGCATCCAGGGGTCGCTGACGTAGTTGAGTTCGGCGAGGAAGTAGTCGCGGTCGGTGAGGTTGTGGCGGTCGTGGAAGCGGACCCAGTAGCGGTTGTCCTCGATCAGGTCTTCGCGCTCGGCCTGCTCGCTTTCGCCGTCCCAGGGGCGCTGGTCGTTGAGGTAGTAGCCGCGGAGGATGCCCTCGTAGGCGCCGTCGGGGTCCTCCCAGAGGATGTCCTCGCCGACGGCGACGCCGCGCTTGGCGCGGATGTCGAGGTGGGTGCGGCTGGTCCAGACGTCGTTGAACTTGTGGCGGTAGGCGGCGAGGAGGAAGGCGCCGTGGTCGGAGCTGTAGCCGGGGGTGAGTTCGAGGTTGTCGAACCAGTGGACGTTGGCCTTGATGTAGGGGAAGTAGAAGAAGGGGACGGGGCCGAGCTGGAAGCGGACGTGCTTGGCGCGGATGATGGACTGGTCCTCGAGGGTGGCCCAGGCGGCGCGGACGGAGTACTCGGGGTTGTCGGGTTCGCAGGTGGTGAGGATGACGCCGGCGAGGTGCAGGTGGCGCTCGTCGACGCGCTGGGATTCGCGGGCGATGAGGGTGTAGGGCTCGCGGCGGAGGGAGAAGGCGCCGAAGTCGCCGATGCCGGTGCGGAAGTTGAAGTGGGTTTCGTTGCCGCGCCAGACGTTGCCTTGGTAGCGGACGACGATGTTGCCCTTGCCGAAGACGGTCTCGTTGGCGGTGTCGACTTCAGCGTAGTCGGCTTCGACGCTGTCGAGGCCCTTGGTGACGCGCACGGCGCCGTCCGCGATGACGAGGTCCCGGACGGCGTCGTAGGAGAGGGAGTCGGCCTGGACGTCGATGACGCTGGGGGCCGGCGCGGCGTTGGTGACGGTGACGGGCGCGGCGGGCACGCGGCGGGGTGCGGCGGTGCGCGGCGCTGCGGCGG
>JAFYAC010000142.1 GCA_017540905.1 Kiritimatiellia bacterium | reverse complement strand
CTGGCTCTCAAATCCTGCACGCAGCTCTGCGATCTTGCGCTCACATTCGGTGCGTGCCTGCTCCTCCAGCTCCGTGATCGTATCGCGGGTCTGGTGCTTCTGCGCCTGCGCGATCGCGGCGGCCTGCTTTCTGGCGTCCTCCACGATCTGCGCGCACTTCTGCTTTGAGGCATTGAGGCGGTTTTCGGTCTCGGCATCCAGCTCCATGATTTTCCGGATCGTCTGATCCATTGACGCCGCTCCTTTCTGTATCCCTGCTGTTTTTGTGCAAAACTCACAGGACGATTGATCATATTCAAGCACAGCAAACGGTATTTCCGCAGATTTTTTGCAGCTTTTTGTTTTCTGCGGGCCGAATCTTCGGAAATCTGCACAAACACGAGCTGTAAAATACAGAGACATTATACTCCAATTTATATCAAAAGTCAAGAGAATCCCTGCTTTTTTATGAGTCAAAAATACTGCATGTCTGCGGCATTTTTTTGGAGGATATCCGTCTGCCGCAGCGGGATTTGCATTCTGCCGCCGGATATGATAAAATGGAGCAAAAAGCTGTAAGGTTTTTCTGCTTCGCGGCACTTATATACGGATTTGCAAATCTGACACTGAAAGTACGGAGGTGAACGCGTTTGGATGTATTCGGGGAGATCTACAGGCAGTATGAAGCAGATGTCCGCCGGTTTCTCTACCGGCTGACCGGCTGCGACAGTCAGCTGGCTGAGGAGCTGACGCAGGAAACATTCTATCAGGCGTTCCTTTCATTCGGAAAATTCCGCGGCACATGTCAGATGCGCACATGGCTCTGTTCGATCGCAAAGCATGTATATGCGCGGTTTATCCGGAATGAAAAAAAGCAGCGGGTGCTCGCGGAGCATGCTGTTCCCGCGCCCGCGCAGTCTCTGCCGGAGCAGACGGAGCAGAAGGAAATGCTGCTTGCCGTCCGGCAGATCATTGCAGAAATGGACGAAAAAACGCGTGCGGTTGCGGAATACCGCCTGTTCTCCGAGCTGAGCTATGCGGAGATTGCAAAGCTCATGCAGATCCGGGAGGGCACGGCGATGGTCATGTTCAGCCGCGCAAAGGCAAAAATCCGTAAATTGTTAAAGGAGGAATACGGCTATGAAATATCCGTGTGACATGATCCGCGACCTGATGCCGCTCTGCGCGGACGGCGTCGCATCGGATGCCAGCGCACAGGCGGTTCGGGAGCATATCGGCACATGCACGGAATGTGCGCGCATCTGGGGCGAAGAACAGCAGAAGCTTGACCTTGCCGCGGAAGCCCCCGCGCCGCCGAACCCCAAGGAGTGGCCATGAACCGGAACCGGACAAGCGCATTCACGTTGATCGAACTGCTGGTGGTGATCGCCATCATCGGCATCCTCGCGGGGATTCTCATCCCGGCGGCGCTGCGGGGCGTCGAAATGGCCCGCCGCTCCTCCTGCGCCAACAATCTCAAGGGCATCGGCACGGCGCTCCTCAACTACGCCCCCGAGCACCGCGGCAACCTCCCGGCGGGCGACAGCCTCACCGACATCGCCAAGGAACTCCACGACGGCGGCTACCTCACCGACCTGGGCCTCTGGCACTGCTCCAGCGACAAGAAGGACGACTCCGGCACCGCCGCAATCGCCGCCGCCATCGACGAATTCGACTCCTCCCGCCATTGCAGCTACCTCTACGTCTCCGGATACAACCTCCTCGCCACCGGCGAAATCCCCGCACAGGCCCCGCTCGCCATGGACGAATCCAACCGCTCCGACGGCGGCATGAACCTCCCTTCCCTCGAAAAGGACGACAACCACGGCGACTCCGTCCGCAATGTCCTCTACCTCGACGGACACGTCGCCCTCCTCAAGGGCGATGACGCCGTCAACCACGTCCTCGACAACCTCAAGGAACCCGAAACGCTCGAGTGCGTGGACTGAGTCCCCGCCGTCCCCCCGACCGTTCCATGCCCGCCGCGGCCACTTCTGCGTTGCGCATTTCCGCGGCAAGCGGTACGGTTCCGTCCATGGAAACCAACCGGATTCGCCGTATCGGGCGGGCCACCCTCGCCGCCCTCCTCTGCACCGCCCTCCACGCGGGGGCGGACATCCGTCCGTTTTCCGACTACCAGGTCATCCTCGACCGCCAGCCCTTCGGCGCCCCGCCCGATCCCTCGCAGATTCCCGAAAAGATCATCCCCGTCAGCGAATCCTTCGCCGCGTCCATGCAGCTGCTGGGATTCTTCGAGGAGGACCACAACGTCCGCGCCGCCATCATGGACCGCAAGGACAACAGCTACTTCTCCCTCTACGTCGGCGAATCCGAGGGCGGCATCGAGCTCATCGACGTCGACTACGACAAGGAGGAAGCCGTCCTCCGCAAGGGCGACGAAGTCGTGGTCCTGACCATGCGCGCCGGCGGCGAATCGCAGGTTCTCTCCAAGGAAGCCGTCGAAGAGCGCACCAAGCAGGCCGCCGAGCGCCGCCTCTCCTACGCCGAGCGCCGCAAGGCCCGCCAGCTCGCCCGCGCCAAGCCCCCCGAGATCCCCAAGCCCAAGCTCACCGGCGCCGCCCTCGAAGAGCACCTGCAGAACTACCAGATGGAAGTCCTCCGCCAGGGCCTCCCGCCGCTGCCCGTCCAGCTCACCCCCGACCGCGATGCGCAGATGGTCGCCGAAGGCCTCCTCCCGCCCGTCGACGAAGAAGGCTACGAAATCGACGTCGATTCCATGACCGACGACGAATACGACGCCTTCATGCAGGAAAACTACCCCGGCTACGCCGACTACGACTACTAGCCCGTCCCTCCCAATCCCAAAAAAACCACCGATCCCATGAATCCCACCCCCATTCCCACTCCCCCCATCCGCCCCTCCGTCCTCGCCCTCACCGCCTACGTCCCCGGCGAGCAGCGCCCCGTCCCCAACCTCGTCAAACTCAACACCAACGAGAACCCCTACCCCCCCTCCCCCGCCGTCGCCGCCGCGCTCTCCGCCTTCCCCGCCGCCGCCCTCGCCCGCTACCCCGACCCCACCTGCACCGCCCTCCGCCACCGCCTCGCCGAACTCCACGGGTGCTCGCCCGAGAACATCATCGTCGGCAACGGCTCCGACGAAGTCCTCCGCCTGGCGACCCGCGCCTTCACGGTCCCCGGCGGCTCCATTGCCACCTTCGATCCCTCCTACTCCCTCTACCCCGTCCTGGCCGCCGCCGAAGAACTCACCACCCGCCGCGTCCCCCTCGCCCCCGGATTCGCGTGGGCCGACCCGTCCCCCGCCGACCTGGCCGACGCCACCCTCTTCTTCCTGACCAACCCCAACGCCCCCACCGGCGTCCTCTACCCCCGCGCCGAAATCAAAACCCTCTGCGAGAGCTTTCCCGGCACCGTCCTCATCGACGAAGCCTACGCCGACTTCGCCACCGGCCCCGACTCCGGCTCCTGGGCCTCCTACGCCGCCGCCTCCGCCAACACCATCGTCTGCCGCACACTCTCCAAATCCCACTCCCTGGCGGGCCTCCGCCTCGGCTACCTCGTCGGCCCGCGCCCCCTCATCGACGCCGTCTGCAAGCTCAAGGACTCCTACAACATCGACGCCCTGGCCCAGGCCATCGCCCTCGCCGCCCTCTCCGACCTGGCCCCCATGCAGGCCAACACCGAACGCATCCGCGCGACCCGCGAATCCACCCGCGCCGCCCTCGAAGCCCGCGGCTGGAGCGTCGTCCCCTCCCAATCCAACTTCCTCTTCGCCGCGCCGTCGCCCTCCGCCCCCCCCGCCGCCGAAATCTTCCAATCCCTCCGCGAAAAGAACATCCTCGTCCGCTACTTCCCCGGCCCCCGCACCGGCGACCACCTCCGCATCACCATCGGCACCGACGACCAGATGTCCACCCTCCTCGCCGCCCTCCCCGCATGATTTTCTGGCCCCGTATCACGAGCGGAGATCGAAACGTCCTGTTTGGGTGCGTGTTTGCCCTCGTTCCTCTCACCCTCATCCTCTTCTTTGTCATCCTCCTCCATTCGGCCCTCCAATCCTGCTCCCGTCCGCAGGCGGAGTCCGTTGCCGCAGAACCTCCCCCCGCCCCCGAATCCTCCGCCCTCCCTCCCGAACCCGCTGCATCTCCCGTTCCCCCTGCCGATCCCGTCCCGCCTGTCCCGGAAGTCCCGGAAGTCCCGGCCGTCCCGGAAACTCCCGCCCTCCTGCCCACGCCCCCGCCCTCTCCCGCTCCCCCCGAGCCGCCCCCGCCCGCCCCCCACCTCCGCCACATCCGCTGGGGCATGGGCTCCGCCGAAGTCCGCGCCGCCGAGGCCCCCCTCGACCCGCTCCGCACCACCGCCACCACCCTCGCCTACACCACCACGACCCTCGACCTCCCCTGCCTCCTCACCTACACCTTCCGCAACGGCCGCCTCGCCGCCGCCCGCCTCCAGTTCTCCCTGCCGTCCACCGGCGACATCCCGGCCCTCTCCCCCGTCGCGGCGCAAGCCGCCTACCTCTGGCTCCGCGCCCAGCTCGCCGCCCGCTACGGCGCCCCCTCCACCGAAACCCACGCCACGCGCCCCCGTTCCACGACCCATCTCGCCGACCGCGCCGCCCGCTCCCGCGAAGACGCCGACCAATACGCCGCCACCCTCGCCGCCGCCCGCCGCCGCCTTGCCGACCGCACCGCGCGCCTCCGCGAAAAATACCGCAACTGGCCCGAAGCCGCGGCGCGCATCGACCGCGAACTCGCGACCGAGCGCCGCTACGTCGCCGACCTCGAAACGTGGGTCGCCGACACCCGCGCCGCCGAAAAGACCGCCCAAGCCGCCATCGACCAATCCCGCCGCGACGACGCCACCGCTCCCCTTGCCGCCCGCGACACCGCGACCTGGCACGCACCCTCCCTTCCCCACACCGTCATCCTCTCCGCCGACTACACCACCCTCCCCTCCCGCCTCGAAATCCGCTACAAGACCACCCTACCCCTCCTCGCCCCCGACGGCACCTCCGAACTCTGACCCACCCGAAAGGCCCCCCATGCCCCCATCCCCCGCCCCCACCCGTCCCCGCCCCCGCGACGCCCAATACCTCGCCCGCGCCATCGCCCTCGCCGCCAAGGGCCTCGGCCACACCCGCCCCAATCCCGCCGTCGGCGCCGTCATCGCCAAAAACGGAAAGATCCTCGGCGAAGGCTGGCACCGGAAAGCCGGCCACGACCACGCCGAAGCCGCCGCCATCAAGGACGCCCGCCGCCGCGGCCACTCCACCCGGGGCGCCACCATCTACGTCACCCTCGAACCCTGTTCCAAGCCCGGCCGCGTCGGCGCCTGCACCGATGCCATCATCGCGGCCGGCATCGCCAAGGTCGTCTATGCCATCCCCGACCCCAACCCCAAGAACCGCGGCAAGGCCAAACGCGCCCTCGCCAAGGCCGGCGTCGCCTGCGAACGCTTCGCCGGCGACAAAGCCCTCCTGCAAGCCGCCGGCGACCTCGTCCGCGCCTTCCGCAAGCACATCCTCACCGGCATCCCCTACGTCACCGTCAAGATCGCCATGTCCCTCGACGGCAAGATCTGCGACGACCGCGGCAACGCCAAGTGGATTTCCTCCCCCGGCTCCCGCTCCCTCACCGGCAGCACCCTGCGCGAAACCAGCGACGCCATCATGGTCGGCGGCGAAACCGTGCGCAAGGACAACCCCTCCCTCCTCTCGCACGGCAAGCGCAACGACGACCTCGTCCGCGTCGTCGTCTCGAAGAGCGGCAACCTGCCCAAGGACTCCCGAATCTTCACCGACGGCGCCCCCAACCCGACCCTCGTGTTCCCCGATCCCCGCACCGCCCTCGTCGAACTCGGCAAGATGGGCATCACGAGCGTCCTCTGCGAAGGCGGCCTCCAGCTCGCCCGTTCCCTGGCCGAACAGGGCTTCGTCGACGAATGGCTCTCCGTCCTCGCCCCCGTCGTCATCGGCACCCTCCCCATCGACAAAGCCCTCCGCGGCAAAATCGACCCCGCCTCCCACCACCTCTCCTGCGGCGATTCCTTCCTGACCGTCTCTTTCGAAAACTGACCACGCATCCCTGCCCCGTTTTCCATGCGCAGCCAAGTTCTTTTCACGTACAACCCGAACGCCGGGACGAAGAAGCTCCCGCCCAGGCTCAATGACGTCGTCTGCGCGCTGGCGGACCCCGGCGCCGACCTGGTCATCTCCCCCACGCGCAAGCGGAACGACGCGCGGGAAGCCGTCAAGGCCTGCATCGCCGGCGGCTCCTGCGTCAAGGTCGTCTGCGCCGGCGGCGACGGGACCCTGCACGAGGTCGTCGAGGGGATGATGGAGTGCCCCGCCGACCGGCGCGTCCCCATCGCCTACCTGCCGACCGGCAGCACGAACGACTTCGGGTATTCCATGCGCCTCCCGGCCGATGTCGTGGAGGCGGCCAAGCTGGCCGGGAACGGGACGGAATTCCCTTGCGACATCGCCTGCTTCAACGGCGGCACCGTCGTCTACACGGCCTCCTTCGGCCTCTTTTCCGACGTCTCCTACGCGACGCCCCAGTCCATGAAGAACGTCTTCGGCCATGCCGCCTATGTCCTGAACGGCGCGGTCGCCCTCGCCAACGTCAGGTCCGTCCGCGCGACGGTCACGCTCCCGGACGAAACCATCGACGGCTCCTTCGTCATGGGCAACGTGGTCAACGCCTCCTCCATCGGCGGCTTCCGCGGGATCACGGGACCGGAGGTCCGCCTCAACGATGGCCTGTTCGAACTGTTCCTGATCCGGGAACCCGCCCCCTTGCAGCTCGCCGGCCTGCTGAACGACATCCGCAGGGGCAATTTCGCCAACCCGCTCATCGTCTACCGCCAGGTCGCGGAAGCCGTTTTCGACTTCGCGGAGGACGTCCCCTGGACCATCGACGGCGAGTACGGCGGCGCCTGCCGCCACGCCCGCCTCTCCGTCCTCAAGCAGGCCATCACCTTCATGGCCCCGCGGGATTTCCCGGACTGCGGACGCAATTGAACCGCCAGTCCGCCGTGGCGCGGCCGCAGGCGGACCGGGGGAGCGGTTTCGGAAAAACCTCAAAACGTTCGCATTTGTCGGGTCCGGAAAAGAGTTTGGAGTGCGTTTTCGGAGCGTGGACCCCCTCCGGCAAACTCCACCTCCCAAAACCCTCCGTGCCTCCTTCCTCCGTTCCCTCCGTGTTTCGCGCCGCGAGCCTGCTTCCAAGATGCAACCGTCTTGGGAGGGCCGCGCTTTGTCGCGGCCGTGCGAACGGGGTGTTTCAGGGATGTCCCCGAAGCGCCCTGTGGAGACGGCCCGGACGAAGCCGGGCCCTCCCGGGATACGGCTACACGATTTCTGAAACCGCTCTCGTACACCGCAACGCTCATTCTTTCGCATGTTTTTGGGTAGGGCGGCGAGTCCCTTCGCCGCCGTGCGCCTGTCTTGCACATGGATTTGCCCTCATGCCGCACCCTTTTCGCACGGCGGGCAGGGGACGGCCCGGAATGCAATCAGACAAGCTTCTCATCCCACCAGAAAAACAAATCTCCCCAGGGCAATGCCCGTTCCCGTCCGTGCCTGCGGCGCAAACACGGAGCGCGGAGGAAGGAGACACGGAGGTTGCCGGGAGGGGGCTTCGCTCCGGAGGCATCGTTTCTTTCCCTGCCTTAGAGCGGGTTAAGAAATACTGTGGTCGTTTCGGGAGGGCCGCGCTTTGTCGCGGCCGTGTGCAAGGACGAAAAACCAGGCCCGGACGAAGCCGGGCCCTCCCCGGCTTGAGACTACACTTTTTCTTAATTTGCTCTAGCCACCGGAAAAGAGTTTGGAGTGCGTTTTCGGAGCGTGGACACCCCTCCGGCAAACTCCACCTCCCAAAACCCTCCGTGCCTCCTTCCTCCGTTCCCTCCGTGTTTCGCGCCGCGAGCCTGCTTCCAAAGGGAAAAGCCTCCCCCCCTCCCCCGTCACTCCGGCGCCCAGAAACTCGCCGACAGGTACGTTCCCCGCGCGTTCACCGTCAGGTACAGCGCCGCCGTCCCGTCGGCCGCCGTCCATTCCGACCGCCACTGGAAGGGCCGCTCCTTCTCCGGCAGCGCCGCGCACTCCTCCCGGATGGCCTGGCGCACCTGCCCCAGCTCGCCCTTGAGGGTTTGCAGCTTCCACTGCGCCTTCTGCAGCGGCTTCTCCATGTCCACGAGCCCGGACGCCACCAGCGCGTTGCGGTTCTTCTGCCCCGCGTACCGCTTTTGCAGCTCCTTGCGCCGCGCCTCCAGCTCCCGCTCCATCGCCCGCACCTCTTTTTCGGCCTCGGCGACCCGGTCGCCCATCGCGCGCTGCTGGCTTTCGAGCTTCGCGCTGACGGCCATGGGCAGGACCTCCTTGGGCGCGCTCCCGCAGCTCCGTTCGATGGACGCCTTGGCAACCTCGAAGGCCGCCTCCGCCTCGTCGAGCGGCAGCAGCGGCAGGTACGCGGCCCGTTTCGGGTTCGCCAGATAGACGATCTTCCGCAGCAGCTTCCGCTCCCCGTTCCCGCCCCCCTTCCCGAACACGTACTGCGACAGCGCCGGCCGCCCCTCCAGCTCCACCAGGTAGTAGTCCGACGACTCCGACTGCAGCGTCGGGGCATCCGCCACCAGCGCGGCCACCTCGGCGGGCGTCATGCCCCAGCGCTCCCCGGCCATCCACGGCGCCTGCTGCACGCGGCCCTCGCCCGCGGCCGCTTCCCGCCCCGCCCTGGCGGGCTGTTGTCCCTTCTCCCCGGCGGGCGAGCAGCCCGCGAGCGCCGCGGCCGCGGCCAGCGCAACGGCCACCCCGGCCATCCGGATTCCCTTCGATTTCGATTGCATGGCTGCCTCCTTTTCCGGTCGTTCCTTTTGCTCCACCCCCAACCTACCACACAATCTCCCGCCGCACAACCGCCCGGTTTCCCCCGCCCCGTCTTTTCCCTTTCCCCGCCGCCCCCGTCCCGCTATAGTCCCCCCCATGAACACGACCCCATACCCCGCCATCCGCCCCCGCCCCCGCGGCGGCACCGGCCGCCCCACGCTGGCCATCCTGCTCGCCATCGCCTGCCTGCTCCTATGCGTCAGCCTCGGGCTCAACTGCACCGCCGCCAACATCGTGGCAAAGGCCGTCGCAGGCCGCGCCGACCGCGATGCCCTCGGCGAGGACGAAGCCCCTTCCTTCACCGAAATCCACTCCTACGGCTCCGGGGACGCCGAGGCCAAGGTCGTCCGCATCCCCTTCTCCGGCGTCATCGCGCGTTCCGCCGCCGACGAATCGCTCTTCGCGCGCACCGACCCCGTCGACCTGCTCCTCCGCAAGCTCCGCGCCGCGCGCCTGGACGACGAAGTCCGCGGTCTGCTCCTCGAAATCGACTCCCCCGGCGGCTCCGTGTCGGTCATCGACGAAATCCACCACGAGATTGCCCGCTTCAAGGAATCCGACCCCGACCGCAGGATCGTCGTCCTGGTCCGCGACGTCGCCGCGTCCGGCGGCTACTACATCTCCCTGCCGGCCGACGCCATCGTCGCCCAGCCCACCTCCATCATCGGCTCCATCGGCGTCATCATGCAGACCCTGAACATCCAGTCCCTGGCCGAGAAGGTCGGCGTCAGCGACGTCACCATCAAGTCCGGCGCCAACAAGGACCTCCTGAACCCCTTCCGCCCCGTCGACCCCGCCCAGGTGGAGCTCCTCCAGCGTAGCGTCGACGCCACCTACGGCCGCTTCGTCTCGCTCGTCTCCGCCGCCCGCGGCATCCCCGAGGAGACGCTCCGCGGCGGCATCGCCGACGGACGCATCTTCGACGCCGCCGAAGCCCTCGAAAACCGCCTGGTCGACGCCCTGGGCTACCGCGAAGACGCCATCGCCCGCCTGGCCGCCGAGCTCTCGCTCGAACCCGAGGACCTCTTCATCGTCACCTACAAGCAGGACCAGACGCTCCTCGACGCCATCTTCTCCGAAATGGCCTCCCCCATCGACCGCCTCACCGCCCTCGCCGCCTCCCGCACCACCCCCCGCCTCCTCTACCTCTGGCAGCCCTGACCGCGCCGCGTCCGCCCCCCGCGGCCGTCTCCCCGCCGATTCCGCCCGGCCAGTCCCCCCCCACGGGAATCGACAGGGGACTCCCCAATTTTTCCAATGATTGGAAAAAAGTTTTCCAATGGTTGGAAAATTCGCCCCATTTTTTCCAACGATTGGAAAAAAAGTTTCCAATGGTTGGAAAAATCGCCCCGGTTTTTCCAATGATTGGAAAAAATTTTCGGCATTTTTCCAATGATTGGAAAAATTTTGGCTCTTCGGTGACTTTAGTGGAACCGTCTCCCAAATTCCGCGAATGCAAGGATCAAGGAGGGTACCTGGATCCGCCCCCCTCCGAGAGGGGGGTGGCGCGGCCATGAATGGGATGTCCATGGCTGGCAAAAGACAATCGGAAGGGGCCGCGACGGGGGGAGTACTGCGCTTTGCCGTCGCGGCAAGCTCGACTCTTCACCGGCAACGAACGAATCAAGAATTTTTCAGATGGACCAAATGGACGCATACACCGACGGCCACCCGCAGTACTCCCCCCGCCGCCCTTTCCATTTGCCATGAAGGCTCAATCCCATTGCCGATCCATCCACCGGGCGGCCCCCCCCCTCTCGGAGGGGGGCGAATGCTTGCGCGCACCCCATGCCCTGAATACGGCCCCCATCGTCACAATCCACGATAATCCCCGAAGAACCAGTTTTTCCCCAATCATTGCCCCCCCCGCCCCCTTACGGCTCCCCCACCGCGTCCGTCCCGATCTGCGCCTCCGCCGCCTCCCCGATCGCGGGGAAGATGGCCAGGAAACCCTCCGGGACGCTCACCGGCCGCTGCCGCTCCAGGTCGAAATACACCCACTCCGTCTCCGCGCGCGCCAGCACCGCGCCGTCGCTCTCGCGGACGAAGCGGTAGCGGCGGTGCGACCGGATGCGCTGGAAGTCGTGCACCCACGTGTAGAGCGCAATCGGCTCCCCCGCGCGGCACGAATGCAGGTACTCGATGCGGTGTTCCCGCACCACCCACGTGTGCCGCCCCGCCAGCAGCTTGTCCATCCCCCACCCGTTGCGCCCGATGTGCAGGATCGAAATCTCCTGCATCTTCCGCACGTACTCGATGTTGTTGACGTGCCCGTTCACGTCCTCCTCCGCCTCCGTGAACGCGAACCGCAGCCTCAGCACCGCCACCGGCGGGCGTTTTCCCTTTCCGTTTTCCATCGCCATTCCTTTGTCCTGTCCGTCCTGTCTGTCCCGGTGGTCCCGTCCCTCACACCGGCCCCAGCGGATTCACGATCTTCGAGAGGTAGTTCTGCAGCTCCCGCCCGTAGTCGCTGTCCATCCCCCCGATGGTCAGCTGCTTGTGCACCTGCGCGATGCACGCGTCGGCCTCCTCGGCGCTGGCGAAGCGGTCCTCCGGCTTCGCCGCGAGGAAGCGCCGCATCAGGTCATAAAAAGTCTGGTTCTGCCGCACGTGCTCCGGCAGCAGGTCGTAGAGCCGGTCGGGCAGCTCCAGCTTGGTGCGCTGAAGTTCGCTCTCGGGATGCGGCACGCGCGGATCGAAGATCCGCTCCCCGCGCAGCATCTCCAGCGCGACGAGCCCCAGCGAGTACAAATCCGACGCCACCCGCGCGATGCGCGGCGCGCTGTGGATTTCCGGCGCCATGTAGACGGGGGTGCCGAGCAGGAGCGTGATTTTCTCGTCGTTCATCATCGCGCGCCCGTAGTCGATGAGCTTCACGAAGCCGAGGCGGTCGATCATGATGTTGGCGGGCTTGATGTCGGAGTGGACGAATCCCATCTGGTGGAGCGTCTCCAGCCCGCGCAGCACGAACCGCACGATGTACAGCGCCACGCCCGGCTGGATCGCGATCCGACCGTTTTCGAGCCGGAAAATCACGTCCGTGAAGTGCCGCCATTCCTCCTCGCTCGACCGCGCCTGGACCTGCGGGAGGTGCGCGCCGTCGAGCATCTCGCGCAGCGAGACCCCGGCGACGGCTTCCATCTGCACGTACCCGATGCCGTTCGTCTCCTCGTAGATTTCGGGGGCGACCAGCGCCGGGTTCTTGACCAGCTGGAGCTTCGAGGTCTGCGCCGCGATGCGGCCCATGTCGGTCCAGTATTTCTTCGCCGACGAATAGATCCCCGGGTCGAACAGCTTGATTGCGTGCCACGTGATGCACCCCCGCGCCCCCTGGCGGAGCCCGAGGAACACGACCCCCTGGCGCCCGCGCCCCAGCTCGCGCGGAAAGCGGTACGCCACCGGATAGTAGATCGCCCGGTCCGCAAGGATGGCGCGGTAGTTGTCCACCAGCTGGCGGCTGCCGGCGCCGTTGGGGACGCGCACGGGTTCGGGCGCGTCGGGGGCGAGGTCGCGGAGGATCGACGGCATGCCGCCGCCGCCCGTCGGCGGATGCACGTCCAGCGCCGTGGGTGCGTCGTGCGTCGCCCCCGGCGTGATTTCCAGCGCGGTGGTGCGGTCGAAGATGGGCTTTTCGTCTTTCACGCCGCACCGCCCGTCAGCGGCCGATGCGTTCGACGACGAGCGGCTCCGGCGCGGGCGCTTCCGGCGCGATGGAGAACGCCTCCTCCACGTACGCCAGCGCCTGCTCCAGCTTCGCCGGGTCGTTCGCGTGCAACGTCGCCAGGCGCTCGCCCGCCGACACCGCCTGGCCCACCTTCGCGAGGTTGGAGAGGCCCACGCCCGGATCGATCCCGTCGTCGGTCTTCTGCCGCCCGCCGCCCAGCACCAGCGACGCGCGCCCGATGCCGTCCGCGTCCACGCGCGCGACCACGCCGCCCGCCGGCGCCACGTAGTCCCGCACGATCGACGCCCCCGGCAGCTTCGAATAATCGTCCAGCGCCGCCGGGTCCCCGCCCTGCAACTCCGTCATCCGCTTGAAGCACTCGAACGCCTTGCCCGACTCCAGCAGGCCGCGCATGATGCCGTGCGCCTCCGCCTCGTCCTTCGCCTTCCCGCCCAGAACCAGCATCTCCGCCGTGAGCTTCAGCGTCACCTGCATCAGGTCCCCGTCCAGGTGCTTGCCCTTCAGGCACTCCATCGACTCGATGATCTCCAGCGAGTTGCCCACCGTGCGCCCCAGCGGCTGGTTCATCGACGTGATGTATGCCGTGATGTTCTTGCCCATCGCCTGCCCCACGCGCACCATTGACTCCGCCAGCTCGCGGGCCGCGGCGACGCTCTTCATGAACGCGCCCCGCCCCCACTTCACGTCCAGCACCAGCGAGTCGATGCCTTCCGCCAGCTTCTTGCACATGATCGACGCCGTGATCAGCGGGATCGACGGCACCGTCGCCGTCACGTCCCGCAGCGCGTACAGCTTCTTGTCCGCCGGCGCCACGTCGCCCGTCTGGCCCATCATCGAGAAGCCGCAGTCCTGGATGATTTCGATGAACCGCTTCTCGGTCAGGTCCGTGCGGAACCTCGGAATGGACCCCAGCTTGTCGAGCGTCCCGCCCGTGATGCCGAGCCCGCGCCCGGAGATCATCGGCACCGCCACCCCCGCCGCCGCGGCGAGGGGGGCCAGGATGATGGACACCTTGTCGCCGATGCCGCCCGTCGAGTGCTTGTCCACCTTGGGCAACGCGATGGCGGAGGTGTCGATGACGTCGCCCGAGTGGAGCATCGTGTCCGTGAGCGCGGCGATTTCCCCGGGGGTCATGCCCTTGAAATAGATGGCCATGGCCATGGCGGCCATCTGGTAGTCGGGGATGCGGCCGGCCGTGTAGCCTTCGATGAACTCGCGGATTTCGTCCGCTTCGAGAACCTGGCCGTCGCGTTTCTTTTCGATGATCCATTGGGGTACCATGGCAATGTCCTTTCGCTTTGGGTGACTCCCGGAGTGTGCCCAATCCCCCGCCGAAACGCAAGCCAATCCCTCCCCAGCCCGATGGGGTGTGTGGAACGGAATGGTGGCTGTGAATATATCGACAAGCAAAGAAGGGGATGAACTCCGATTTGTCCGATGCCTGCGCTAACGCTCCGGCGATGTTTTCCGATGGCTGCTCCTGTGACCTCCCCACAACGCGGGCAACGACGGATGCCCCGTGTCCGTGGCCTCCGTCGTTGCCCGCACGATGGACATTTGCCCCATCCTGATTCCCAGGGCATTCGAGGAATCGTGTGCGGAGTTGTCCCAACGCTTCCTCTTCCGGAATCGGAAAAATCTTCCCCGTGTGCGCAAGGACGGATGCCCCTCTCCCGGGGCATCCGTCCTTGCGCACCTTGGAGCATGAAGAAGAAGCGCTTGGAACGCATCGCCGGAGCGTTAGCGAAGGCATCGGACAAATCGGAGTTTGTTTTTTCCCCCGGCGGACACAAATGCGCCCGCCCCCGACACTGGAAAACAGGTTGGAGTGCGTTTCCGGAGCGTGCCCCCTCCGGCAAACTCCCCCTCCAAAAACCCTCCGTACATCCTTCCTCCGTTCCCCACCGCGCCCCCTCTCCATCTCATGAGATTACAGAAAACATTGGCATTTTCATTCATTTTTCAGCATGTCCCCCCGATGAAAACCCTCCGCCCCGCGGCCGCCCGCCCCAAAACGCTTGCCAGCCCCGCCCCCTCCTGCTACGTTCGCATTCCGCCGCGGGGCCCCGCGCCCGGCGGCCTTCACCCTGCAACCGCAACCACAACCCCGAAGCCGAAAAGAGGATTCCCGTGAACGACACCGCGCACGCAATCGAGAAGCTGGCCGAGCATTCCCTCGCCAGCAGCCAGGTCGACCAGTCCCTGTACACCAAGTACGACGTCAAGCGCGGCCTCCGCGACATCAACGGCAAGGGGGTCCTCGCCGGCCTGACCAAGATCGGCGAAGTCCAGGCCCATCCCGAAGGCCGCCCCGACGGCCCCGGCCACCTCATCTACCGCGGCATGGACATCCAGGACCTCGTCGCCGGCTTCTGGCGCGACGGCCGCTGCGGCTACGAGGAAATCGTCCACCTCCTCCTCGCGGGCCACCTCCCCACCGCCGCCGAGCTGGCCGCCTTCACCGCCATCCTCGGGGAATTCCGCGACCTGCCCCACTCCTTCGTCGTCTCCGCCCTGGCCATCGCCAGCCGCGACGTCATGAACGCGATGGCCCGCTCCGTCCTCGCCCTCTACTCCCGCGACGAGCGCCCCGACGACATCTCCCTGCCCAACGTCATGCGCCAGTGCCTGTCCCTCGTCGCGGTCTTCCCCCAGATCGCCGTCTGCTCCCACGCCGCCGCCGCCTACCGCCACGGCGGGCGCACCCTGGTCCTGCGCGGGCCCAAGCCCGGACTCTCCACCGCCGCGAACTTCCTCCGCATGCTCCGCCCCGACGCCTCCTGCACGCCCCTCGAAGAGCGACTTCTCGACCTCGCGCTCGTCCTGCACGCCGAACACGGCGGCGGCAACAACTCCACCTTCACCACCCACGTCGTGACCTCCACCGGCACCGACACCTATTCCGCCATCGCCGCCGCCCTCGGCTCCCTCAAGGGACCCCGCCACGGCGGCGCCAACGCCAAGGTCCTGCAGATGTTCGACGACCTCAAGCGCCGGGTCCGCGACTGGGAGGACGACCGCGCCATCGAGGACTACCTCCTCGCGCTCCTCCGCAAGGAAGCCTTCGACCGGCAGGGCCTGATCTACGGCATGGGCCACGCCGTCTATTCCACCTCCGATCCCCGCACCGGCATCCTGCGCGAGCACATCGCCGAGCTGGCGGAGGCCAAGGGGCTCTCCGGCGAATTCGACCTCTACCGCCGTGTCGAGCGCCTGGCCCCCGGCGTCATCGCCTCCGAACGCCGCATCTACAAGGGCGTCAGTGCGAACGTCGACTTCTATTCCGGCTTCCTCTACCGCCTCCTCGACATCCCGGTTCCCCTCTTCACGCCCCTCTTCGCCGTCTCCCGCATCGCCGGCTGGTCCGCCCACCGCCTCGAGGAACTGGCCAACCGCGGCAAGATCATCCGTCCCGCCTACAAGGCCGTCGCCCCCCGCCGCCGCTACATCCCCCTCTCCGCCCGCTAGCGCGGTCTACGGTTTTCTGTGGCTTCTCGGAAATTTCCCACCCATTGTGGTCGCGCGGAAGCGCGCCCTTTGTGCGCTCTCCTCGGGGACGGACGCGCTTCCGCGCGTCCGCAAAAGAAAAGGTGAAGACACAATGGACGGCGGCCACACTCTTTCTGAAACCGTTCTCGTACATCGTAAAGTCAAACCATTCGTATTTGACGAATCTCACCCTGGTAGGGCGGGCAGTCCCCTGCCCGCCGTGCGAAATGCTTGCGGAATGAAAGCAAATGCAAAGCTTTCCATGCGCAAGACAGGCGCACGGCGGCGAAGGGACTCGCCACCCTACCCAGAAACGGCCCTATTCCGGGAGGGCCCGGCTTCGTCCGGGCCGTCTCCACAGGGCGCTTCAAGGACATTCCGACAACACCCCGCTCGCGCGGCCGCGACAAAGCGCGGCCCTCCCGTTGCGCTCTCCACGGGGAGGGACGCGCTTCCGCGCGTCCGCAGTGGAAATGGCGGACGAGACAAAGGACGGCGGCCACACTATTTCTGAAAACGATCCAGCACAGCGTTAAACCTAAACATTCGTATTTGTCGGCCGCGGGTAGGGCGGGCAGTCCCCTGCCCGCCGTGCGAAATGATTGCGGAATGAAAGCAAATGCAAAGCTTTCCACGCGCAAGACTGGCGCATGCCGGCGAAGGGACTCGCCGCCCTACCCGAAAACATGCGAAAGAATGGATTTTACGCTGCACTGGCGCGGGTCGGGAAATGGTGTGGCGCCCCCGTGGGCCCGCCATGGGAGGTGCGGCTTCCAGCCGCGCCGTTGGATGGGGAGATGCTGGGGAAGCATGGATTTTTTCGGCAGGTTTTCCATCTCCATGCCCCCCGCGGGCGGGACGCCCGCGCCCCCGGAATTCCCCCTCTTCCCGCAATGGTCCGCCCGCGGGGAGCGCCGCCCACTCGTCACTCGTCATTTTTCACCTGCACTCTTCCGCCGCCGCCATTTTGCACTTTTCGCTTCCCTCTCCCCCCGTCCCGGTGCTAGTCTCCGCCGAAAAACCCGGCGTCGCCCCCGCGCGCCGCCGCAACCAACCCCCGAAAGGACAACCAAATGGACATCATCGAAGTCAAAGCCCGTGAAATCATCGACTCCCGCGGCAATCCCACCGTCGAAGTGGACGTCCTCCTCGACGACGGCTCCCTCGGCCGCGCCGCCGTCCCCTCCGGCGCCTCCACCGGCGTCAACGAAGCCCTCGAACTCCGCGACGGCGACAAGAAGCGCTACCTCGGCAAGGGCGTCCTCAAGGCCGTCGACAACGTCAACAAGGTCATCGCCCCCGCCATCCTCGGCATGTGCGCCTGCGACCAGCGCGGCATCGACGCCAAGATGATCGCCCTCGACGGCACCCCCACCAAGTCCAAGCTCGGCGCCAACGCCATCCTCGGCGTCTCCCTGGCCGTCGCCAAGGCCGCCGCCGAATCCCTCGGCATGCCCCTCTACCGCTACATCGGCGGCACCAACACCTACACCCTGCCCGTCCCGATGATGAACATCATCAACGGCGGCGCCCACTCCGACGCCCCCATCGCCTTCCAGGAATTCATGATCCGCCCCGTCGGCGCCAAGACCTTCCGCGAAGGCCTCCGCATGGGCGCCGAGACCTTCCACAACCTCAAGAAGGTCCTCAAGGACCGCGGCCTCTCCACCGCCGTCGGCGACGAAGGCGGCTTCGCGCCCGCGCTCGACTCCATCGAGGACGCCCTCGACTGCATCATCAAGGCCATCAAGGCCGCCGGCTACAAGCCCGGCAAGGACGTCACCATCGCCCTCGACTGCGCCGCTTCCGAGTTCTACAAGAACGGCAAGTACGACTACACCTGGAAGGAAGGCAAGAAGGGCGCCAAGCGCACCTCCGCCGAGCAGGTCAAGTACCTCGAAGACCTCGTCGCCAAGTACCCGATCGACTCCATCGAAGACGGCATGGCCGAGAACGACTGGAACGGCTGGGTGGCCCTCACCAAGGCCATCGGCGGCAAGTGCCAGCTGGTCGGCGACGACCTCTTCGTCACGAACGTCAAGTACCTCGAAAAGGGCATCAAGCTCGGCGCCGCCAACTCCATCCTGATCAAGGTCAACCAGATCGGCTCCCTCTCCGAGACGCTGGACGCCATCGAGATGGCCCACCGCGCCGGCTACACCTCCGTCACCTCCCACCGCTCCGGCGAGACCGAGGACGCGACGATCGCCGACATCGCGGTCGCGACGAACTCCGGCCAGATCAAGACGGGTTCCATGAGCCGCACCGACCGCATCGCCAAGTACAACCAGCTCCTCCGCATCGAGGAAGAACTCGGCGCCAAGGCCGTCTACGGCTACCAGAAGGTCAAGTAACCCCCTGCCCTTCCCTCCCGCGGGCGGCCCTTCGGGGCCGCCCGTTTTTGTTCCCCCGCCCCCCCTTTCGCCTCCTAGAGCGGTTTAAGAAGTTCTGTAGCCTGTTCTTTGTCCCTCATCCACACGGCCGCGACGGAGCGCGGCCCTCCCGGAGCCAGATTCCATGCGCTGCCATTCCGGTAGATGTTCCAAGTGGGAGGGCCGTGCTCCGTCACGGCCGTAGTGGAAGCATGATGCATGGAAAGTGGCATTTTCTTCTG
>JAFYAC010000141.1 GCA_017540905.1 Kiritimatiellia bacterium | reverse complement strand
GATTGATCCGCCGCATCATAGCGGCAACCGAAAAAGTCTTCCCGCTTTTTCAAACAGTGGAATGCTTTTTCATCCTCCTGCATTCCAACGGGTTGCAAGAAAATCGGGATAATTTATCCCGGATTTTCCGGGATAAGGGTGCGTCCCTGCCTTGCTTGACATCGGATTCTCCTCTGCTACACTCGCTCTCGATCTATGACAAAGTTAGATGACGCCGACCGCGTCCCTGGCCGCCCGGCGGCCACACCGTGTCCAAAAGCGTTGTTTAAGGGAGGCGACCTCACGGTTGCCTCCTTTTTTTTCTGCCTGTTCGCCCCAACGCTTCCATTGCGTCTGATTCAACCATCCCTATCTCCCGAGGTCAACCCGCCAGGGGGGGATCCAGTTGTCTCCCCCCATCCGCACCCCAAGCGCGTTCCTGTCCGCGAAGCGGTTTTCTTGGGTTTCATTGTGTGTAGACATCCCTCCCGTCTCCCAGCCATCCGGGGCCGCGCAGCGGCATTGGGGTATTCCTCTCGCGCCTCCCTCCCGCGCTCCAGCCGTTGGGGCGCGACTGGAAAGTCGCACCTCCCAGACGTGGGTGATTTTTCGCTTGTTTCCGCTCTCTCTTTTGTGTCCTTTGTGGACAAAAACTCTCCCGCATCCCTCCCGCAATTTCTCCGCCCGCAGGGCGCACCGCCCACTCGTCACTCGTCACTGCGCCCGCAGGGCGCTCCCCCTTGTCCTGTTTGTCTTTTTCCCATCTTCCACTTTCCATTCACACCTTCCAGCCGGGCGGAGTTGTCCGCCCGGCACCTTGAAAAAGTTGTCCCGAGTTGTTTGGGTTGTCTCCCAAAACGAATTGCACCGCTTCCTCCGGGCTTGCGCGGGCGGGGGCATGGTGGCATGGTTGGCGGCATGATTCGACGGCAACAGACAGCGGCCCCAATGGACTCCCTCCCCGCGACACCCCGCCCATGCCCTCGCCCCTGATCCATTGCGCCACGGGCTGGGCCATCGCCCGGGGCGCCCGTGCGCGGGGGCTCCGCGTGCCGGCACTCCCGTTCCTGGCCTATTCGTTGCTTGCGGCGATGCTGCCCGACGCCGATGCCGCCGTGGGCTTGCTCGTCGCTTCCCCGGACCACCTTTCGAGCTTCCACAACCACGCCACGCACAGCCTTCTTTTCGCCCTGGCGGCGGCCTTGGTCCTCGCGGCCGCCGGTCGTCTCGCCTTCCGCGCCGTTTCCTTCCTCCGCCTGTTCGCCTGGACGGCCCTGCTGGTCGGCTCGCACCTGCTGCTCGACTGGTTCACGTGGGGCCGCGGCGTGCCTCTCCTCTGGCCGTTCTGCGACCGGCGCTTCGGGGCGCCCTTCCCGCTTTTTTTCGGCGTGCGCTACTCGGAAGGGTTGTTTTCGCGTTCCCATTTGTTTACCCTGCTGACCGAAAGCGCGGCCCTGTGCGCCGCCGCGGCCGCATGGGCCGCCTGGCGGCGCTTCGGGCGACCGCGGCGAAACGACCCGACAACCATGGATACCCCACCTGCCCATACGAGTCCCGACCGGGACACGGCCTCCTTCAAGACCAAATCCCTCGCCGAAGGCGGCGCCTTCGCGGCCTACCGCCGCATGCAGTACGGCCCTGCGGGACTCGGCTACATCCTCTGGGCCGAGCTGCTCGCCCTGCTAGTGGGCCCGCTGCCCGGCGCGCTGGGCCTGCTGCTCCGCAAATGGCTCTACCCCACCCTCTTCGGGTCCTGCGGGCGGGGCGTCGTCTTCGGGCGCAACCTCACCCTGCGCCACGCGAAGAAAATCCGCCTCGGGAACGGCGTGGTCCTCGACGACAACGTCGTGCTCGACGCGAAGGGTTCCACCAACCACGGCATCGACGTCGGCGACGGCGTGTTCGTGGGCCGCAACACCATCGTCTATTGCAAGAACGGCGACATCCGCATCGGCGACCGCGCCAACATCTCTTCCAACTGCCAACTGTTCTCGGGGCGCTTCCTGGAACTGGGCGCCGGCACCGTCGTCGCCGCCTACGTCTACCTCCTTGCCGGCGGGAACTACGACACGTCCCGCTCCGCCCCCCCCTTCGCCGAGCAGCCGGGCATGGAAGGCGGCGGCACCACCGTCATCGGCGAAAACAACTGGATCGGCGCGGGCACCGTCGTCGTTTCCGGCGTCCGCACCGGCGCCCACGCCGTGATCGGCGCCGGGGCCGTGGTCACCTCCGACGTCCCGCCCGACACCCTCGCCGCCGGCGTCCCCGCCCGCCCCAAGCGCCCGCTTTCCTGAAACCCGCGGCGTCAGATTGCCCCGCCCCCCAACGCAGGCTTGCCCCTCCATGCCCTCCGTGTATAATTGCATGGAATTGCGCCCGTAGCTCAGTCGGATAGAGCATCGGATTTCTAATCCGGCGGTCGTGGGTTCGAATCCCCCCGGGCGCGCCACTTTCCCGCGTGTTTTGCCAGATTTGCACCATGCATGCACCGGACTGGATTCAGGGGGCAAACGGTCCGGAGTGCCCATTTCCGCCCCGTTCGGGCTTCCAAAACCTGCAACTTTTCGACAACGGCCCTTCTGGAGGGACGTTGGACCGGTTTAAGAACTAGTGTTTCCGTTCGAGAGCAGGAAAACTCCGATTTGTCCGATGCCTCCGCTAACGCTCCGGCGATGCGTTCCAATCGCTTCTTCAACTGCACTTCAATGTGCGCAGCGACGGATGCCCCGGATGTGGGGCATCCGTCGCTGCGCACACGTCGAAGAATTTTTCCGATTCCGGGAAACGAAGCATTGGGACAACTCCTTGCAAGCTTGCGCGAACATTCTGCGGGCCGGAATGGGAATAATGTCCCTCGTGCGGGCAGCGACGGAGGTCCCGGGCACGGGACGTCCGTCGCTGCCCGCGTTGTGGGAGGCCATGGGACTAGCCATTGGGAAGCTTTGCCGGAGCGTTAGCGCAGGCATCGGACAAATCGGTTTTGCCATGCTCCGACGCCATGAAAGACACGGGGCGTTTTTTCTTGTGGAGCCCGGTGCCTTGCGGCATTCTGCATCGCAAGAGAAACGTATTGGAGGACTCCGCCATGAAATCCACCATCCGCAATGCCGTACTCGCGATCGCCGCCGCTTTCGCGATGGTCCTGCCCGCCCGTGCCGAGGAGGCGGCCGCGCCCGCCGCTTTCGTCCAGATCGAGATGCGAGGTCTCGACGCCTTGTTCTCCGCCGCCGACCGCATCGCCGCCCCCTACGTCCCCGCCGGGCAGGCCAAGGGGATGTTCATCGGTGCATGCGGCGCCCGCGGCATCAATCCGTTCGAGGTCATCGACAGCGGGGGAACCGTTCGCCTCATGGCCTGTGGAAACCTGGACGAGAACTGTTTTCTGGTGGACCTCCCCGCCGCCGGCGGCGATGCCGCCGCATGCCTGGACAAGTGGACCGAAGCGCTGGGCACCAATGCCCCCCCCGAAGGCTTCGACATGCCGGAAGGGGGACGGTTCCTCCGTTCCGGCCCCCCCATGAGCGCCGGATCCCTCCTCTTCCCCCGCGGCGAGCGTATCGTGGTCATCGACCACACCCAACCAAACCCAATTCCCCCTGCGCAAGCCCTCGCGTTGTTTGACGCCACTCCCGCCGTGCCCGCCGGAGGCGTGCTGGCCGCCGCCGTCGATTTCGAGGCCATGCGTCCGCTCCTCGCCAACTCCAAGGCGGGAACCACTGGCGCGCGGATGCGCGATCTGCTGTCGAGTCCAGCTTTCGCCTGCCGGGCCTTCGCCTTCGGAATCGGACTCGACGAAGGCGACCGCTTCCGCACCGATTGGTCGGTCGCGTACGTCCCCGACTCCCCGCAGGCGCGCCACGGCTCGGGCATCGGGGCCCCCGTCTCGCCGCTCGCGAACGCCATCCTCTTCCCCGACGCCGTGGCGGCGGGCACCTACCACCAGGAGTTGTCCGGCATCTCCGACGACGAACTCCGCGCTGTCCTGAACGGCAAAAACGGCTTGGCCTCCGTCGCCGGGGAAGCCAACCCGCGGACCGCCGCCGTGCGCGACGCACTGGCCGCCGCCTACATCCCGTTCCTCCGGATGCTCGGCGACGAATACGCCGTTGCCTATCTCCCCGCGGGCGAAGGGGAGGAGGCCGGCGGCTCCGCCCTGCTCGCGTTCCCTGCCGACCCGCAGGCCGCCCTCGACGGGGTGCCCGACTGCTTCAACGGGATGATCGGCGCGTTCGCCGATTTCCTCCGCTCTGCCGCCGACGATGACGACGATGTTCCCGACGTGGTCGACGCTTTGTCCCGCCTCCGCGTCGAGCCCGCCGGCGAACGGTCGGTGCGGGAGACGTCGGTGCGCCGCTATGTCGTGCGCCTGGAGGGGGAGGACGAGACGCCCGCGGGCGATGTCGGGGCCTTCGAGGCCGCGGCCGCCGGTCCCGCGCTGTACCTCGGGACGCTTCCCGACGGCCGCCTCGGCGACGTCCTCGCCGACCTCGCCGCCGGGCATACCGCGAAGGGGCCGGTCGCCGCGATGCCGGCCTTCGCCGCCGCCTACGGGGAAGCGCCCGAAGGGGCCGCCTGCGGCTATGTCCGCCTGCGGCCGGTGCTCCGCGCGTTTTTGCCCAAACTCCAGGCTTTTGTTGACAACGTGATCGCCGAGGATGATTCCAGCATCGTCCCCCTCGCACGGAGCGCTTTCGATTCCCTGTCCGCCTTCGCCAACGACCCCACGCTCCCGGACATCACTCTGGGCACCACCCAGCGCTGGATGCCCGGGGACGCCCGCCTGGAAAGCATCGTCTCGATGCCGCTGGCGGATTTCCATGTCGCCATCGACGCCCTCTACCCGCGCCATGGCCCCGCCAGTGAAATCATCGGCACCCGCGGTGGCACCGGCCGGTAAGGCCCAGGCGCCAGGGAAAAAGCAACGGGGAGGCAAATTTGGTTTTTTCGGAGGACGCGCAGAAGCGCGTCCCTTGGGGAGCGTTCCGGGAGGGGCGCGCTTTTTTTTGACTTCGGACGCCGGACTTCGGACCGCCCCCGCCAACGCGCGGGGGCTTGTGTGCTCATGGGGGGGATGATGGGTGTGAAAAAGGGGAAAATGTGTGGTTTTTCCATAATCTCACGCGATGGGTCGGGAGGCGGTTTTTTTGGGGGCGGGAGGGGTGGAAAAGTTTTTCCAATCGTTGGAAAACGGGCGGAAAATTTTTCCAATCATTGGAAAAAACGGGCGGGTTTTTCCAACCATTGGAAAAAAGTTTTCCAATCATTGGAAAAGTTGCGGGCGGGGGGCGGGAGGGGCGGGTTGTGGCCGGCGGGGCGGCCACGGGCCATACTCTTATGGGGCGGTGGCGATGGTCCAGGAGAGGGGGGGGATGGGCGGGGTGCCGTCGGGGAAGGCGGGGGGAGGCGGGAGGGGGGCGGGGCCTTTGTTGAGGCAGACGAGGACGCGGTCGGGGCCGAGGCGGCGTTCGTAGGCGATGGCGGTCTCGGTTCCGGTTTCGAGCCAGCGGAAGGTGCCGCGGCGGAGGGCCGGATGGGCGGCGCGGAGGGTGGCCAGGGCGCGGTAGTGGGCGAGGAGGGGCGCGTTCGGGGCGCGGGGGGTGGCGGTGGGCAGGGGGCCGCGGTAGCCGAGGGTCTCGGGGTCGAGGGGAATGTCGGGCCACGGCATGGGTTGGCGGTCGCAGGGGTCGTTGGCGCCCCAGAGGCCGAGTTCGTCGCCGTAGTAGATCATCGGGGCGCCGGGCGCGGTGAATTGCCATACGGTCGCGAGGCGCAGGCGGGCGAGGGCGTCGGGGGACGGGGCGTCGGTGCGGAGCTGCGCGTTGTCGGCCACGCGCGCCCAGCGGAAGTAGTTGTCCCAGTTGGCGAAGGGCGGGCACGCGGAGTGCAGCATGGTCAGGATGCGCCCGGTGTCGTGGGAGCCGAGGAGGTTCTGCATGACGAGCGTGGTGCCGGGGTCGTGCCGCGCGTGCAGGCGGTCGATGGCGGCGCGGAAGGCGGTCGCGGTCAGGGCCTGGGAGTGCGGGGTGAAGAAGGAAAGGGTGGGGAAAAGCCACTCGTAGTTCATCGCGGCGGTGAATTCGCCGGGGCGCACCCACTCCTGCGCGGGGCCGACGATTTCGGCCGTGGTGTAGGCGTCGGGGTTCAGGGCGCGGACGTGGGCGTGCCAGTCGCGCCAGAAGCCGTGGGGGACGCAGAAGGCGACGTCCAGGCGCCAGCCGTCGATGCCGTCGCGGGGGACGCCGGGCGGCGGGTCGGGGCACATCCAGCGGCGGGTGATGTCGAAGAGGTAGCGCTTGACGGGCGCCGCGAGGTCGTCGCCGCCGGGGGCGCGCGCGAAGGCGGGCAGGGAGCCGTTCGGGCCGTCCCACGCGGCGTATTCGGGGGTGCCGTCGCGCCGGAAGCGGGCGACCTGGTACCAGCCGAGGTAGGGGGACGCGGGGCCGTTTTCGAGGATGTCCCGGAAGGCGAAGCACCGGCGCCCGCTGTGGTTGAACACGCCGTCGAGGATCACCCGGATGCCCAGGGCGTGGGCGTCGCGGACGAGCTCCAGGAATTGGCGGTCGGCGGCGGTCCAGATCCACGTGGACGGGTCTTCGGTCTCGCGCGCGGCGGCCAGCGCGGCGAGGTCGCCGGCGCGGTCGGGGCCGAAGGTCGGGTCGATGTGGTGGTAGCAGGTGGCGTCGTACTTGTGCAGGGAGGCGGCCTGGAAGACGGGGTTGAGGTAGAGGGCCGTGATGCCGAGGTCGCGCAAATACGGCAGTTTTTCGCGCACGCCCACGAGGTCGCCGCCGAGGCGGCGGTCGAAGACGGTGTCCCAGTACTTCGGGGATCGGGCCGTCTCCCAGGCGTCGCGCGCGTACCACTCCATCCCCCACGGGCGGATGCGCCAGCCGGGAATCGGGCGGTCGGAAAAGTCCTCGGGCCGCGGATCGGACTGCGGGGCGCCGTTGCGGAAGCGCTCGGGGAAGATCTGGTACCAGACGGCGTCCTTCGCCCAGTCGGGCGCCGCGGGCGGGTCCTCGGCGACGCGGATGGCGGGGGGCGGCGGGGGGGGCGGCGTGGAGAAAAGCGGCATGGGGGAGGGGCGAGTGAAAAGTGAAAAGAGAAAAGTGAAAAACGGGCGGTGGTTGCCTTACATCGTGCGGGAGGCGCGGTGGAGGGTCTGGCGCTCGGCGCGGGTGAGGGACTCGATGCCGTCGCGGGCGATCTTTTCGAGGATGCGGTCCACTTCCTCGCGGGAGGGCGGCGGGTCGCGGTCGGGGTCGCGCGAGAAGGGGGAGCGCCGGGCGCCGCCGCCGCCGAAGGGCCACTTGAAGCCGCCGCCGATGCGCGAGAGCAGGCGCCGGAAGTGGCGGTTCTCGAAAAGCTGGTCGATGTAGAGGAAGCCCGCGAAGGCGCCCGCCAGGTGCGCCGCGTACGCGATGTTGTCGTTCGCGCCGCCCGTCACCAGCAGGAACTGCAGCAGCGAGATGCCCGCGACGATCTTCCACGCGGCCGCGGTGACGGGGAAGATGAAGACGAAGATCGTCAGTTCGCGCTTGGGGTAGAGCGTCGCGAACGCGCCCAGGATGCCGAAAATCGCCCCCGACGCGCCCACGCAGGACGCCGCCGCCGACCCGGACAGCCACAGCCAGCCGAGTCCGCCGATGATGCCGCTCAGCAGGTACATCGCGAGGAAGTGGCGCGAGCCCATCGTGCGCTCCGTCTCGGGGCCGAGGAAGTAGAGCGTCATCATGTTGAACAGGATGTGGATGAAGCCGCCGTGCAGGAACATGTACGTCAGCGGCTGCCAGACCATCCCCTGCTTCACGCCCGCCAGGGAGAGCGCCAGGATGGAATAGAGATAGTTGAAAATCGGGCTGCGCAGGACGCCGCACCCGATCCACGTGACGAGATACGCCGCGATGTTCGCCTTCATGAGCCAGCCCGTCACCGGGGGCAGGCGGTCGAAGAAGCCGCCGCCGCGCGGGGCCGAGAAGGGGCTGAAGGGCCGACCGTAGTAGCCGCTCACGCTTCACCGCCTTCCGCGAGCAGCGCGTGGAGCGCCACCGAGGCCTCGTACTGGTGGAGGGCGGTGCGGTAGATGGCGACGCCTTCCTGCTGCGCCGCCGATTCCATGTCCTCCGGCACCGGCCGCGACGTGCAGACCAGGATCGCGGGAATGCCCACCAGCGTCGCGACGGCGATCGTGTTCTTGTGCGCCTGGATGGTCATCAGCACCGCGCCCTCCGACGCGTTGCCCATCACGTCGCTGAGCAGGTCGGAGGTGAACCCGGTGGTGAACTCCGCGTCCGCGGGACCCGAGAGCACGCACTCGGTGGAGGGGATGGAGAGAAGGCGGTCGAGTTTCATGTGCGGGGAGGGCGGGTCAGTTTTGCGGCACCGAAGGGTATTCCACGGGCGCCGGGCGCTGGTCGTCCGGCGAGGAGGGAATCCAATGCTGGAACATGTAGTGGACGCCGAACGCGAACCCACCGGCCGCCGCCAGCGCCAGCAGGATGTGGAGGATGCGGCTCAGGGTCGTATGGGCGTAGCGGGCGTTCTTGATGGAAATGGGCACGAGGAAAATCAGGAAGCCCAGCCCCAGGGCGATGCCGAGCCGGGTGAGGATTTCAAGGACGGGATAGACTGGATTGTTCATGGGGCCGAAAGATAGCGCATGGGGGGGTGGGTTGCAAGCCCCATCCCCCCGGCGTCCCCCACCCCGGGGTGTCCCCCCCACCCCGCCGCGCCGGCGCCTCACAGCGCCGAGCCGACGATCTCCAGCGCCCGCGCCACTTCCGCTTCCGCCACCACGAGCGGCGGCACGAACCGCAGCACCGACTGCCCCGTCGGGATGCACAGCAAGCCCGCCTCGCGGAGCTTGCCCGCCACCGGCGCCGCCGCCCCGTCCAGTTCGAGTCCGACCATCAGGCCGAGCCCGCGGACGTCGCGGATGCGGGAATGCGCCCCGGCCAGTCCGCGGAGACCGGCGCGGAGTTGCTCGCCGCGGGCGACGGCGTTCTCCAGCATCCCCTCTTCCTCGATGGCCGACAGCGCCGCGTACGACGCCGCGCACGCCAGCGGGGTTCCGCCGAACGTGCTCGCGTGGTTCCCCGGTTGCAGCACGTCGGAAAACTCCGGCGTCGCGGTGGCCGCCCCGATGGGGAACCCGCCGCCCAGCCCCTTCGCCATCGAAAACGCGTCCGGCCGCACCGGGTAATGTTGCCAGCCGAACCATTTTCCCGTGCGCCCGATGCCGCACTGCACCTCGTCGCACAGCAGCAGCAGGCGCCGCTCGTCGCACAGGGCGCGCAGGCCCGTCATGAATTCTTCCGTCGCGGGCAAAATCCCCCCCTCGCCCTGCACGGCCTCGACCAACACGGCCACCGTGCGGTCCGTGACCGCGACGCGGACCGATTCCAGGTCGTTGAAGTCCGCGTACGCGAACCCCGGCACCAGCGGCTCGAACCCCTTCTGGTACTTCGTCTGGCCCGTCGCGGTCATCGTCGCGAGCGTGCGCCCGTGGAAGGAGTTGCGCATCGTGACGATCTCGTACCGCCCCTCCGCCGACCCCCATTTGCGCGCCAACTTGAAGAGGCACTCGTTCGCCTCCGCGCCGCTGTTGCAGAAGAACACCTTGCCGCCGAGCGAAATCCCCGAAATCTTCTCCGCCAGCCGCGGCTGCCACTCGTTGAGGAAGAGGTTCGACGCATGCATCAGCCTGCCCGCCTGCTCCCGTATGGCCTTCACCACCGCCGGATGGCAGTGTCCCGTGTTGCACACCGCGATGCCGGACATGAAATCGAGGTATTCCCGCCCGTCCGCGTCCCACACGCGGCAACCCTCGCCGCGCACCAGCGCGAGGTCGCGCCGGTAGGTCGGCATCACGTAGGCGTCGTCCAGTTCCTTCAGCTTTGCGTTCTCATTCATCTGCAACGATCTCCGTGCCGACCCCGCGGTCGGTGAACAACTCCAGCAGCAGCGAGTGCGGCAGCGCCGCGTCGATGATGTGCGTCTTGCGCACGCCGGCCTTGATGGCCTTGAGCGCGCCGCCGATCTTCGGCAGCATCCCGCCCCCGATGATTCCCCGGTCGATCAGGTCCTCGACCTCCGAAAACCGCAGGGTGCTGATGAGCGACTTGCGGTCGTCCGGGTTCGACAGCAGCCCCGGCACGTCCGAAAGGAACACCAGCTTGCGCGCCCTGAGGCGCTCCGCGAGCCCTGCCGCCGCGCTGTCCGCGTTGACGTTGTACACCTGCCCCGTCCCGTCCGACCCCAGCGGCGTGATGACCGGCGTGATGCCCGCCTCCAGGTACGCCCGCACCGGCAGGTCGTCGACGGCCGTGACGTCCCCCACCCACCCCCAGTCCAGCTCCGGCGCCGCCGGGTCGCGGTGCTTCTCCACCGACAGGATGTCCTCCCCGTGGATGCCCCGCGCCGGGCACCCCAGTTCGTTGAGGATGTGGACCAGCTCCGGGTTGACCCCCTTGTTCAGGACGTGTTCGACCACCCGCACCGTGTCGTCGTCCGTCACGCGCAGCCCGCGCACGAACCGCGGTTGCACGCCCTTGAGCTTGAGCTGCGCGCTGATGGCCTTCCCGCCGCCGTGCACGATGACCGGCCGGAGCCCCACGCAGCTCATGAACGCCACGTCTTCCAGGATGTCCCGCACCACGTTCGCGTGGTCCATCGACGAACCGCCGAACTTGACCACGACCGTTTCCCCGCGGAACCGCTGGATGTGCGGCAACGCTTCCACGAGCACTTTCGCTTTCTCGATGACTGCTTTCATGACGGTCCGCCACTATCCCCCTCCCCCGCCCAAATGCAAGCCCCAATCCTCCCGGGGACTCCCCCGCCGCGCCCGGGCTGGCCCGCGGGGGGACGGGCGCATCTCCGCTTTGTGCAGGGGGCCCTGAGGGAGGGAGGGGCGGTCAGGATTTGTTGGAAACGGATGGGGGGGCGGATTTGAGCTTGGACAGTTCGATCGACAGGCCGACCAGCCGTTCGCACAGGTCCTTGAACTT
>JAFYAC010000140.1 GCA_017540905.1 Kiritimatiellia bacterium | reverse complement strand
GTCCCGGCGGCGGCGCCGAGGCCCCTGCCGCGCCCGAGCCCCCGCCCCCGCCGCCGCCCGTCTGGCAGGACTTCCACACGCCGACCCCGCAGCAGGACCTGCTCCATCCCGAAGCCCCCGGCGTCCTGCAGCCCACCGGCTCCGGGCGCCTCGTCTCCGCCATGTTCGGCTCCACCCGCACCGGCAGCATCAACGGGCGCCTCGCGCCGCGCTTCCACGAAGGCGTGGACATCGCGGCGACCGCGCGCAACAACCGCGGCGCGCCGACCGACCCCATCTACGCCGTCGCCGACGGCCGCGTCGCCTACGTCAACACCGTCGCCGGCAACTCCTCCTACGGCAAATACATCGTCCTCGAACATCCCGACCCGAGCCTCGGACTCGTCACGCGCGCCAACGGCAGCGTCGTCACCTCCGTCGTCTACACCCTCTACGCCCACCTCGCCGACATCCGCTTCGGCGTGCGCGCCGGGGCCGCCGTCCGCGCCGGCGACGAAATCGCCACCATGGGCAACACATCCAACGACCGGACGGGCATCCCCATGGCCCGCGCCCACCTCCACTGGGAAATCGGCCTGATGCTCAACAGCCGCTATGACCGCCTCTCCCGCGAGCAGAAGACCACCAACCCCATGGGCCTCTACAACGGCCTGAACCTCTTCGGCGTCGACGCCCTCGACGTGTGGAAGGCGCACATGAACGACCCCGCCATGACCTTCGGCGACTACCTCGCGCACCTCAAGCCCGCGATGACCCTGGTCCTGCGCGGCAAGAACCCCGACTTCTTCGTCCGCAACCCCGGCCTCTGGCACGGCGCCCCCTACGACGGCGGCCCGATCACCGTCACGCTGGGCGAAAGCGGCATTCCCCTCTCCGGCCGCAACGCCACGCCCATGGAACTGAAACTCCTGGGCAACACCCGGCAGGCCGTCGTCGAAGCCGACGAAGCCGTCCTCGGCCGCAACGCCCGCGCCTACATCCAGAAATCCTCCTCCTTCACCACCGGCTGGATCGTCACCGCCAAAGGTCGCGCCTGGATGGACCACCTCTTCTTCTGAGCCCGTTCCTCTCTCTCCCTCCCATCCCTCACCACTTCCATACCCCCCATTTCCCATCCTTACGATACCAAGGAAAACACTTGCATTCCTCCAGCGATTCCGCCATCTTGCATCCCATGAAACCAGACCCCATCTTCCCGCCCCACTATCTCGATGCCCTCACCGAAGCCTTCTTCGGCGACCGCAACCGAACCGACCTCGAAGCCCAGTGCGCCTACCCGTTGCAACTTGCCGGGTTCACCGCCGTCCTGGGCACCCACCTGCTCTGGTACGGCGGCAAATCCCTTGTCCGCCGCATCCACAACCACTTCAATCCGCCGCCGCCGCCCGCCCCGCCCAAGCCCTCCCCGTCCCTCCGCGGCACCCCGTCGCCGGAGGACATCCAGGAGTTTTGGGACACCGAGCCGCGCGACCTGCATGCCCGCCTCCGCATCGGCTCCCGCCTGGCCGACCTCGAACCCACCCTCGACAACACCTTCGTGTTCAAGAAAAACCGTGCCGGGCGCCGCCGTATCGCCGCCCGGCAGCCCGGTCTCAAGGGCTGGCTCCGCAAGAACACGTCCGACGTCAAATACAGCACGGCCATGCACTACAAGAAGCTGGCGACCCGCCTCCGCCAGCTCGTGGGCCTCGACGCCCGGATTCCCCTCGAATGGCTGTTGCCCGGCGCCGACGCCCCGTCCCCGCAACTCGCCGCCCTGGAGCCCACCGACCGCCGGGCCGCCGCCGCCGCCCGCAAGAAGCTCCTGACCCTCCTGGCCGAGAATCCCAAGTACAGCCATCTCGTGCTGGCTGTGGAACAGAAGCTCGGCATCATGCGCATGGTGACGATCCGCCGCATCCAGCCACCGAAGCCCGGGCGCAGCGAGAGGTGGCGGAAACGGAAGGAAAGTCCAACAAATCCCTTGGTATCGCGAGTGGTCCGGAACGGGCTGGCGGCGAACATCGACGAGGGGCGGTCGGCGGCATTCTGGGATGCGCTGCGGAGAATATTGGGGGAACGGAATCCCGATCCGGAGACGCGGCGGCTTCAAAGCGACATCCGTGCGTGGCTCAACGAGCCGCTGCAGGCCCGCCAGAACCGCTACCGGTAACGGACGGCGGGGGGGGGGCTTGGGGAGGGAGAATGTCGCCGGTGAAGACAAGGCGCTGTCTTTCGGTTTCATGAAATCCAAATGATTTGATATCGGAGGAAACTGCTTGCAATGTTTGCACTCAACGAGCATCCTCCCACGCATGTGTTATGTGACCGTCATCTGTCGTGCGGATTCTCCGGGCGGCGCGAGGCCATCCGGAAGTCCCGATGACCGCGGTCGGCATGCCGTCGCCGTCCGGCCGCCTGTCACGACCCTGGGGGGAGCCGCCGCATGACCGCTTCCAACCAACGCCTGCAATCCCTCGATGTCCTGCGGGGCCTCGACATGCTGCTGCTGACGGTCGTCGGGCCGTTCTTTTTCGCCTACAACAAGGCCTTCCATCTGTCTCCCGAATTCATGCGCCAGTTCGGCCATGCCTGGGGCGGGTTCACCTTGTGGGACATCATCATGCCGCTGTTCATCTTCATCAGCGGCGCGGCGGTCCCGTTTGCGATGGACCGGCGGAAGAAGAACGGCAAGGCCCGCTGGGGCTATTGGTGGCACGTGCTCGTGCGCATCGTTTTCCTCTGGATACTCGGCATGGCCACGCAGGGCCGGCTGCTCCAGATGATTTCGCTGAAGATCAATCCCTTCAACAACACCCTCCAGGCGATTGCCTGCGCCTACCTGGTCTGCGCGGCGGTGTACCTCATCCGGTGGCGCTGGGCCCGCGCCGCGATTCCCGTCATCCTCGCGGCGGGCTATGCCATCTGGCTGCACACGGGCGGCGACTACTCCATGAACGGGAACGCGGCCATCCGCTTCGACCGGTGGGTCCTCCCCTTCGTCACGCCCGAGAAATCCAAGGCCCTCGTCCTGGCGGATCCCGGCTACACCTGGTGGGCGACGATCCCGATGTTCGCGGCCATGGGGCTGTGCGGAATGGAAGCGGCGCTGATCCTCCGTTCGGCCTGGTCCCCCCTCCGCCGCACGCTGACCCTTGCCGTCGTGGGCGGCGTGCTGATGGGGGTGGGGTGGGCGTTCGTGCCGCTCATCCCGCCGATCAAGCACATCTACACGCTGACTTTCACCGCGCAGGCGATGGGCTGGAGCTGCCTTTCCCTCGCGTTGCTCTATTTCCTCATCGACTTCCTGGGCGGGGGCGCCGCGTGGCTGAAATGGGTGCTGTGGCTTCCGACGCTGTTCGGCCAGACCGCGCTGCTCGCGTATGTCTGCGCGGAAACGTTCGGCCCGGTCCTGGAGGCTTGGGGGAACATGTTCGGGCCGGGGTTCGCGCATCTCTGGGGGCCGTGGGCCGGGACGATGGGCAAATGGCTGGCCGGAACGCTCTTGCTGGTCTGGCTCCTGGCCATCCGCCGCCAGGGAAAGTTCCGTCCCCGCACGCCGGCGCGGGACGGAACAGACGCGGCCCCCGCGGCGCGGCGCGGCGCCGTCGCCACCGCCGTCCTGGGGGCGTGCGCGTGGACGTGGAAATGGATATGGAAGGGGCTGGCCCAGCTGTGGGCGTTGCTCAAGCGACTGTGGGGGAAGCTCGCGCAAGCGTGGAAAGACCGCATGCCCCCGGAAACGGAATGCGGGGAGGGGGGCGGGCCCGAACCGACCGCGCCCGGTTTCCGCGGCGCATGCCTCCGTGCATGGCGCAAGGTCCGGAGGTGGTTCTTTCCCTTCGGTGTTTTTGCGAAGGAACTGTGGGGCTGGACCGTGCGGACATGGAAAAACCGTCCAACCCCGGGAGCCGCATGGAGCGCGTTCCGGGGGGCATGCACCCGAGCCTGGCATTGGGCCGTGAAGGGCGTGGCCCAACTCGGAACATCGATCAAGAACCTCTGGCTCGGGTGGCTCCGGAAGCGGCACGCCCGCCGCCCGTAAGGGACGGCCGTGCCTTGGCCGTCGGGGCTGGGGTTCCCTCGGCACAACGCAGGAACCGGCGGCGTTTCGCGGTTGTCCGGCGTGTGGGGACGTAATAGAATGCAAAGATGGGTGCGGGACCGTTGCCGCCGCGGCGCATTGCCGGACGGAGGGGACGGAACCGGGCCCGCCAGGACTGCGACATGGATCTGATTCACGCGATGAACGAATTGGCCGCCGCCATCGGGATGCGGCCGGTGGAACCCGAGGAGTCGGGAGGCTTCACGCTGCTCTTCGACGGCGAGCACGAGGTGGCCTTTGCGCCGGACGGGGACGGGACGGTGTTCCACGCGGCCGTGGGCGGGGCGGCGGACCTGGACCGCGAGGGACTGCTGTCGCTGCTGGAGGCGTCGCTGCTGGGCGCGGGTACGGGCGGGGCGGCGTTCGGGCTGCACCGGGCCGCCGGGGAGTTGGTGCTGTGGAAGCGGTACGGGGAGTTTTCGGGGCGCGCGGACCTGGAGACGGCCATCGGGGAGTTCCTGGGGCTGGTGCTCGAGTGGAAGGGAAAGCTGGCCGCGGGGGATTTCGGGCCTCCCCCCGCGGACGCGGTGGTCCCGTCCGCGTTCGGAGGGAGTTTCTTGCAGGTGTGAGGGAGCGCGCGCCTTCGGCGCGAGTGAAAAGTGAAAAGGTGGGGGGGCGGCTTGTGGGGGGAGAGGGGAGAGTGAGAGGAGAGGAGAGAAGAGGGCGGCACGGGGGCCGCCCTGCCAGACTCGGATGAGCTCGGATGGGGGGAAGGGGAAAGAAAATGGAGATGGGCAGGGTGCGGGGGGGAGTGGTATCGTGGAGGACGTGGAACGGGGCTTCGAAGTGCCGTCTGCCGTGTAACCATCCGGGCGGCCGCGTGTATGCGGTGCAGGAAGAAGCCTTCCACACAACCATCCAGGAGCCAGCCATGACCATCCAAATCAATCCCGACCTCGTCATCCAGCAGGAACTCGCCGCGCGCGGCATCGATTCGTCCGTGGGCGTTTTCGGCGACCATCAAGTGCAGATCGGCAAGGCTTCGCCCATACGGCTGGACGAGATCAAGTCGGCGGCCGTCCCGTCGGCGGGCTTCTGGAAGGCGACGCAGATCCAGAACGGCAAGGACGGGGTGCGCCTGACGGCCGCGGAGGCGGTCGGGGTCCTGCTCAAGCCCGGCGCGCTAGACGCGGAGCGGCTGCTCGGCCTGCTCAAGGCGTGCCAGACACACCTGGGGCGCCTGGCGGCCCTCGGGCAGCTGACGCAGGCGCAGAAGGACGACGGGACGTGGATCTTCACGCAGGCGGTGCGGAATCTCTCGAACGCGGACCTGGCGGCGGCCTACCAGATGTTTTCTTCGGCGGAAATGGACCTGCTGCAGACGGCGCTCCAGCGGGAGGGGGAGATCAATCCGGCGGCCCGCGATGCGCGGAAGGCGGCGGAGCAGCTCTTCGACCTGCAGGCGCTGGTGCTGCGGGAGTCGGCGAACCGCGCGGCCGCGGCGCGCCTGGACGACCTGCGCATGGCCTCGCCCAACGACCCGACGCTCGCGCCGGAGGCGGCGCGCCTGCCGCGGGCGGCGACGGAGCAGTACGGCTCGGTCGCCGGCGGCATCCAGGTGGACGCCCACGGGAACGACGTCTCGGCGCAGTCGCTCGCGGTGCTCGTCGAGACGGCGGCCGCCAGCGCGGCGGAGCGCGAGCGGTCGGCGGACCCCACCCAGGCGAGCCTGGTCCGCCGCCGCTTCGACGACGTGACGGTCAAGCAGATCGGCGACGTGATGCGCTCGAAGGAGCTGACCATCAACATGCAGCTGGAGACGTTCCTGGACCGGAGCGAGATGCTGGACCACCCGGACCGGCCAATCGACACGATGTGGTCGCTCAAGGAACACCACGTCGAGACGAAGAGCGAGGGCTACCAGCAAAAGCGCGACGCGGTGGAACTGGCGCATTTCCCGGAGCTGGCCCACGCGCAGGGCAAGGGGCGGACGCGCCCGACGTACGGGGCGGTGAACTTCCAGGAGAGCGTCTTCGGGGCCGCCGGCGCGCTCTACGGGCACGTGGCGATCGTGCTCAAGCCGGAGGTGGCCCGCCGCGCGACCTACACCGTCAACGACTCCTTCCGCACGGTGGCGCTCACGGTGGACAAGAAGCGCCGGGAGACCTTCTTCGCGCTCTTCGGCGGTGCGCCGGGAATCCCGGACGAGCTCAAGCTGGCGGTCGCCGACCCCGGATCCCCCGAGCGCAAGGCGCTCGAGGAGTGGCTCGACAAGATCGAGCAGGCGTGCAGGGAAAGGGGCACCGTCACGTCGGAGGAGTTCGGCGTGGAGTCCTATCTCCCGCGGGCCGTCATGCTCCGTTGCAACGAGGAGCGCGGCGACGACCAGGCGCTCATGGCGCTCGTCTTCAAATGCTTCGGCGACCCCTCGGCGACGCGCGCCGCGACCGCGACGCACGACAACCTCGAATCGCTCCTCCCCCACCTCGGCCAGGCCAATTCGGCCGCCCTCGCCCAGGCCGCGCACGACCGCGCCCAGGGCCGGGACGCCAAGCTCTACCTCGTCGGCACGGCCTACCTGGAGGCGCAGATCCATGGGCCGGTCGTCCCCGAACGCGACATCGCGGAAATCCGCGTCAACCTCGCCGCCGACCCCAACCACCCGCTGACCCTCGCCCAGCAGGAGTCGGCGCGGGCGCGGCTGGACGCCTTTTCGCGGCGGACCGGCATCCGCGTCGTGTACATCGAGACCACCTTCATCGACGACAGCCTGGCCACCAGCGAACTCTCCGACAAGGCCAAGACCCTCAACGCCGCCCACCACGACAACGCCGCCATCGACCAGCGCCGCGACGAAATCATCGCCGACTTCCCCGCGACCGTCGCCCGCCTGGTGCGGAAAATCCCTCTCTCCGGCCTTCCCGAGGGCATCGACTTCACCCTCTCCGGCAAGGTCCTCGACCGCATCCTCGAAGCCTTCCTCCAGCGGCTCGAAGGCTACCGGAACGCCGACTCCTGGCAGGAGGATTCCGCTTCCATGGTGGACCTGGCGCTCGACTACGTGCTGCGCCCCATCGTGGACGAAAAACTCGGACTCGTGAAAACGGCCGCGGAACTCGGATACGCGGAGCCCCGGCAGAAACAGGCCTTCGCGGCCTGGCTCCTCCGGTCGGGCGAAAAACTCACCGGCGAACAGGCCCGCCAGATCCACCGGCAGGCCACCGCCCAGGCCGCCCTCATGCGCACCTGGGCCGCCGCCGAGCCCCCGCCCACCGCCGAGGCCGCCCTCGCCGCCTTCGCCGCCCTGCCCGAATCCCATGGCACCGACCCGCGCCACGCCTCCCAGGTCGCCCTCGCCTTCCTCTTCTCCGACGTCCCGCCGCCCACGCCCGAGGCCATGAAAAACATCCTCGCCATCCTCGACTCCGCCCCCCTCCGCGGCATGACCGCCCAGATCCAGGCCGCTGTCACCTCCGAACACCTCGCCACCGCCGCCGACGCCGGCCGCGCCGCCGCCCTCGCCGTCGGCATCCGCACCGCCGCCGACACCGTCGCTGGCGCCATCCGGGCCACCACGAAGGCGCCGGGCCCGTGTCTCGTGCCGCTCTCCGCCATCCCCGCGACCGTGCGCGCCGCCATCCGGCAGGTCGCACCCGCCTTCGCCGACGCCCTCGACGCCGCCCATCCCGCCCATCCGCCCTTCCCCGCCCCCGCCAACGCCGCCGCCCTGCCCCAGAACAAGGCGCAGCGCAAGCAATTCCTCCTCTCCCAGATGGAAGCCTACCGCGAAAAAGAACTCAACAGCGAGCAGGGCGTCTCCGTCCACGGCCGCGGCCACATCATCCGCGCCTACATCTACGCCAACGCCTTCTGCAACATCATGAAGGAGCAGGGCGTCACCGTCGACCGCAACGCCGTCATCCTCGGCATCACCGGCCACGACCTCGGCCGCGGCGGCCTCGGCCACGACCGCTGGGAAGTCCAGAGCGGACGCCAGACCAACCAGGCCATCCGCCAGCAATACGGCGAAGGCACCGCCGGCGAAGCCTGGGAGAACGAAGTCGCCAACTCCATCGTCGGCGTCCCAATCGAGCCCCTGGGGCAGCGCAAACGCACCGTCCCCGCCTCGCCGACGATGGAAGCGCAGCTCCTGCAGAGCGCCGACAGCCTCGACATCGGCCGCACCGGCGACTTCGACCAGTACTACTTCGACTTCCTGCGCGACAAGAACGGCACCGTCTCCCCCGAAGCCCAGAAGATCCGCGACCAGCTCGCCGACGAAGCCAACCTTCTCCAGCGCCTGACGAACCCCCTCTGTGCCAACTACCAGACCTTGAACCTGCTCACCCAGGCGGCCTCCGACGCGGACGACGACGAGTCGATGACCTACTACCAGAACCAGCGCAACGCCCTCGACGCCAACATCAAGGCCGAAATGCTCGCCCAGGCCAACAACTCCGACAACCAAGCCTTCATCGACGGCTACGAGGACGTCATCCGCCGGAACCCCCAGATGTTCCC
>JAFYAC010000020.1 GCA_017540905.1 Kiritimatiellia bacterium | reverse complement strand
TAACAAAACAGCAGCGCGCTGCCTTGCAGCGTTAGCAACGCGATTCCGACCGCATACAGGGAGAGAAAAATATGAGTAAAAGACGATTCATTGCCGCGGCGCTGGCGGCGGCACGGGGGGCGGCGGCCTGCGAGGTCATCGTGTCGGGCCAGGGCGCGGACGGCGGGTGGCACGCGGAGGGCGCGGCGCTGGCGGGCGGGAACAGCGCCAGGGCCGGACAGGACGGTGCGCTGAGCGCCATCGCATTGATGGCGCTGATGCGCAGCGGGCCGGATCCGCTGAACGGCCCGCACGCGGACGCAGTCCGCAGCGGGATGGAAAACCTGATTTCGGCGCAGGCGAGTCCCCGGGGACTGGGGGACGGGGCGACGCGGCTCGGACGGTCGTCGCGGTACCTGGCGGCGATGGCGCTGCGGGCGGGGGCGGCCCTGCCCGGAGCCCCCGCGGAATGGCGCGCGGCGGCCGGCCGCGCGGCGATGGATGTGCCGGGGGATGCCGAGACGGCGCGGCTCAACCGCCAGCTGGCGCATGCCGGGGCGATGCCTGAACCGTGGCGCAAGGCGGGCGGCCCGGTCCTCACGGCGGCGCTGGAGCTGCTGGAGCCGCGGACGCTCTGAAGGGGCGCGGAAGTTTTTGGGAGGTGGAGTTTGCCGGAGGGGTGTCCACGCTCCGAAAACACACTCCAAACACTTTTCCGGAGGCCAAGACAGGGAAAGAAAAGATGCCGTCGGAGCGAAGCCCCCTTCCGGCAACCTCCGTGGCTTCAAGCCGTTGTCTCACCAGCCATTTTCCACTGCGGACGCGCAGAAGCGCGTCCCTCCCCGTGGGGAGTGCAAGGGTCGCGCTTCCGCGCGACCTTGTGGTGGAAAATGTCTGGGAAGCGACAGAAAAGCATACCCCCCCCGGTAGGGCCCGACCTCCGGGCGGGCCGTGCGGCAGGTTGGCCCATGATGGGTTGCCTGGAGGGTCGGCCCCTACTTTCCTGTCACCGGGCGGCCCCCCCTCTCGGAGGGGAGAAAGAGCTTTGCACACTCCAATCGCCAGAGACAGGCTTCTCCTCCCGCCTTGCACCTTTTTCCCATACCCGGTTTCGGGCTTGAAGGGGAGGGGGGGGGTGTGCGATAAAGACGGGATGCATGGAAAGACAGGACCGATGATGGATTCGAGTGCGATTTTTGGTGCTGCGGCGCGGTGGGGGCGGGTGGCCGCGGTGGCGGCGGTGCTTTGCTTCGGGGCGGCGGGGGCCAGGGCGGAGCGGGTCGCGGTCGCGGACTGCGAGCGGGATTCGGCGGTGGATGTGTGGGCGGCGCCGGACGTGGAGTTCTGCCGGAGGGTCATGGACGAGGTGTTCGCGCTGGCCGGGGTGGAGCCGGTGCGGGCGGAGTTCGACGCGGACGGGATGCTCGTGGTGTCGAACGCGGAGGTGGTGTGTTCGGCGTTCCGGACGCCGAAGCTGCTGGAGGATTACGATTTCCCGCAGCAGCCGATGGGGCGGATGCATTACGGGGTGTACATGACGCAGCAGCAGGCGTCGAAGCTGTTCGGGGCGAAGCTGCCGGAAGGGGTGCGTCCGCGGGTGGCGTATTCGCCGGTGTCGCAGGGGCAGCGCGGCAACGGGGACCGGTTGCGGTATTTCGAACGCGCAGGGCTGGACCCGGAATACGTGGAGTACCCGACGAGCGCGGGGGCGGTCGAGGCGCTGAAGGCCGGGGAGGTGGACACGCTGTTCCTCTACACGCCCTACGGAAAGCGTCCGGAAGGGCTCTCGGAAATCGTGCCGATCGGTACGCGGTACGTGTATTTCGCGGTCCGCAAGGACCGGCCGGAGCTGCTGGAACGGCTGTCGGCGGCGTACCGGGAGTGGTACATCGACCACATCGACAGCTACGACCAGTGGCGGGAGGAGCTGCTGGGCATCCCGAAGCCGGCGAACCGGGTGCGGATCGCGGCGTACGAGCGCAGCGAGCTGTTCAGGCTTTCCCCGGACGGCAAGCGCAGCGGCCGCCTGGAGGAGTGGCTCCGGGCGCTGTGCGACATGGCGCACTGGTCGCCGGACTACGTCTACGGGTCGTTCGAGCAGTCCCTGGAAGACGTGCGGAAGGGGCGGCTGGACTTGATGGGCGGGGTGATGGTCACGCCGCAGCGGCGGGAGGAGTTTTTGTATCCGCACTCGGCGTGCGGGATGGGGCGCGTGTACCTGTGGACCCGCCGGAACACGCCCTACAAGGCCGGGCGCCCGGAGACGTGGGGCGGGATGAAGATGGGGGTGCTGGCGGGGACGAACAGCGGGCGCCAGATGAAGGAACAGGTGGCGGAGAGTGGCCTGGACATCGACGTGGTGGAGTTCGAGCGGGAGCGGGACATGATGGCGGCCTACGCCGCGGGCGCCATCGACGCGTGCGTGAACCTGGGAATGCGGGAGCTGGCCGAGGGGCGGACGCTGCGGCTCTGCGACGCCTACCAGATTTATTTCGTGTGCGCGCGGAGCCAGCCAGAGCGGTTCGCCGAGCTGGAGCGGGCGATCGACGCGATCTGCGACGACCATCCGCGCTACATGCGGCTGATCGCGGAGCGCCACTACGGGGCGCGCGGCGGGATGGGCGACCTGAGCGCCACGGAGACGCGGTGGCTGGCGCGGCGGTTGAGGAATCCGTTGCCGGTCGTGGTGGATTTTTCGCCGTGGCCGTTCCCGATGAAGGACGACCAGGGCAAGCCGGTGGGGTTCCCCGCGGCATTGCTCAAGGAGCTGGCGCGGCGTACGGGGCTGACGTTCGCCCAGGCGGCGCAGTCGGAGGCGCGGACCGCGGAGGCGAAGTTCCTGCGCGGGGAGACGCAGCTCTGGGCACCGTATCCGGCGGACACGGAGGAGTACGAGGCGGTGCGGGTGTTCTCGTTCCCGGTGCCGGAGCACTGCGCGGAGGCGTACGGGGCGGCGGACCGGCAGGCGGAGTTCGTGCTGCTCGCGCAGCCGGGGACGCCGGACGCGCTGGTGTCGATTCTGCGCAAGGGCTTCGAGGGGATTTCCGTGGAGAAGCTCCAGGAGATGATGGTGGAGGCGCTGGCGGCGCGGCAGGCGGAGCGGAAAGTCTTCGGGCTCTCGGACGAGGAGCTGAAGAAGTACGGGGCGCTGGCGGGGCTGGGGCTGTTCATGGTGGTGACGCTGTACGGGTCGATGATGATGCGGGTGCTCAAGCGGCACGCGGAGAGGGCGGAGGAGGCCGCGATCCGCGCCGAGGATTCGGCGCAGGCCAAGACGCGCTTCCTCGCGATGATGTCCCACGAGCTGCGGACGCCGCTGAACGCGGTCATCGGCTTCGCGGAGTTCCTCGCGCGCGAGGATTTGCCGAAGTCGCAGCGCGAGGAGTTCATCCAGGGGATCATCACGAGCGCGACGGCGCTGCTGGACCTGATCAACGACGTGCTGGACCTCTCGAAGCTGGAGACGGGGGCGATGCGGATGCGCGTGGGCGGGTGCCCGGTGGAACGGGTGATGGGCGAACTGCCGGCGATCTTCGGCTACCGGACGGAACCCGCGGGGGTCAAGCTCGTGGTGCGGCGGACGGGGGAATACGAGGTGCCGGACGTGGTGCTGTCGCGGCAGGGATTCCGCCAGGTGCTGCTGAACCTGGTGGGGAACGCGGCGAAGTTCACGACGGACGGGACGATCACGGTGGAGTACGGGTGGGAGCCGGAGGTGGCGGGGGTCGGTACGCTGCGGGTGGTCGTGCGGGACACGGGATGCGGGATTTCGCCGGAGAAGCTGGGGCGGCTGTTCGATCCGTTCGTGCAGGACATCCAGTCGCGGGTGGAGGAGGCGGACTCGAAGACGAAGGGCACGGGCCTGGGGCTGCCCATCGTGAAGCGTCTGGTGGACGCGGCCAGCGGGACGATTTCGGTCAAGAGCGAACTCGGCAAGGGGACGGAGTTCACGGTGGTGCTGCCGTCGCTGTGCGTGGTGGAGCCCTCCGGGGAGACAGCGGAAGCGGAGGCGGGGGCCGTCGGGGCCGCCGGGGCGGTCGAGTCCGCGCCGGCCGACGGCGAGGCGAAGGCGCCGGGCTCGGTGCTGGTGGTGGACGACATCTCGGTCAACCGCAAGGTCCTCGGCATCCATCTCTGGAACCTCGGCGTCAAGGACGTGCGCTTCGCCGAAAACGGCGTGAAGGCGCTCGCGGAAATGAAGTCCTGGACGCCCGACCTGGTGCTTACGGACATGTGGATGCCGGAAATGGACGGCCAGCAGCTCGCCGAGGCGATGGCCGCCGACCCGCGCCTGGCGAAGGTGCCGCTGGTCGCCATCACGGCCGACGTGGAGATCGAAAACACGCACAGCGTGAAACGGTTCGCGAAGATTCTCCAGAAGCCCGTCACGACCCGCAAGCTGCAGTCGGTGTTCCGCGAGATGGGTGGGTGAGTCTGCCGGGGGGCGGCGGGGCGGGGCGCAATCTTGAAGCCGGAGGCGGAGGGCGGAGTTTTCCAATGATTGGAAAAAAAGTTTCCAATGGTTGGAAAAACCGGGCCGGATTTTCCAATGATTGGAAAAAATTTTCGGCGGTTTTCCAATGATTGGAAAAAATTTTGGCCCGCCGGGGCTCCCGCGGCGGACCTTGTCTTTTGCATGGTGGGGCGGGGCGGCAGGGGCCGACCTCCGGGCGGCCCGCCATGGGCCATCCTTTCGCCCGGCCCGCCCGGATGTCGGGCCCTACCAATGGGGGTGGAATGGTGGGGCGAGCCGTCCCGGCGAGCCGTGCGGAAAGAAAAGCGGCCGGGAAAGCGGCTCGCCGGGGACGGCTCGCCCCACCACTTGGGAAGCCCCATTGGGGGGTGGCTCAAGGGCGGCACGCCGAGTGGTGGGGGGGACCGGGGTTACTGACCGCCAGTGGAGAGGGCTTGGATGAGGTTGGGGAGGGCGGGGGTGTTGGGGTGGCGGGCGGCGGTTTCGCGGAGGAATTGGAGGGTGGGGAGGCGGTATTTGGGGTGGCCGGAGGCGAGGAGCTGGAAGAGGGATTGGTAGACGATGCGGCGGAGGGCCAGGTCGTCGAAGTCGGTGCGGGCAAAGGGGAGGCCGGCGGTCGCCCAGTAGATGGCGTGGGCTTGGGGGAGGGTCCAGTCGAGGGGGCCGAAGCGGGCGTCGAGGGAGGCGCAAAGGGCGGGGTCGGGGAGAGGGGGGGCTTCCTTGGCGAATTGGGCGCGGTAGTAGGGGGCGGTGGCGTCGTCGTCGGTGCCGAGTTTGTGGAGGTAGAGCCACGCGAGTTCGCGGTGGAGGCGCGCGGAGCCGGGGTTCAGCGCCATGCCGTCGTCGCGGAGGAGGGAAATGCCGGCCTTCACCCAGCGCCAGCGGTCGGTGGGGTCGGGGAGGAGCGCCGGGATGTTGTAGGCCATGTTCCAGGCGTGGTAGGCCCAGATGGCCGGGGAACGGGGCTGGAGGCGCGCGATCCAGTCGGAGAGCTGCGCGAGTTCGAAGAAGCGGCCTTCGTCCTGGAGGCGCCCGGCGCGCATCCAGAGGAGGTCGGCCAGGATGCCGCGGAATCCGCCGAGGGCCACGGTGGTGAAGGCGGCTTCCGGCGGGAGGTTGTCGGTGGCCGGGGCCTGGGTGAGGCCCAGGCGGTCGCGGGCGGCGAGGAGGAGGCGGGAGGTTGCGCCGGACAATGAGAAGAGGAAAAGGGAAGTAAGAAGTAAGAAGGAAGAAGTAAGAAGGGCGGTATATTTTTTGAAGGAAGCGGGCATGGGTCAGCCTTCGGCGGGGAGGGCCCATTCGCGGGCGCGGAGGGTGGCGGCGGAGAGGAGGCCGAGGAGGAGGGGGAGGAGGAGGAGTTGGCGGAGGAGGGTTCCCATGACTTCGCGGGCGGGGATGGCGGTGGCGGTGGAGAGGCGGTCGAGGGTGGTGTCTTCGAGGAGCGGGCGGAGGAGGGTCCAGGTGGCGCGGTAGAGGTAGTAGAGGGCGGTGGCGGCGGCGCGGGCGGCGGGGGAGGGCGCGGAGGAGGTTTCGGCGGAGGGGGCTTCGTCGTGGGGGTGGGCGTCGGCGCCGAAGGGGGCGACGTTGGCGACGAATGTGGCGCGGTCGGCCTGTGCGGCGGCACCGATGAAGTTGGAGAGCTGGAGGAGGAGCAGCAGCACGACGGAGGCGAAGGCGGCGACGGGCAGGGAGAAGAGGGTGCCGAGGGTCAGCCCCACGGCGGCGAGGAGGGCCATGCGGCCGTAGAGGAGGAGGGCGGCGCGGAAGAGGTTGCCGGCGAAGGTGCCGGTGCGGACGCGGAGGGCCGCGCCGTCGTCGGGATCGAAGAAGAGGGTGGCGCCGTTGGGGTCGCGGTTGGTGAGGGTGAGGGTGGGGGCGGGGTCGCCGTAGGCGGAGAGGGGCAGGGGGGCGGGGAGGAGGCGAGGGATGCCGGGGATGAAGGCGAAGTTGCGCGCGTCCCGGCCTTCGCCGCCGGGTTGCCAGGCGACGGCGGTCTCGGCGGAGCCGAGGAGAGAGGTGTCGCAGCGCAGTTGCAGCCAGGCGGGGGCGTCGGCGGGGATCCCGTCAGGAGGGGCGAAGCGCCAGGTGCGCGAGGCGCCGGGCGCGAGGGCGAATTCGCGGGCGAGGACGTTGCGGCGGATTTGCGCGAGGAGGGTGGACTCGGGGAGGTCGGGCAGTTGTCCGGCGGCCTTGAGGCGGAGGAGGTCGGAGCGGACCGCGGGTTCGACGTCGGGGAGCGGCGCGCGCAGGGTGGCGAGGGAGGCGAGGGCGCGGGGCAGGGCTTCGGCGCGCTGGACGTCGGTGAAGGCGGGGGCGTGGATGCGGTGGTGGAGGGTCGCGGCGGAGGCGAGGACGGCGGTGGCCAGGAGCGCGGCGTCGAGGACCAGCAGGGCCAGCCATTTGCCCATCCAGATGGATAGGCGCGGGACGGGCTTGGTGACGAGGAGGTGGAGGGTCTTGGTCTCGGCTTCGCGCGAGATGCCGGCGCATCCGGTCCAGAGGGAGAAGAGTCCGAGGAGGAAGGAGGCGAGGCCCAGGGTGTAGGAGAGGTGGATGCGGATGAGGCCTTCGAGGGTGCCGTCGCCGCGCAGGGCCATGGGCAGCAGGGCCGTGGCGGCCAGTACGGCCAGGAGCATGGCGGGCGCGAGGCGGGAGCGCAGCAGGGTCCGCAGGGTGGCGCGCGCGATGGCGGCGGCGCCGGTCATG
>JAFYAC010000019.1 GCA_017540905.1 Kiritimatiellia bacterium | reverse complement strand
CGGCAGCGGAGCTTGCCGTCCTTGCGGTAGGTGAAGATGAGGGCGGGGTGCTTCTGGCCGGATGCGCAGGCCTTGCATCCGGGACGGGTGCAGGGCTTGCGAACCTCGCTGACGGAGCCTTTGGCGAGCGGCCAGAGGGCTTCGATCCGTTCCCGGAACGCATCGCGCCGGGGATCTGCGGGGGAAGGTTTTCGTTTCATGGTGGCATGTATTTCACAATACATACGATAAGTCAAGCCTGTTTTTGGTGCCGGGTGAAACTTTCCGTTGGGGGGGGCCGTCGCGCTTCCGCGTGGCAACGCCAATCCCTGACCCCATACCCCACCTTGGTGGTGCCGTCGAACGCCTCGAGGCCGAACGTGCCGGTCGCCATGTACGGGACCAGCGGCGGCCGCGTGCCGCCAGTGGCGGCCTCGATCGCCTCGTCCATGGAGCAGCCCGTCTCCTGGATGGTGATGTACACGGACGTCAGGAGCTCTATGTTGAGCCCTTTTTGGCGAAGGTCGGGGCCACCTTGAGCACGACGTCGGAGAGCGCCTTCCCCACTTCGGCGAATCCGCACTCGCTGTCCGGCGGCAGCTCGGGGACGACGAGCCTGGCGACGTTCTCGAACGTGAGCTCCCCCCTGGCCTCCAGTCCGGCGATCTTGTCCAGATGCTTGAGGACCCGGGCGATGGCCATCTTGACGTCCATCGGTTCGCCGCGTTTCTTGCCCGGGATGTTGGCGTCCGCGGCATTGTCGACGAGGGGGAAAAACATGGTGACGGCGGAAAAGAACGTTTTGCGCTTTTCCGGCGGGACCTGCGCGATCGTCTGCGTGCAGGCATCATGGAGCTGGCGCCCAAAAAAGTGGGTCACGACGTTGTTCTCCATGCCGAACAGCTTCTCGTGGTCCGGCCCCGACAGGTCGAAGGACGGGTCGTGCGCGATGCACTCGAACACGAACTTCTCCATACCGCGGAGCATGCCGGCCGTGAAACTGCTGCACGACGCATTGAGGAGCGTCGGGCTCATCCCCTCCTTGCGCTCGCCCTGGGCGCCGCCGTTCTCCGCCAGCGCCTCGTTCACGCCGGTGAACCACACCGAGAACGCGTTGAGGAGCTGCAGGCCGTCCCGGAAGCTCGCGGCATTCTCCAGGAAGCGGCCGCCGTAATTCAGCAGGCGGTTCTCCATGGAGTCGGGCGTCGAAAGCATGGCGATCGCCTCCAGCTCGTTCCTCCCGGTGATGGAGGAAAGGATGTGCGCCGCGCGCGCGAGCTTCGGCAGCTCGGCGGCGGACCAGCCCTTGTTTTTCGCGAAATTCTCCGAATTTGCGTTGCCGAACGTGGCGAGCAGCCGGTCGTACGTGCCGTCCGCGTCGATGGCAGCCTTCACGGCGAGGATGCGGCGGGCGGTGAGGGGCTTGCCCTTGCCGTAATCCTCCAGCTTCATGGCCGCCTTCACGCTGTCGGGGATGTGGTTTTCGCCGCCGAACATGTTGGCGACCGCCGTCCTGAACGCGTCGCGGGTGATGTTGTTGGCCCGCTTGAGGCTGGCAAGGCGCCTCGCGCCGACGCCGACCCAGTGTCGCCGGAGGCGGGCTTTATGGAGCGCGTGACGATTCTCCCCAAATCGACCACATCGGCGCGGGCGACCGCCTTCTGCCTGCCGGCCGCCGCCTGGGCCCGCGCAAAGTCCACGAACGCATCGAATTTCGCATTGACCAGTTCAAGAGCCATGGTGTTCCGCTCCTTTTGTTGCCCCGAAATCCTTGTGCCTGGTTACACGATGCGCCCGAACATTGGCAACGCAAAAACGCCGCCGCGCCCCGCCCCCTGCACAATCCGCCGGCCCGCCGATCCGCTATCCGCCGGTTGGGAAAAGTTGTAGCATGGCGCGGAGCATTCCGCCATCGGAAAGGTCGCCCGTCCAGATTTCGTCGGCGTCCGAAAGGGCCCCCAGGATGCACTTGTTGTGCGCGACTTGCGTGGTCACGAAAAACCAGCCGTTGCGGTAGTTGATGTTGGGGTTCCGCAACGACTTGCGCCAGTGCGGCCGCCGGGATGCGGGGCTGAAGCCCCCGCCCCCGATGTCTTTTCCGCCGCCGTCGGGGGCGCATTCGCCGTGTGTTTCCATGCCGCCATGAAACACAGGGAACCCCCTTTCTTCAATCCCGTTTTTCGGGCGGGCCAAAACGCCAAGGAGAACAAGGCCAGCGGGAGCATCCCCCGCCCCCATATCGGCCCGCGGGGCTTCAGCCCCGCCTTCCCGCGCGCGGGGTGCGGACCGCAACGCGGCCTCCCGCCACCGGTCACCCGGCGGGCTTGAACCAGTCCGGGCAGGTCGAGTTCTGGACGAGCGGAACGAAGAAGTCGCGGAAGAAGTTGTTGGAAAAGGTCACATAGCGGGCATCGTCGGAATACTCCTGCACCGCATTGGGGCCGAGGATGTTGTACGAGCCGATTTTCGTTTCCATGTTGGCAAGGTTCGGGGCGGCGATCCGGCGCTGGATGTCGTGGTCTTCCCACTGTTCGGCGGAATAGACCTTCCCTTCGGCGGCGAGCCTGCGGGCGTGTTCGATGGATTCGCCGAGCCGCCGCACCGCGGCCTTGTACTGGGCGCTGCCCTTCCCGAGGCGTTCCTCGAGCGAGGCCAGGTGGGTACGGCGCGCCGCGCCGCCGTCCGGCGCGTCCTGGGCCAGGCGCATCAGGTTGTCGTAGAGTTCCCGGTCGATTTCCGCGGGGGGGACGATGCTTCTGAGGCCGCAACGCTTGAGCAGTCCGGCCAGGAGCAGGGGGGCCCGCGATTTCGAGAGGTCGATCTCGATGGCGCCGCCCTTTTTCTTGATGCCCGGGTCGGCGAGCATCTCCCGCTTGAGTTGGTCGAGTTCCATCGAAATGGTGTCCAACGCCCGGTCGAAGGCCCGTTGCATCCCGGAGTTCGGCGGGATGGTGAATTTGTGGAGGCCCTGGCGGATGACGCCGTAGCTGGCATCGTTGTCGATCGCCTTGAGGGTGACGGACAGGTCGGTCTTGTCGATGTCGACCATGTAGTTGTCGGCATGGCGGTCGCCCTGGCCGGTGATCGTGTCGAACCATTGCAGGCGGTTGAACTGGCGCATGAGGCGTCCGGCGACCTTGACGAGGGTGACGGTGTTGAACTTGCCGGCGCCGAGCGTCCCGGACTACGCGACGTTCTTGTCGTCGAGGGCGGTGTTGACGTCGCTGTCGGCATATCCGTGGACGCGGGACTCGAGGAGCGGCGAGAGCGACGTCCGCCCCCTGAACGCGTCCAGGACCGCGCCGGAGACGTAGTACTTGCCGGCCTTCCCCGCGTTGAACTCCTTGCCGAAAGAGAGGAGCTTTTCGGCGGCAATCCCGATCACGTCGAACACGGAGTCGATCATCTGCTGGATGGCCGACGGGTCTTTCACGGCAAGCATCACTTTCACCATGAAGTTCTTGTAGGCCTCCTTGAACTCCGCCGAGGCGGCGGCGGCGACTTTGAAGGTCGTGATGGCCGTCAAGGACAAGCACTTCTCGACATCTTCCGTCGCCATCGCCTCGAGAGCCATTGTGGCCCTCTTGAGATTCCTTTCGTTCTTTTGGGTCGGCAACCCGGCGTAGGCGCACGCCGCGGCCCGGAAGGCGTTGTGCTGCTTGGCGAAGGCTTCCAGGTGCCGGGTGTCGTTCTTCGACTTGTTCGACAGCTTGTGGAGTTCGCCGGCGAACCGCTCGGGGAAGATTTCTTCTTCGATGAACGGGATCTCGCGCTCGACGAAATCCACCATCGCCGCGTGCAGGACCTCGCGGTGGAGGGCGTTGTTTTTTTGCCGACGCCGTCGAGGAGCTTCGACGCCTCGGCGAGGAGCGAGCGGTCCACGGCCACGGTCCTTTCGCCGACCTGGATTTCGCCGGCGGCCGCGACGGCGGAGAACCTGGCCTTGACCGCGTCGAGTTCCCGGAGGCACGCGTCGATGTCGGCCTGCCGGAGCGCCTGCGATCCCTCCCGCCCGTACGCGGCCAGCCGGTCCAGCAGCGGCCGGAGATCGTCCCGGAGCGCGGCGAGCGCGGCCAGGCATTCCCGGGCCTCTCCGGCGAGCTCCTTGAGGCGGGTCCTCGTCTCCTTGGGCAGCTTCGCGCTCTTCGCGGCCTCCGCCACGGCCTTCTCGGTGACCCCGCCCGTCGAGCCCTGCACCGCCTTCAGCAGAAGGATGTCGAGCTGCCCCGCGACATCCGCCGCGCGCACCGGCTCCCGCCGCGGCGGCGCCTGCGGCGCCCCGCCGGACTGCGGCGCGGCGTCCGGACGGGCGCCGCCCGGTTGCACGCCGCCGACGTTCCCGACGTTGCCCGCGCCGGGCTGGTTGATGATTTGCTGCGGGTTGCTGCCGGGTCCGATGCCTTGGGGTCCTGCCATGAACTGCCTCCACTTTCTGCGTTGCCGTTGTTTTCGACTTCCGGAAATTTCCCGTTCCGCGTCATGCCCAGAAGACGGCCAGCGTCTTCGACACATCCCGGAAAAGCGTTTCGAGGGGCGGCATCAGCACCGCCCATCCCTCCCCTTTGTCCTCCAGGCTCCCGTCGGGACCGTAGATCGCGTAGCGCGCCCCGTCCTCGTCCCACCACAGCCACACCGAACCATCCTCGAGCTCCTCCGTCCGCCCGTCGAGCATGGCGCGGAAAACCAGGATGGCGAGCCGTATCGCGGCCGCGGCCTCCTCGTCGTCCGCCTTCTGCGCCTCTTCGGGAGTCAGTACGCGCCCCGTGGGCAGGTCGTACGAGATGTGGAGCACCGGTTCGTGCCACTCGAAGCGGAAGCGCCGGCTCTGCAGCCCGTGCCCCTCCACGAAGGTCGAAAGCCCATCGCCGCCCTCGATTTCCTCCAGCGCGTCCTCGAGCGCGGCGAGCGCTTCCAAGCGTTTCTCGTACAAGATGTCTTCCATCACACAGCCTACAGACCAACCGGATGCGGTCGGGGGATCTTCTCCTTTGTCGGCTTCGCCCTGTCAACTTGCCTACACACCCCGCCCCGGAAGGTTACAGCGCCGTATTCCGCCCGCGCTCCCCCACCCTGCCTGAAGCGCCCAGGTTTTGGCCAATCTGGTAGCTCTCCGGGAAAACGCCGGTTTTCCAATGATTGGAAAAAACTTTTCCAATGGTTGGAAAAAACGGCCCGATTTTTCCAATGATTGGAAAAAATTTTCGGCCCATTTTCTGGAAACAAATAGAACAAAAAGACGACAAACCACCCGACGCACAAAACCGTCCGACAATTCCGACAATTCCCGACAATTGTTTTGGAGACAACTTGGACAACCCGGGACAACTCTTTCAAGGTGCCGGGCGGACAACTCCGCCCGGCTGGAAGGTGCGAATGGAAAGCGGAAGATGAGAAAAAGACAAGAGGGGACAAGGGAAGCGGAATGCCCATCCATGTCCCGCCCACTTATCGCTCTTTCACTCGCCCTCCGGGAGTACGACCTCCCGGCGCCCGCCGAAATCCGGCCCTTTGCGCCGCAACGCGCCCATCGCCTGCAAACGCGCGAAATGGTACTTCACCCCGGCCTACGTGATGTTCCGCAGTTGTTCCGCGATGCCCCGGCGGGACGTTGCCGGATTCCCGGCAAGGTAGTCCAGGATGTTCCTCTGGACTTCCGAAATGTTCCATCCCGTCTGGGTAGCTGTCTGGGGAGTTCGGGGGCCTGTCTGGGTAGTTGTCTGGGTAGTTCTCCCGTCTGTCTCATCAACGGCACCATCGGCATGTCGAACGGCAATTGCCCCTCAGCTCCTCGTGCATCCAAACGTACAAACGAAGATGTCAGATTGGGAACGTGCGCGTTCCAAATCCCGAAATCGCCTTGTTTCCCCGAAACCCGTGGGAAACCTTCAAATCGCTTGAACCGGCGGAGAGTCGGAGGTAGGGTGGAAACTGCATCGTGAAAGGCATGGCACAATGAACCGGGAAGAACTGTTGGAACTGCTGGCGCGCCCCGAAGGGGAACGGGTGGAGCGGACGCGGGCGTTCGAACGGGCGGACAAGATCGGCCAGGCGGTATGCGCGTTCGCGAACGATTTGTCGGGCACGGGCGAGCCGGGGTATCTGCTGATGGGGGTGGAGAACGACGGGCGCATTTCGGGCAAGCGGGTGGAGGACCGGGCCATGGCGTCGCTGGGCGGCCTCAAGACGGACGGCAACCTGTTGCCGCCACCGTCGATGGCCATTGACAAAGTCGAGCTGCCCGAAGGGGACGTGGTGGTGGTGACGGTGTGGCCGTCCCGCTATCCGCCCATCCGCTATGCCGGACAGGTGTGGGTCCGTGTGGGGCCGCGCAAGGCCGTCGCGACGGAAGAAGATGTCCGCATCCTGCTCGAACGGCGGGCGCGGTACGGCATCCGGGACGAGGAACTGCCCTGCGAAACGGCGAAGCTGAAGGATTTGGACACGGACCTGTTCCGTCTGGTCTACCTGCCCAAGGCCGTCGATGCCCGGATTGCCGAGGAAGACGACCGCCCGGTGCAGGAACAGATGGCGGCGCTGAAGTTCTACAGCGAAGAGCGGGGCTGTCCGACGAATCTGGGCGTACTGCTGTTCGCGCGCCATCCCGAGCGGTTCATTCCGTCGGACTACGTGCAGTACGCGCGCTTCGAAGGGGATGACGTGGCGGGGGACGTGCTCCAGGAGACGGCGTTCCGCGGTCCGCTCGTGCGGGGGTAGTGCAGGAACTCGACGTGTTCGTGAAGACGGGGCCCGGAGCGTCACGGCCGGTGCCCGTTTCCGCGATGCGCGAGGAACAGCGCTCGCGATATCCGGCCTGGGCGCTCCGAGAGCTGCTGCTGAACGCCATCGTCCACCGCGACTACTTCCTTGGCAACGCCCCGACTAAATTCTACGAATACTCCTCGGGCCGCATCGAAATCGTCAATCCGGGCGGCCTTTTCGGTCGGGCCCGGCCCGACAACTTCCCGCGGGTCAACGACTACCGCAATCCGATGCTGGCCGAAGCCATGAAAGTGCTGGGCTTCGTGAACAAATTCAGCCGCGGCGTCACCAAAGTCCAGGAAGAACTCGCCACCAACGGCAACCCGAAGGCCACCTTCGACCTGAACCACCGGACGGAATTCCGGGCCACGGTGCTGGCATCCTTTTCCGGAACGGAGAAGGCCCACCCCTCTAGGCGTGACACTTCCGGGGACCGCACGCGATTGGTCGAATACATCGGAAGGCATCCTGGGGTGAAGCGGGACGAACTATCCATGGAACTGAAAATCCCTCTTAGGACCTTGGCCCGCGTCCTCAAGGAATTGGGTGCGGCGGACGGCCCCGTCGAGTACCGGGGCAACAACCGTTCCGGCGGTTGGTATGTCCGGACGTGATGATTCGTGCCAATTCATGCCAAACCGTGCCAAGCAGACTGGACCGGATGTACAACTATTTGCAACACAATGAATTCCAGCCAGATTTTGATTTGTGCCACTCGTGCCATCCCTGCAATTCCCGCCATCCAAGCTATCCATGCCCTCCTCGGAGCGGCGACTGGGAGCGCGGGCGGCCCGCACGCCTCCCTTTTCACTTTCCGCCCGCAGGGGCACCGTTTATGGAAACAAAAAGGACAAAACGGACAACAAAACAACCGGCGAATAAAACCGTCAGACAATCCCCGGCAATTGTTTGAGGAGACAACTTGGACAACCCGGGACAACTCTTTCGAGGTGCCGGGCGGACAACTCCGCCCGGCGGCAGATAGCGAATGGGATTGAGGGAGGGATTTCAGTCACAAAGGACACCAAGGGCACAAAGAGAGATCGGAAAACAAGCGAAAGGATCCCCCCCGTCCGGGAGGTGCGACTTTCCAGTCGCGCCCCAACGTCTGGCGCGCGGGAGGGAGGCGTGAGGGGAATACCCGAATGCCGCTGTGCGGCCTCGGAAGCTTGGGAAAGACGGGAGGGATGTCTACATTGAAAACCAAGAAAACCGCTCCGCGGACAGGAACGCGCTTGGGGTGCGGATGGGGGGAGACAACTTGGACAACTCTTGCAAGGTGCGCCGCCCCAACCGGGCGGAAACGGATACAGCCGCATCGCCGCTCAAGTGTCTTTTGCAAAATAGCCGCCCGTTTTGTCGCTCCCGCGATAGATGATTCTGCCTCTCTCCTTGAGAGTGGCCAAGGCCCGGGTAACGGTTGCCCGGCTTTTGCATATCTTCTCGGCAATGGCCATGATTTTGACCCCGGGATTCGCAACAATGACTTCTTCCACGGCCTTTACAGTCTCATTTGCAGTCTCATTTACAGTCTCATTCATTGTCTCGCTTATTGTCCCACGAGACTCCTCCCGTTCCTTACCGGCGTTTTCAACGGACACTTCTCCCGCGTCATGGTTCAGATTCGGCAACACCACCCGGAAGGAGCCGCTCGACGAGAAGAACTCCGGCTTGAGCCCGCGGGGATTGGGCGCTTCTTTCTCGTAGGCGTCGAGAATCAGCCCGAAACCGCTGCCTTTGCGCTCCATGTAGTCCATCTGGGCGAAGAGGTCCGCGAGTATCGGGTTGCGGCGGTCCGAGGCGACATTCCTCAAGTCGAGCCGTGTCGAGCAGTTCGATGAGATTCCCGGAAAACTCCTTGTCGTTTCCCGAGTCCTTGGACTTCGTGAGGCCGTTCCACACCGTGCAGAACAGGCGGGACTGGGGGATCGGGCAATCGTCGGCGAACAAGGCGCCGGCGTTCGTCAACACGCCGTCTTTCGTGGAAAGCCCCGTGGAGACGAACCAGGTGGGTTTGAAGACGCGCCCGGTCTTTTTCGTTTTCCGTGGCATCGTCGTGCACCCCGCAAAAGGTCATTCATCCTTTTCCACCATTTTGCCCGACCCACGTCCGCCCTTTTCCGGCAAGCGGTATTTCTGAAGGCGCGAATTGGGTTTTTGGGGCACCGTGTATTCGACGAAGCGCATGTCCAGCAAAAGCCGGAGATAGCGTCGGCGCATGTTCTTTGCCTGACTGATGCCAACGGCCCTGGCCAGTTCGGAGGTGGACATGACAGAGTCAAAAAGGACGGCGAGAACTTTCCGTTGGACATCGTCAATCAACGTATCGCTCGGCTTTTCGACTGGGGTCGCGACTGGGGTCATGACTGGGGGCGCGACTGGGGGCCGAACCCCAGAAAATTGGGCTGCATCTAGAGAAAAGGGGCCAGACCCGAATGCTGATCAGATAAGCTCCGCCCACCCATGGGACAAGCCCGCTCGCTCTCCTTTCTCCTCTGCCTGCGGCGCAAACACGGAGCGCGCGGAGGAAGGAGACACGGAGGTTGCCGGGAGGGGGCTTCGCTCCGACGGCATCTTTTCTTTCTCTGTCTTGGCCTCCGGAAAAGTGTTTGGGATGTGTTTTCGGAGCGTAGCCCCCTCTGGCAAACTCCACCTCCAAAAACCCTCCGTGCCTCCTTCCTCCGTCCCCTCCGTGTTTCGCGCCGCGAGCTGGTTTTCCAAAGAATCATCCTTAACTGATCGGCATTCGGGCCAGACCCCGCCAGCGCCGCTTCATCCCGCGCTCCATTCCGCCCAATCCTTCCGCAATCCTGCCGCAGAACCATCATGGATTTCCGGCGTGTTCCTTTTTCTCGTCATTTTCGCGTTCCCGACCATGTCTTGGTGCCCCCTCAAAGCCACGGTTCCCGGCGCTTGATGGGACGGAGGATTTCCTCCCATTTCCGCCTCGCCGCCGCCTGCCGGGATGCGGGAAGCGTCCCGATTTGCACTTCGCTGCACGAGCGGTAATACTGATAGATGAAGTAGTTCACGTAGTCCATGTGGTTCTGCTTGATCCACGGGGAAATCCTCGCGGACACCTTCCGCCGCAGCTCGTTCATGAGGTCGATCGTAAACCCGCGGACCGCCAACTCGTCGCGGGCCGACATGAACGCCCAGTTGACGCGCGCGAAGTCGTCCAGCTCGTCGTCCGGCCCGAATCCGCCTTCCTTCGCCTTCCGGCGGATTCTCCTGATTGCCGCCGCCTTGGCACGCTTTTCGGCCGCGATGCGCTTCTTTTCAGCCGCTTCCCGCTTGATGGCCTCCCGCTCCTTGCGCGAAAGGAGGAATCCCCATTCGTCCACCTTCTCCGGCGGCAGGGCCTCGTCTAAAATCTTCTCCATGCTCCGCCCATACGCCGTCAGCTTGCCGCCCTTGTACATCCGCCGTGCTTCCTCGCGCGACAGGTCGTCCACCATCTCGGGAATGGATTGCTCGTCTTCGGGCTTTTTCGTTCGTCGGGGCATAGTCTATTCTTGTTCGGCATCCTTTTCGACTTGGGGTTTATCGATATTCTTGCTCGGCCAATGGATAGCAGGAATCTCAAAAAACTCTGGAGGGAACCACCGTTTGAGTTCATCTTCAAATGCTGGATGCTCCTTCAGGCGTTCATTCACAAAAGCAATAAGCTTATCAGGCGAATAGCGAGCTAGGTACACAGCCTTGAAAATATACCAGTTCTCCGCCTTCGGATTTTCGGTGGCCCAGTAATCAAACACTTTCTCCAAAGACTCCTGCCGTGTTTGATCTTTTTCCTCATTCCCTTTTGCAAAAAGAAGCATGGGCGCAAGAAGTTCGGCAGAAGGATATTGATTTGGCTTTTCACTAATCCATTCGAGAAGAAAGTCTATCTTGCGCCAAATACAATCATCCATGGATTCGTTTGGCAACTGCGTAGCCTCGGCGTATCGCTCAAATGCACAATGGAAAATGGGATTATCTTCGTTTGTTTTCCACCAATCGAGAGCCTCCTGTATGCCTAGGACAGGGAATGACTCCCCCGTCAGTTGCTCAACCCCTCGAATGGCCGCAAACACGAAATCCAAATGCCGAGAAGATTTGATAGTGTGGACCAGGATTGCAACATACTTCTTTTCATTTTTATCCACCAGACTATTGATAGCGCCATCAGATCGACCGACAGAATCGTGGTAAATAGAAAGAATCATTTCATCTTCGGGAACCTTTTTATCCCGATTGTCTGAGTAACTTATAATCGGTCGTCTTGCAAAGACAGAGTTTTTCCTCTGCTCAAAAGATTTCCTGATTTCTTCAACTGTCGAACTCGCGACTCGTGCAACACGCCCCGTACCCTCGGAAAGTCCAACAAGGAATTCATAATCTGCACGGTCCCAAGCTCTTGCAGAAGCACATTTCTCGTAAACATTGATTATCTCTTCTGCTTCTTTGATTCGTTCATCCAACTCCTCAGATCGGTGTTCAAATGATTTTACCTGCTCATCCATGTATTGCGAAAAATCTGTCTTCACGCGTTCTTCGGCATTCGATACACTCGCCACAATCATATTCGACACTTTTGTGTCCGTAAACTGTTTGATCTGTTCCTCTGTTTCTATTCTAATTATTTGTTTTGCACCAAAAAACGAAATAATAGCGACAATAGTTGAACAGACTCCAATATACCACCCCCAGAGCTTGTGAACTTGCTTGATGCCTGCGGACATTTTTTGGTCAATTTGCAGACTGGCATCAAACAAAGCCTTCACATCGCAAAAGGCTTTTACATATGCCTCATGATCCAAGGGGTTGGCAGCTGCACACGGTCCCTCTGGTTCAGGATTTTGGGGTTGTGGTGTTTCCGGGGTTTTCATTTTCTTGAAAAAATGTGGTTTGTGAAACATTGCATCACCCCATCGGCTTGATCATGGATTCGATGAAGGCGCGCTCGGGGGCGGTGAGGGAGTATTTGTCGTAGAGTTGGCGGTCGATTTCGGGAAGCGGACGGGTCCAGTCGATGTCGGATGATGAGGAGAAGTCTTGGAGGGGGACGAAGGCGTAGACATCGCGCGTGGCGTGCTGTGTCGATTTGCGGAGGGAAACCAGAAAACGCACGAAGCGCGTCCGCAAATAGTTGGCGAGATTCTGGGCGTGGGATTTGGAACGGAAATGGCCGGCCACAAGATATGTTTCCGTGCAGGCCGTTCCCGGCCCTGCGACAATGGGATTGGAGAGAAACTTCGTTTCCACGGCCGCGCTGGTCCCTTGCACGGCCGTCATCAAGACTTTCCACTCCTGGATCCATTCCGGGTTTGTCGTGATGGCCGAACGATCAACCCATGTCACCTTTTGGTTGCCATACAGCTTGACTGGGTGGGAAATTCCTTCGGCAGATTCTGTTCCCAAAAAATTGGTTGGAAATCCAAAAGGCTTTCGGCTGGACACTTTAGCATCAAGCGTCTTTTCGTTCAGGGCGCGAACTTTGCGAAGTATTGGAACCGCTTCGTTACGCCGCACGAGAATGTCGAATTCGTCAAGATAACGTTCAGCGGATTCGCCAATAGGCTTTCCGCCTTCCATTGTCATGACATGGCAGGGGCCGTCGTGCTTGCCATCCCAGAGGAAATAGGAGATTCCTCCGCGAATCTTCACATTGCTGAAGGGCTCGTAGAGCATCGGGAAATCGACCAGGGTGCGCATGCGATGGTCGGACAACAAATGCGCCCTGAAATCGTCAAGTCCCTTGCCGCCTGCAAACCAGCGCGAGGGCGTGATGAGAGTCACACACCGGGGCTCGAAGGAGGTGGCGGCTTCGACGAAATGGTTGTAAACAGGACTGGCGGAGGATGCAAACCCTCCATCGTCTTCCTGATACGGCGGATTGGAAATCACGAGGCCAATCTTGTTGCACATGGTGTCATCCTCTCCGGCGAGGTCGTCGCCGATTGAAATGGTGTCGAAGTCCTTGTTCTGCGTGAGCAGGCGTTTGATTTTGGCGAAGTCGAGAGGGCGCGACGAAGGGCGTCCCGTCCCGGGCTTGCGGAGCGTGAGCAGGTCGTAGGTCGTCATGTTCTCGGGCTGGGCGATGCATTTGGGGGCGAGACCGAGGAGTTGGTAGACCTTGCGGGTGAATTCGTAGGTGACGCCGCACATGGGGATGGAAAGAATCGACGTTTTCAAGGCGTCGGGGGCGAGGCCGATGTCGGGTTCGGCGCAGCGGCGGACAATGGCGATGGCGAATTCGCCCATCTTGGCGGCGGGGTCGAGGATCTTTTCGCCGGATTCGACCAGCGTTTTCAGTTCGGCGGCGGGAATCTGCCGCACCATGTCGTAGGCGATGTTCGGGGGCGTGACGACCTTCGCTTCGCCGAGGCGGCCGAACTTGCGCATGGCGACGACGGCTTTTTTCACCGGTTCCGGGGTGTCCTTGTATTCTTCGCCGAGGTCGATGTCCTGGGTCTCGTTGGCGAGGCGGTCGAGGTTCTGGATTTTGTAGTCCAGTTTCTGGAGAGTCTGCCAGCCGACCTTGTCACGGTAGCGTCCGAGGATGTCTTTCGTGAGTCCGAGATGGCGGGCGATGCGGCGGTTGTTGTCGTCCTGGTCGATGACTTGGAGGATTTCGTCGAGGGAATGGACGCGCTCGGGCACGAGGAAGGAATAGAAGACGACGAGGGCGTGGAGGGTCTTGATGTTCCGGTCGCGGTCCTCCCGGTCCTTGTCCTCGCCGGGGGGCGGTGCCGTGCCGCCATCGTCGTCCGTGCCGCCGTTTTCCGAAGCCTCCCCGGCATCGATGTCCGTTTCATCGCCCGTGTGGGGCTTGATGGTCAATCCCTCCCGGCTGCCGAGGGCGGGGAGCCTGTCGATGAAGGCGCTTAGCTGCGAATCGGCGAGCACCGAGCGGTCGACGGGAATGTCCTCGACTTCTTCCGCGACGCCGCGCTTCGCGGAATACTGGCTGATGACGGCCATCACGTCCGATGCCTCGACGCGGTGGATGCGGTCCTTGTTGAACAGGATGATGGGGGAGACCTCCAGTTCCCGTCTGACGAGGTTTTCCAGTTCCGCGTTGCCGTTCCGCTCGGTGTTGACGTTGTAGGCCTGCGCGCGGGCTTCCTGGAGGCGGAACATGCGGGCCGGGTCGAAGTCCACGAGCAGGGTCTGGGGCTTCATGTTGTATTTGATTTCCCGGCCCCGGCCGTCGGGCATGGAACGGACAAAGCTGCTTTGCAGGCGGAAGACGGCCTGGTCGTATTCCTGCGGGGAGGAGGTGTCCTTCAGGAAGAGCATGGTGTCCCATTCGGGGACGGTGCTGCCGGTGAGCATGCGGTTGACGGTGAGGGTGAGGGTCTTTTCTTTCCGCGTTTCGCAGTCGGCGATCGTCTTCGCCACATCGGCGATCTTGACGAAGCCCCGTTTGACCTCCTTGCCGGAAATGTTGAGGATTTTGTAGTCGTGGAGTTTGCCGAAGGTGCGGTTGCGCTTGTGCTTGCGGGAGGAAAGCAACGCCTCGAGGGCGTCGCAGGAGGCGCACCAGGGCAGGACGCAGACGATGTGGTGGCACATCTGGCCCTGCACGATTTTGTCGTAGTCCAGGAAGGGAAGGATTCCCGGGTCGGGGGCGGAGCCGCCGATGGCCCGGAGGAGGTCGGCGACTTCCTTTTCGTGGACGAATTTCTTGTGGAGTTGTTTGGAGCTGGCGTCCTTTTCCATGCGCACCGGGCGGAACAACTCGCGGAAGTGGCTGGTTTGGCCGTCCGCTTCCAGCTCTTGGAGCTTCTTGCGGGCGGACTCGTTGAGGTTGAAGGCGAAGCGGACCATCTGCGGGAAGCCGTAATACGGGTTGTCCCATTCGTCCTGCCCCAGATGTTCTTCGTCCCACTTCCGCTGCTCGTTCGCGATGTCGGTGAACTGGCAGAAGGAAACGATGTCCTCCTTTTGGAACTCGCTGCCCATGAGGATGCGGTACGGGGTGCCGGAAAGGTGGAGGCGGACTTTCGCGTCGAGCGCCTTGACGGCTTGGGCCGCGTCTTCGGCGCTCGCTTCTTCCGAAGCATCCGCTTTCGCGTATTGCGGCGGAACGCGGAGGGGCTTGCCGTATTCCGCGGCGCGGGCGGCGAAGTGGGTTTCGTCGATGACGAGCAAGTCGATGGGATTGGCGAAAATCTGTTCGTGGCGCGGCTTGATGGCGTCGCCCTGCAGGTCCTGGAGCGTGGCGAAGAGGACAACCTTGTGCCCGGCGGCCAGCTCTTCCGTGACGCGGGAGTATTTGGCGTCGAGGTCCTTGCGCGAAAGGAAAACGAAGTGGTTCTTGAAGTCCGTGAAGCCCAGGACCGTGTTCCGCCATTCGCGCGCGACGTCCGCCTTGCCGGAAACGACCACCACGAAGCGGGCCGCCAGTTCCTTCGCGCATTGCAGTGCGGCGACGGTCTTGCCGAAGCGCATGACGGCATACATCAGGAGGTTCGTGCGCCCCGCGCCAACGGCTTCCTTGAAGCGCTCGACCGCTTCCCGCTGGTTCGGGCGGAGCGTCAGGGGGACGGGGGGCGGCAACTCTTCTTCGTCCGCGGGGCGGCCGGCGTTCTTGACGCTGTAAAACGAATACTTGCCCGTGGAATGGTCGTGGTCGTCCTTGATGTCCGCCAATGCCTCTTCCACGTGTTCCTTGCGGGCGTCGAGGAAGAACTCGTTGGAAAAATACAGGTCCTTGCCCTGGCGGAGACGGGTCAGTGCCGTTTTGTCCAGGCGGACCAGGTGGCGGCTGTCTTGCAGGAACTGGTGGACCGAGTAGTCACGGAAGAAGACCTCGTCATCGAGCACGGCCGGCCAATCCCAGACATCGCGTTGCGCGTCGATGGAAAAGTGTTTCTGCCATTCGGCGATGCGCACGGGGACGGGGCGGTAGGTGTCGCCGACCTTGAGGTAGCGGGGGACGGAGGTCGTGAGAAACGCGTAGATGTGGGGTTCGACGCGGCCGACGATGATCTCGTCCAAGGACTTGGTGTCGGGAAGCGGGCTCATGGTTTTGCGTTCTTCCGTTGGCGTTGTCGTTCCATGTTGTCGCGGATGATGTCCGCGTAGCGGTACGGGCGGTTGTGCTTCCAGTCCATCACGTTGCAGTAGAGGCCGTTGTGGAGGAAAATGCCGTCGAGGGGTTTCTTGCACGCACACCCGGGGCACGGCGTGGTCAACGGCAGTTCTTTCCCTGCCTTTTCCCGCTCGGGAGCCGCAAACAAATCCATTTGCACGGCCTTGGGTTTCGGGGGGGCGAACACCTCGTCATGGCAGGTCATGGGAACAACGCACTTGAGGCCGTCCATCTGCCAGATGTTCCAACTGATGATGTCGGCCAGTTCCAGCAGCGTCGCGTGGGGAAGCGGCTCGGCCGTGCAGTAGAACTTGTAGTATTCCAGCATCGTGTAGAGGATGTTTTCGCGGGCGATGAGGAGGTTGTCGCCCTGCCACTCGAAGCCCAGGGTCGCCTTGAGGGCCAGAATGGCGTGTTTCAGCCATTCGGAGGGATCCGTGCCGGCATTCTCCGTGACGACGCGTAGCTTGCGGTCGAGGATGCCGATGCGCTCCGGGACGGGAATGACCTCGCCCGTGGTCGTGTCGTAGCGGCTTGCGAGAAACGGAGCCTCGCCGCAGCACATTTCGAGGCGCCGGTCGTTGACGTAATCCAGCCAAGAGCGCTCCGGCGCGTCCGGGAAGGCGATTTTGCCGGGCAGACGCGTCCAGCGCTCGGCGCGGCTCCCCTGGGTGGTGAAAGGGGATGATTTGAGGTCGAACCAGGCGGCATCCGCGTCGTTGAGCATGTTGTTGCAAATCCACGACGGAGTGAACACCTCCGCTTTCTTCTGGACACGCTCGCGCTGCTCGGCCTTGCTCTTGTCCACGCGGGGGCGGATGACGCGGCTGCCGGGACGGGAGATCACGTCGGCAACGATTTCGTCGCGGGGGGACATCGGTCGGTCGAAGATGGATTCGAGGGCGGCGTAGCCGTCGGTCATCCAGAGGATATTCTTGCCGGTGGTGCGGTCGGCGAGAAGAATTTGCAAAACGTCCCCCGGGATTTCCGATTCGCGGACATCCCTGGTGAAATCAGCAATGATTACCTCGTTGTTCATCTGCAAGACGCAATCCACGTGGCACGTCCGCCGGACTGCGGCAAGACCACACCATTGTGTTGCTTGGCATCCTACACAAAACCGGGTGGGAGTCGATTCTTTCCCGCGCACGGGGACCAGGAAGAACCTCTCGGGCTTTTGCGAAGGCTCCTGCGCTGGCGACCCCGCCGCCCGGGCCGTCCACACCACAAGCACCCGCCCAGGGCTTTCCCTTCCACCGGCCCCCCCCTTTTCTGGAGTGGGGAGGGAGTCATTCCGCTTGTTTCCCGCTTTCCTGACGCTCCGCGGGCGGGGCGCCCCTCCCCCGACTGCACATCCGCTTCCCTCCCGCCTTTCCATGTCCGCGAAGCGGTTTTCATGGTTTTCAATGTTGAGCTTCCACCCCCCTCCAAGCCATTCGAGTCCGCGAAGCGGCATCCGAGACATTCGAGTAGAAATCACCCCATCCAAGTCTTTCCTGTCCGCGAAGCGGTTTTCTCCCTTTCTTGTAGATTCCCTCCCGTTCTCCTCCCTCATCCCTTCCGCTTCGGACGGGCGGGGAGCCAGTGCCAGCAGCCCAGGCGCCCCCTTTTCGCTTCCCTCCCGCTTTCCCCTGTGCGGGGAGGTCAATCATTGAGGAAGCAGAACATCTGGCCGAAGGAGGCGCCGTCATCCGCGTCGGAAGGCATCTTGAATTCCTCGAAGGCGCACGATTTGTAGAAATCCCTGAGCTTCGGCCTGTCTTTCTCGTATTCGAGAAACACCACCTTGCCGCCCACCTGGTCGCGGATGCCGCGTATCTGGTCGAGGATGAATCCAACGAGATCCCTTCCCGAAATCAGTTTGCCGTCCTCGAGGGCATAGTTTTTGGCCAGCTGGGCAATCAGGTAGGACGAAATCCCATAGTGTTTTTCTTCCTTGGAAATGCTGATTCTTGCAAGGTCTTTCATGGCGTTCTTCTGCCGGGCCGTCAGGCGTGTCAACCGAATCGAGAACGGCTTGACCGCCAGTGTGTAGTAGGCAAGGCAGTTGTGCGTGTCGCCGTTCGCCATGACAAGATAGGTAATCGAGGTTTTCTTCCTTGAATGGCGGAAAGCGGCATCGCGGAGATATTCCTCGACTTCGTTGTTCAAACCGCCGCTCGAAAAAGACGAAAGACGCCTGCGTGCCTCATCCTCCCCGACATCGCGTATGAAGTCGGTGAGCTTGATGACCTGGAAGCCGCTCATTTCGCGCGTTTTCGCGGACGGCGACGCTCGATTTCCGCAACGCTTCCGGCAAATCCCCACGTGCGTTTTCTGGCAGGTGGGGGCGTGGGACGGGTATCCGACAACAAGGCGGCGATGAAGGCCTTCGCCTCTTTCCCGTCACGAATCGCAAAATTCGCGGTTATGCTGGATGTTGCCATGTCTTCTTCCTCGTTTCGTCTGCAATATAGCACGAGACCGCCGGAACGCAACACCGAGCGCTGCCATTCTCCCGCGTTTCCATGTCCGCGGAGCGGTTTTCATGGGTTTCAATGTTGGCATCCCTTCCGTGTCCTTTCCACTTTGGACGGACGAGGGCGCCCGTCCCCCAGTCCCGCCGCAGATTGGTTATTGTACATTGGTTCCTTTTTATTTGATGTGGCGAGGGCATCGTGGCAGGGTACGGGCATGAGCCAGCCGCAGAACCAGATTGTCATCTACCAGCCCGATGAAACCCTGCGCATTGATGTCCGGCTCGAAAACGAGACGGTATGGCTGACGCAGGTCCGCATGGGGGAACTGTTCGGGGTGGACCGCAGCGTCATCAACCGCCACATCAGGAACATCTATGCCACGGCCGAACTCCTTGAAGGGGCAACCTGTGCAAAAATTGCACAGGTTCAAAAGAGGGTGGAAGGATGGTCAACCGCATCCAGCCATACTACAACCTCGATGTCATCATCGCCGTCGGCTATCGCGTCAACTCCCCGCAGGCCACGCATTTCAGGATTTGGGCCACCGGGGTTCTGAAGGAGGTGTTGTTGCGCGGGTACGCGGTGAACGAGCGGATCGAGCGGCTGGAACGGCGGGTGGCGAAAACCGAGGAGCAGATCCCTTTTTCCCCTCCCGCTCTCCTCCCGCTCCCTTTGCGGCCTTGGCGGATGCCGGTCATCTGTCCGTTTAGGCTTGAAGCCACCTTTCATACGTATAGAATGACAGAAGAAAATACGTATAACGGAGCCTTGATCCATGAACACCACGAAGCTCACCCTCAGCATCCCCCGTCCTGTCCTGGAGAATGCCCGGCGGCTTTCGAAAAGGCGCCGGGAAAGCATTTCGTCGATGTTTTCCCGCTTTGTCGAGGCTGCGGGGCGTGAACTGCCGGCTGAACCGGGTTATCCACCGAAAACGCTCCGGGCCTTGTCATTGGCCTGCGGGGCCCGTTCCGTCCCGGGTGACCTGGACTGGCGTGCCATCCGCGATGAACGCCTGGCGGAAAGGTTCGCCCCGTGAAGCCGAAACTGTTCTTCGACACGAACGTCCTCCTCGACGTCGTGTTGCGCCGGCCGGAATTCTTTGCGCCCGCCGCCTCGGCGTGGGCCCTGTGCGAGACGGGTGCCGCCCGCGGCTATGTCTCGGCCATCTCCCTCAACAACGTCCACTACGTTGCGGCGAAGTTCATCGGCCGCGAAAACGCGCTCTCGGCCGTCCGCCTGATTCTCGGCATCTTCTCCGTCGTTCCCCTCGACGCCCCCATCCTCCGCGAAGCGGCCGACATTCCGCACAAGGACTTCGAGGACGACATCCAGCTGGCCTCCGCCCTGCGCTGCGGTGCCACGTGCATTCTCTCGCGCGACCGCGCCCATTATCCTCCGGGCGTGCTCCCCGTACTCTCCCCCGCCGATTACCTTGCCTCCTCCGGATCCCTTGGATGAGGTAGTGCCCCGCCGCGGCGCCAAGTCGGTCCATCCCATCCGCTTCCATCCCGCTCACTTTGCGGACGTTGCGGACTTTGCGTGAGACATTCTTCCGCTCTCCAGGGTGCCGTGGTCTGGCCCCTTTTCTATCGGCCTCTTTTCCATGGGAGTCCTCCATGGCCGCGACAAACGCCGCGCGATGCTCGGGAGATGAGGGGGGGGGCCGGTCAAGGGCACCAGGAGGCGTCGCGGGCGGCCAGGCGGATGTCCTTATTCTGCAGAGATGCGCCACCGGAATGAGCGGATGAGCCCTGTGGGCGGAAAGTGGGAGGGGGAAAGGGGGGAAAACGGGAGGAGAGAGGGAGGGGGGCGGGAGGGAAAGCGTGAGGGAAAGCGGGAGGGGGCGGCACGGGGGCCGCCCGGCAAGACAGGGACAGGGGGAGGGTCAGGGGGGGAGTGGAAGGGGGAGCGGGCGGGGGCGGCACGGGGGCCGCCCGGCAGGACGGGGACAGGGGGAGGGTCAGGGGGGGAGGGCGGCGCGTTCGGCGGGGGTGAGGACGCCGGAGGCGAGTTGGGCGTCGAGGTAGGCGGTGAGGGCGGATTGGGTGCGGGCGATGAAGGAGGCGCTGTCTTCGGGGGTACAGAGGCCTTTGGCGGCGCGTTGGCGGGAGCGGGCGATGGCGCGGTTGGCGCCGTCGATGGCGCGGCGGATGGGGGCGGGAAGGATGGGGGTGCCGTAGTCGGCGGCGAGGCGGCGTTGTTCGGATTCGGGGAAGATGCTCAGGGGCAACACCACGACCTCCCCGGCGTTGGAGAAGGTCGCGGTGTGGGCGTCGAGGGCGATGACGGTGCCGGACACCGCGTTGCCAGCGTGGTTGGTGTAAGAGTTGAAAGGTTGAAAGGTTGAAGGGTTGAAAGGTTCCGCAGCCACAATGAGGACGGAGAGCAAAACGGCAATCAAAAAATGACCTTTCAACTTTTCAACCTTTCAACCTTTCAACTTCTCAACCTTTCAACTTCTCAACCTTTCAATCTCAGTTGCCGCTGCGGGCGTAGGCGCGGATGCCGAGGCGGATGTCGGTGACGGCGGATTCGATGAGGTTCATGGCCTTGTCGGTGTCGGCGTCGATGGCGGAGGCGGGGATGACCAGGAGCCAGCGGTCGTTCCAGGCGCTGCGGCCGACGAGGCGCGTGGACTTGAAGTCCGGGCCGGCGCGCAGGGTGGAATGGCGGCGGATGGTTGCGGTGGCGTCGGTGGTGCCGTCGAGGCCAGAGAAGGTGGAGATCCAGTCGCGGGCGTCGAGTTCGGCGGAGCCGACGGTGTAGGGCAGCGGGAGGACCTGGTCGACGACGTTCCAGCCGAGGAGGGCGCGTTCGGTGCCCGCCGGCGAGCGCATGTAGTCGGTACCGACGGGGACGAGGTAGATGTTGGGTTCGACACCGGCGCCGCCTTCGAGGCCGTCGAGGCCGACGAGGTCGACGCCGACGGCGTCGATCTTGGTGGCGTAGTCGGAGCTGGAGAACTGGTGGTCGCCGAACTGGAGGGTCTTGCCGAAGTAGTTCTCGGCGCTGTTGATGGAGGTGGAGAAGGGGATGATGTAGCCCGGCTCGCGGAAGACGAGGGTGTTTTCGCTCGCGGGGGGCTGGCAGTGGCGCGCGAATTCGGCGTCGGCGAGGATGTTGTCGACGCGGTACTTGGCGAGTTCCTTCTTCCAGGCTTCGTCGCCGGCGGCGCCTTCCTTGATGCGGAAGAGTTCGCGGCGGAGGGAGAACCATTTGGCGGGCTTGTCGGGGTTGTTGATGCCGAGGCGGGGCTTGAGGACGTCCCAGTTGGCCTTCATGCGGTTGACGACGTCGTACAATCCGCCGTCGGTGGTGGCGGAAGCGATGGAGACGCCTTCCTGGCCGAGGGAGCGGGTGGCGACGATGTCGGCGAGGAATTGCTTGCCGGCCTGGGGGTCGGAGGAGAGGAGGCCGGTTTCGTAGTCGTAGACCTTGGCGAGCTCCCAGACGTAGCGCTGGGCGGTGTCGAAGGCGGTGGAGTACTTGGTGAGGGCGAGGTTGCGCTGGACGCGGTTGTACATGTCGAGGTAGCGTTGGGCGGTGGCGCGGTTGGAGACTTGCTGGCGCCAGAGGGCGCGCTGTTCCTGGAGCTGTTCGCCCTTCTCGACTTCGGCGCGGTAGGCGGCCTCGGCCGCCGCGAGGTCGGCGAAGGAGGGCTGGATGGCCGCGGCGGCGAGGTTGACGTCCATGGCGGCGGTCTCCATGGTGGTCTCGAGTTTGCGGAAGAGGTCGAGGGCGCCCTGGACGGCCTCGCTCAAGCCGGTCACGAGGTCGGCGTAGGAGGCTTTCAGTTTCTTGGCGTAGCGCGTGGCCAGGGCGGTGTAGACCTGGCCCATCAGGGTGTGGAACGCGGTTCCCTGCGGGGAGGCGCTCACGGCCTGCGCCATGGCGCGGGGGTCGACGGTGACGGTGAGGCCGGTGCCCTGGACGGCGGGGACGCAGTAGGCGAGCATGTCCTTGTCGAATTTCATGGCGTCGATGACGAATTTGCCGCCGTCGACGAGGAGGTCTTCGGTGCCGGTCCAGCAGATGACTTCCTTGAAGATCTGGGCGCCGAGGGTGACGGGGGTGTTGACGGAGAAACGGATCATCTGCTCGCGGACGGCTTTCCAGGTCTCCTTGAGGATGGTCATCTTGGTGTCGTAGTCGCCGATGGTCTCCTGGACCTTGAGGTAGGCCTTGAGGTAGTTGCGGTAGGCGGCCTGGATGGTGCCCTCGGAGCGGCGGGCGCCGGCGAGGGTGGCGGGCTTGAGGCGGATGCCGCCTTCGTTGACGATGTAGTTGACGGGGATTTCTTCGTACTTGTTGGTTTCGATGTCGCCTTCCCAGTCGCGTCCGTGCTGGTACTCCCAGCCGTAGAGGCCGGCCTGGACGAGCTTGTAGGAGTTGGTGAAGCGGGTTTCGGGGGCTTCGAGGAGGCCGTAGGGGGCGAGGTCCATGTAGGTGTAGTTGTAGAGGTCGGGTCCGTCGTAGCCCTGTGGATAGGTGCCGCCGGGGCCGATGTCGCCGGCGTAGGGGGTGCCGTAGATGGCGATGAGCTGGTTGTTGAAGGCCTGCTCCTGGGTCGCGGCGTCGGCGAGGGCGTCTTCTTCGTCCTTGGCGACCTGGGCGAGGCGGGAGCCGTATTCGTTGGCGTAGGCGAGGACGGTGCGGCAGTTGGCGAGGGCCTTTTCGGCGCGCGCGAGGATCTGCTCGAAGTGGGAGTTCTTGGCGGCGAGCTGGTCGGGGTCGATGTCGAAGGGGATGGCGTTGGCGGAGAGCCCGAGGGGGTTGGCCCCGGCCTGGACGCCCTGGAGCTTGCGCTGGACGGAGCGGACGGCGGAGGCGAGGACGGGCAGCTGGGTGGCGGTCTCGCGGGTGATCTTGGAGACGCCCTTGTCGGTGAAGGCGGCGTAGGGTTCGCCGTTGGTGGGCAGGAGGGCGTTGGCGGCCATCCAGTTGTAGGCGGCGGCGAGGCCGGTGCGGGTGGCCCATTCGCCGTAGCCGAATGCCTGCTCGGGGTCGGCGTCGAAGTAGGCGGCGGCGATGTCCCCGCCGTTTTCCTTCCAGGCCTTGCGGAGGGTGAGGTCCATGGCGTCCTCGCCGGTCTGGACGAGGCGGACGGCGGCGTCGGCGAATTTCTGTTCGTCCTGGTAGTCGACGTTGACGAGCTTCTGGTCCATGAGCATCTCGCCCATGGCGGCGGCCCAGTCGAAGTAGGGGTTCCTCAGGAGGCGGTAGTAGCCGGAGAGGGCGGAGAGGTAGTGGCCCCAGGCGTCGCCGTGGCCCTGGGGGTACTGGGCGGCGGCGCAGTTGACGTCGAGGACGCCGCCGCGCGCGCGGATGCCGTAGTTGGCGACGTAGGCGGGCTCGCCCTCGGTGATGCCCTTGGTGAGGTTCCAGGCGAGGCGGTTGTAGAGGGGCGCCTCGGTCATGCGCGGGAAGGCGGTGGCCTTGGTGCGGCCGCGCAGGAGGGCGAGTTCCTCGTCGAGGAGCGAGGGGACCTGGTTGGCGAAGGAGAAGGTGCCGGAGGCGAAGGGTTCCCCGCCGGCGCCCGCGGGGATGAGCGGGTTCTTGGCGTCGGAATAGGCCTCGGAGCCGAGGAGGGTGTAGAACTCGCCCATGCGGGTCTGCGCGAGGATGAGTTGCTTGGACATGTCGATGTTGTTGCCGCCGGCGGCGACGAGGAGGGACTCGGCGCGGTTGAAGACGGTCTGGTAGAGCTCGAGGAGGCCGACCTCGGAGAGGTTGTCGTTGTTGAGGGCGACGTCGCCCTGGTAGGGGCCGCCGATCTGCTCGAGCATGGAGAAGCCCATGTCGCTCCGCTCGTTGTAGAAGTCCTCGACGCGCTGGGCGAAGGGGGTGAGGGAGTTGAGGACGCGCTGGAGCCAGCCTTCGGCGAGCTGCTCGTCGGCCCACGGGCTCCAGAAGTCGGCGTCGGTCCAGTCGGGGTGGGCGGCGGCGAGGAGGTTCCAGGTGGCGGAGTCGCGGACGGGGCGGTAGCGGAGGGTGTAGTAGGTGTTGACGTAGTCCTGGAGGTTGGCGCCGTTGAGGCCGAGCTGGACGGAGACGAGGCCGGTGTCCATGGCCTTGTCCTTCCAGGCGTCGGTGCCCTTGCCGGGGACGGTGCCGTCGGTGGCGGGGGTGGTGTAGCACCACTGGAATTCGTACTTGTCGGCGGAGGAGCCGAGGGGGGTGCGGTAGAGGAGGGTGAGTTTTTCGGAGAGCTTGTTGAGGGGATCGTTCAGGACGGCGATGCCGTCGGCGTAGAGCTCGGGGACGACCTTGATGACGTGCATCCGCACGGGGAGGCCTTCGGAGACCTGCGTGGGGTCGGGGTTGTCGTTTTCGATGAGGGTGACGTAGCCGGTGCCGGTGCCGTCGGCGACGAGGGCATAGTGGTCGCGCGGCAGGTAGGTGTTGGCGGCGGGTTTTTCCTCGCCGGTCCAGGTGAAGGTGCCCCGCACGTAGGTGATCCAGCAGGTGTACTTGCTGGGGCTGACGTCGTCCCATTCCTTGCCGAGGTAGGTGTTCAGGCCGAGCTCCTCGTAGAGCTTCTTGGCGGCGGCGCGGCGCGTCGTGCCCACGAGGTGCTGGCTGGTCGAGGTGTTCGTCCAGGTCGCAAAGACGAGGTTGTCGCCCTTGACCGGCTTGCCGGCGACGACGGTCCACTGGGTGCCGAGCTCGCTGAAGGCGTACTTGTCGACAACAAAACGGTCCGTGGCGAGCGGCGATTCGTCGTTCGCGACCTTGTCGAGCCACTGCTCGTAGAGGCTCCAGCTCGGGAAGGCGAGGATCATCTCCTTGCTGTTCGTGGTCTGGACCGGTTCGCCGGGGTTCGTGCGCGGGGAGGGCTTGACTTCGGTGACGGCGAGCGCGTCGGCGGCGGCGTTCCAGTTGTCGACGTCGGCCTTGCGCTGCGCGGGGTCGAGCTTGCAGAGCTTCTTGATGGCGTCGCGCTCCTCGGCGGTGAGGACGTTGAGTTCGAGGTAGGAGCCGCCGGATTCCTTTTCGACGTACTGGCCAATCAGGTTCATCCGCGCGTTCAGGCCGGGGGCGAGGAGGCCGCCGTCCTCGACGGTGACATAAAAACGGTCGGAGATGGAGGGGGGCAGGCCGGTGAAGTAGTACTTGCCCTTGCGGAGGAAGGTGGTGCCGGAGGGGCCGAGGATGAAGCCGTACTCGTCGGGGAAGCTCGCCTTGACGGGCAGCGGCGTCGCGGAGGTCTGCTTGACGGTCGGATCGATGAGCTCGACCACCGTCGCGCCGCTGGAGGCCCCGGCCGCGACGTTGGAGGGCGAGGGGTTCGGGTAGCAGACGGCCATCGAGGCGGCGTTCCACATCTCGGGGAGCCCCTGCGCGGCCTTGGTGAGGACCTGGCCGATCTTGAGTTCGGGGACGTTTTCGGGCCAGTTGGCGGTCCACTTCCAGTTGACGGCGTTGGCGGTGTTGGTGATCTGGGCAAGGGTGGGATTCGGGATGCCGCGGCAGGCGAGCCAGGCGATGGGGGTGCCGGGGGCGGGCTGCTCGTCGAGGGAGGGGAAGAAGAAGCCGCTCTGCATCGGGTAGCCGTACTTGGCGTAGGCGATGCCGTCGCGCCGCGCCCAGAGGCCGTTCTTGCGGTCGCGGTAGGCGACGGCGTTGTCTTCGAAGCCGAAGGCCGACGACGTGGCGTCGATGGCCGTCTGGCTCCCCGCCAGGCGCCCGACGGGGGCGGGCGGCAGGAGCATGTTGCCGACGACGGCTTCGCTCTCCATCCTGGAATGGGCGATGGAGTTCGTCTCCACGGCGAAGGCCTGCATGCGGCCCTTGCCGTTTTCGCCGTACATCACCATCACCACCGGCTTGGAGGAGGTTTCGGTGTTGAGGTCGTTGCGGAGCGCCCAGACGACGTAGCCGCCGGGGCCGGAATCGACGAAGGCGTGCTCTTCGTTCGGGTTGTAGCCGGTTTCGGCGGGGTCGTTCTGGTAGTAGATTTCGGGCGCCGGCTGGCTGCCGGGCGGGAGCACCAGCTCGAAGTCGCGGGACGCGCCCGCGGCGGCGACGGAGCAGTTGCGGCAGGTGAGGATGTTGCCCTCGTCGTCGGAGGCGGTCCTGACGGACGCAGCGGCTTCGCCGCCAGTTGAAAGGTTGGAAAGTTGGGAGGTTGAAAGCTTCTCTTCGTCGCCATTCAAGCTTTCAACACTCAACTTTTCAACCGTGTGCAAGTCGTCGGAGGTGAAGTCAAAGGAATAGAAAGTGCCGATGACGTTGGTCGCGTCGCAGTAGAAGAGGCCGAGGTCGTCGAGGGCCACGAAGGTCGCGGAATCGCCGGCCGAGGCGTCCGTCGCGCCGTAGGTGACCGTGGCGTCCTGCCCGAAGGCGCCCGCGGGGACCTCCATCGAGACTTCGGTCCACCGGCCGGGCTCGACTGCGTAGGTCTCGTTGGTCACCGCGTCCCCGTCCTTCGCCGTGAACACGATCCGGAAGGCGTCGTCCGCCCCTTGCTCGAGCACGGCCTCGATCGAGGCGGCGTCATCCACCCCGTTCCCGCCGAAGCGCCACCCGGCGAGGCGGCCGGGCGTCGCGTCGCCGTCCGGCGAGACGTAGCACGCGAAGGCGACGGCCGCCGAGGGCGCGTTCGTCCCGAGCCGCCGGCCGCCGAGGTCCACGGCCGCCGTCGAATTCGACTCGACGAGCAGCAGCGAGCGCCCGGTCCAGGCGGTCATCTCCGGGTCGGCCGAACCGAGCTGGGAGGAGAGCGCGATGGTCGGCAGGAAGCCGTCCGCCATCGTCATGTCCCACGTCGCGTTGTAGTTCTGCACGAGGGCGGGGTACGTGACGGGGGTGGGCATCTGGGGCGTCCGGAAGTTCGCGCGCCACCACACCTGGATCTTGGCGTTGCGGACCTCGTTGACGGGGTAGATGGCGGACTGGAGCGAGGCGAAGGGGTCGTCGTCCGCGCCGTTCACCGCCTCGTCCGCCAGCTCGTCCGCGGTGGGGACGTCGACGGCGCCGAGGGCGGGGGTGCCGGCGGGCTTGTGGTAGAGGCGCGGGTTCCAGTTGCGGGCGGGGGATTCCGGCTCGTAGATGTAGCCGGGCAGCTTGTCGTCCACCCGCTCGGACATCGCCCGCGCCGCCGGCCCGGCCTCGGGGCCGATGCGCGGCGAGAGCTCGACGCCGACCGCCCACTCGAACGCGCGCGGCGAGGCCACCTCCTCGCGGCGGTAGTCCGTCAGCTCGATCGGCAGGTAGGAGGGGCAGCCCTTCCCGTTCGCGTTGAGGAGCTTGACGAGGACCTTGCCGCGGTCGGCGCCGTTGAGCGCGAGCTCGCCGGTGTTGTCGTCGGGGACCGCCGAGACGTCCGCCGGCATCTTGAAGCCGGTCTTGACCACGTAGTTCGTCGGCACGATGACGGGGCACCCGGCCTGGGCGCCCGCGGGGGCGACCACGACGCGCAGCGGGTCGGCGGGCCAGCTGACGAGGTACCAGTCGTGTTCGAAGGTCCAGCGCGTCTTCATCGGGTCCTCGGTCTGCCAGTAGATGTCGGCCTTCCAGGGCATGGCCATGCCGGACTGGCTGGTGGTGACGTCGGTCGGGACGATGGCGAACATCTTGCCGTGGTCGGGGTCGGTCGACTCCTCGCCCCCGGGGGCGCTGTACTGCTCGAGGTAGGGCGAGTAGGGGTCGTTGTCGTCGGCCGAGAGCCCGGCGGCCGCGACGCAGTAGAGCTTCTCCGTCGCGCTGTAGCCGCCGCCGGCGGGCCGCAGGCACTGGCCGACGTCGGCGCTGAGCGTCGTGACGTTCGGCGGGCAGATTTCCACGACGACGTGGGCGACCATGTGGTCCTTCGTCTCCGTGTCGTAGTAGGCCATCACGAGCTGCCCCTGCGGGCAGTGGATCTTGCCCGTCTGCTCGTCCACCGTGTAGCGGACGGTCAGGAGCTTCGTGTTCGACGGATCGTAGTCGATGCCGTACACCACGTTGGAGACGCCCCCCGTGCGCACGCTGTACTCGCGCCGCAGCAGGTTCGGGTCTCCGAAGAACGAGACGAACTTTCCGCTGAGGTCGATGAACGCGGCCGAATTCGCCTCGTCCACGCGCGTCGCGAAAATGCGGTACGGGCGGGCCGACGAGAAGCTGCCGACCGAATAGACCTGCTTGACCGTCTCGCCCGACGCCGACACCCACGCCACCTCCGTCGCGCCGCTGGCGGTGAAGATGAGGCGTTCGGCCGGGTCCGCCGCGCCCATGTCGAACAGCAGGCGCCCGGCGGCGACGGCGGCGGCGTTCGCGGCGATGGTCCGGTCCCAGTCCACGCTTTCCGGGTCCATCGGAATGGCGGTGCAGGTGTCGCCGAGCTTGAGGTCCGGCGGCTGCTCCGAGAGCGTGCGGCCGGCCGTCCACGCCGCAAGTTCCCACTTCACGGCCGCGTTCTTGTCCGAGACGGACGTGACCCGCTGCCCGTCCTCCACCGGCGCCCGCGCGGCCGAAATCGGATAGACCGACGACGGCTGCCGGTACGCCGCCCCGTACGCCGGCATCCACACGGGCAACCCCACCTCGCCGAGGGTCAATTCCGTATCAGCGGGGACCGCGGCAGCGGCGGCCGTCGCCGCGCATAGCGCCGCCACGACGACCCCGGCGAGGGTTGAAAGGTTGAAAAGTCGAAAAGTTGAAAGGAGGGTCTTCAACGGATGGCGGGTGGAAAGGTTGAAGGGTTGAAAAGTTGAACGGTTCATTGCTTGGTCCTCCTTTCGTCGGAAGAAAGAACGGTTATGAGATTGAACAGCATCCCTCCGACTTGCCTTGCGGAATCGTAGATGGATTTGAACTGTTCGTCCGTGATGTAGCCAATATCCTTTGCGTTGTGCAATTGCGAGCAGACCTCGGCGGCAGACCCCTTGGCGATCCAAAGGAAATGGATGAACTCCTTGTTGCCGCGCCGCTCGAACCCCTCGGCGATGTTTGAACAAATCGAAACGGCCGCGCGTTGGATCTGCTCCTTCAACCCGTAGTCCCTGCTGAACTCCCCGCATCCCGTCATCGCATAGACCTCTTTGACGAGAACCCTGGCCCTCTGCCACGCATTGATCTCTTCAAATGTCTTGAATACGCCCATTTCGCTACCCTTTCACGTCTTCACTCTGAGGGTTGAAAGGTTGAAAGGTTGAAAGGTTGAAGGAGTGAACAGTTGAAAAGTTGAAAGGTTGAAAGGTTTGAGGGTTGAAGAGTTGAAGGGTTGAAAAGTTGAAAGGTTGAGAAAGAAGTGCGTACGAGCATAAAAAAACTGATGATGACCGCAGGAGCCGGGCTTGTCCTTAGCGTGCATTCATTTGCGGCTGTGGCGGGGTTCAACGGCGTCTATACCTATAAACTGATCCTGCGCGACGACTGGGGGCTCGCCTTGAATGGGACGGACGAGTCTGCCGTGTCCTCCAACTACAAGATTGAGGTGTTCACTTCCGACGGCGTGAAACTGAATGCCCAGCTTGACGACGCGTCGTTCGACGGCGGACGAACCATGGGTCACAACTGCACGGTCTCCGTGCCCGTCGGCGAGGGTTCCGGCTACGCGAAGATCGGCGAACAGCTGACGCTAGTCGTCACGGAAAAGTATTCCGGCTCCGAAAAGTTCCGTTCCTCGAAGGTTCTGCCGCCGGTCGGTGGCATGTTCGGCATTGCGGATGCGCCGGTCGGCGCGTTCTGGTCGGATTCCACGGATACGGATAGCGGATGGGACGTCTGGCGGCTTCAGATTGAACGGAGCCTTGCGGATGCCACCGCCATTTCCCTTGGCGGACCTGATGCGGACTATGACGGCGACGGTCTCTCCAACCTGCGCGAATACCAGTTCGGAACCGATCCGGCCGGCGGGGCGTTGGGGCTGGCGAACACGCCCGAATGCAGCGTTGTCGAGACGGATGGCGTTTACAAGGTGAGCTTCAACTACGGCTGGAACCACGTTTACTCGGTTCGCGTCATAGAAGGCACCGAAGCCGTCGGCCGGGCCGGCCAGGACCTTGGGTTGTACGAGAGCATCGAAAGTCTCACCGCCGGCACGGCGTATGGGACGTATTTCTACGATTTTGACTACACTACCGGAAAGAAGGAATTCTACGTAAAGAAGCCGGAATCCGAAGTATTCGTGATCGGCCTTGCGGTGGACGGATGTCTTTTGGAGTACATTCAGGTTGGATCGGTGTCGTTGACGGTCACGCCGGGATATCCGATCGAGTACGGTACGGAGGAGGCGGCGCTGGCGGCGAAGGCGGTTGCCGAGGTCGCGCCGAGCGAAGCGGTGCAAGGCGTACTTACGGGCGAAGGTGCGGCGGACGCCTACAAGGCGAAGTTCACGACGGAAGTCCGGCAGCAGGACGACAAATGGCTTCTCGCGGCCGAACTGACGCCCGAGGCGTTGACGAATCTTATGGATAACGCAACCGCTGCGGTACGGCAGATCCCCGTTGCCGAGATTGCCGTGCTTCCGATGGAAGCGACGACGAACGTCGTGCTCACGGGCTGCACGCCCGGCTTCTACTATTCGCTCAACTCCGGCACGTCGGTCACAAACATCGCGGCGGATGCGGAAGCGGAGAATCTCGGCGTCCTCTGCGGTGCGGACGGCGTAGTGGAGTTTCCGATGGTGAAGAAGCCAGGCACGGACACCGGCTTCTTCAAGGTTGTAATCAATTTAAGGTGAATGTTGTAACCTATTTGAGGTGAATGTGTAAACAGAGCAAAAGCAGAACGCAAAGCGTAGAATGGAGAATGAAAAAATGAAAAATGGAATACGGGGAAAAGGATGCGAATTGCACATCCTGTCCTTCCTGTCCCTTCTGTCCTTTTCGGCCTTCGCCGCGCCGGTGATGCCGTACGGCACATATCTCGTCAAGGGCGCGTTCCGGGGCGACTACAACACGGTGCTGCGCGATTACGGCACCGCGACGGTGCGGGCGCAGCGTGCGGACGGCACGGTGATCGCCGAGTCCTCTGTCGTGTCCGCGAACGAAGAGGGCGCCAACTTCCTGCTCTCGATTCCCGTCGCCTCCGCCGCCACGCCGAAGTCTTGCACGGTCGGCGAGTCGCTCGACTGCGTGCTCACCACGCCGCAGGGCGCGATAGACGTGCCGAATTCTCTTACGGTCGACACGCCGGTCAAGATGGGCAGCGTCACGTTCAACTGCACGGAGGTGAAGAGCTACACCAATCCCAAAGATGGTACGGTTGTCGAGATTCCGACGGCCTACATCGCCGAGGCGCAGGCGTTTCTCGACGATTACATGGGCGGCGGCACCTACGATCCGTGGGCCGACTACGACCACGACGGCATCTGCAACTACGCCGAGTTCCTGGCCGGAACGATTCCGTTCGACGAAACGGACTACCTTCGCGTGAAGGATTTCCGCCCGAAAGGCGGCAAGCTCGCGCTCAAGTTCGAGCACGTGGGCGGCCACGTTTACGCCATTTCCTCGGCGAACACGCTCGCGCAGCCCGAATGGGCGGCGAAGCGCGTGCGCAAGACCGCCGACGGCGCGGAGCTCGACCAGGTTCTGGCCGATGGCACCGAAGGAGACGTGGGCGAGACGGAGATCTTCATCACGCCCGTCGGCGGCGCGAAGAGCGAGTTCTTCAGGCTGGAAGCCAAGTGAGTGTAAAGTGTAAAATGGAAAGTGTAAAGTGGAAGTGAAAGAAAAGGAGATTTGAGAAATGAGAACACGAAATCAAACAAGGAAACTTATACCTTACCTGTTATGTTTTACATTTTACATTTTACACTTTACACTCTACGCGATGCCGTATGTGCATGAGACGCTGAACCTGACGAACGGGTGGAATGCGGTTTACATCGAGTGTACGCCGACAAATGCGCTGTGCGACGAGTTCTTCGCCAATACGCCTGTCATCTCTGCGGCGGCCTACCGCAGCGACGCGGACGCCTCGACAGCGCAGTATGACGCGAGCGGCAACGAGATTGTCCAGGCACCGGTCGTTTATCTGCAGTGGGTCCGCGGCAAGACCGGCTCTACACTCCAGTCGATTGCCGGCGGCGGCACGTATCTGCTCTTCGCCACGAACACGGCAACGAAAGACATCTACGGCGTGCCGTCGGCGCCGAAGATGACGTGGCGCAAGGTGTCGTCCGCCGAAACCAACGAGTACTTCAACCTTGTCGGCGTGTCGTCCGCCGAGGCAGCGGTTCCGATCGACGCCTATTTCGGCGAGGGTCCGTTCGGGCTGACGAAGTCCGGTCGGTCGATCTGCGCCATCAGCGGAATGGACGAGACCCGGCCCGTCCTGAAGAGCGCGGAGGGCTCCTTTGGCCGTCAGACGCCGGTTGCCAGCGGCAAGGCGTACGCGCTTACGTCAACCTGCGACGGCGAATGGCCGGGCGTGATCGGCGTGCAGGGCAACGCCGTCTATTTCGGGCCCAATGCGAGCTATGCGTCGATCAAGATCCAGAACTGCGGCACGACGAACCACACGTTCACCATCAAGATGGAGAGGTCTGAACCGTACGGGGCGCTGGAGCCGCCGCCGATCTCCCGCCGTCTGCCGCGCGTCGATGCGCTCAGCGAGATAGGCTACACGAACGTCGAAGAGAACGTGGCTTGGAGCGTTTCGCTTGAGCCGGACGAGATTTCGGAGCAGATTTTCAGCCTCGACCGTTCGCAGCTCGGGCCTGGAATGGAACGCGGGGCGATTCTGACGATCGAGGATCCCGCAGGCAGCAAGATGCGTGTGCGGCTTCCGATCTACGTGGCGCCCGTGTCGCAGCGCGTCGTCGCCTATCCGACCGGACTCTGGATCGGCGAAATCGCGCTTACGCAGGTCACCTGGATCGACGATACCAATTCCATCCCCGTGAAGGCCGGCGGAACGCTGAAGATGAGCGTCATGATGCATGTGGACACGAACGGCACGTGCAGGCTTCTCCAGCGCGTC
>JAFYAC010000018.1 GCA_017540905.1 Kiritimatiellia bacterium | reverse complement strand
TTCACTTTTCACTTTTCACTGGCTGCGCCCCCGGCGCCGCCCTCCGATCCTTCCCGCCTCTTCGTCGAAGCCTCCCGCGCCTATGATGAAAACCGCCTCGACGACGCCATCGCCACCCTCCAGACCCTCCTCGACTCTGGCCAAACCCTTCCCCCCGTCCTCTACAACCTCGGCAACGCCCTGTACCGCAACGGCCGCCTTGGCGAAGCCATCCGCGCCTACCGCCAAGCCCAATGGCTGGCCCCGCGCGACCCCGACATCCGGGCCAACCTCGGCTTCGCGGCCCAGACCGCGGGCATCACCCTCCCCGCCCCCTCCGCTCCCGTCGCCTTCCTCCTGACCCTGACCACCCGCGAATGGCTCCACCTGCTCCTCCTCGCCCTCTGGCTCCTCTGCGCCCTGGGCGCGGTCGCCCTCCTCCTCCCCCGCACCCGCCACGCCCTCCGTCTCCCCGCCGCCCTCCTGGCGCTCCTCCTCCTCCTCTCCCTGGCCGGCATCACCACCCGCCACCTCCAACAGCGCCATCCCGAGTACGTCCTCCAGACGCCCACCTCCCTCCTCTCCGCCCCCCTGGAGACCTCCACCCCCCTCCTCTCCCTCCCCGAAGGCACGATCCTCCGCGCCCTCGCCCCCCGTCCCCCCTACCTCCAAGTCCTCGTCCCCACCACCACCCCGCCCACCACCGGCTGGCTCCCCTCCACCACCCTCCTCCCCGTCCTCCCCCCTCCCCCCGCCCCGCCCTCCTGACGGCGATCGGCCCGCCCGCCGCCATCCCCCCTCACCCCTCCCGCCCTCTCGCCGCCACCCAGTAGTCGTCCGCCGCCTCCCGCGCCTCCTCCACCCTCCACCCGCGCTCCTCCAGCCACGACGCCAGCTCCCCTGCCGTCGGCATCCTGTGCGACACCCCGCCCGCCCCGCACCGCGCGTGCATCGCATCCAGCTCCGCGCTCCCCTGCAAATTCGCGACCACCAGCCGCCCGCCCGGCACCAGCCACCGCCGTGCCCGCTCCACCGCCGCCTCCGCGTCCGCCAGATGCGGCCATACCCTGAAAAACACCGCCAAATCCCACACCCCCTCCGGCGCCCGGCTCCCCTCCGCCGACGCCTCCTCCACGCAAACGGCCGACGCCACCCCCGCCGCACCCACCGCCTCCCGGCACTTCCCGCACATCCCCCCGCACGGATCCAGCGCCCACACCCGCCCCGACGCGCCGCCCTCCGACACCGCCTCCGCCAGTGGCACTGTCAGCCGCCCGTTCCCGCACCCGACCTCCACCACCCGCGCCCCCGCCAGCGGCGCCAACCGCGACAGCACCCGCCGAACGCCTTCCCGCTCCGCCTCCCGGAACGCCAGCGCGTCCGGCCTCGCGGCCAACTTCTCGAAAAAATCCGTGTCCATGCCCCCACCCTATCCCCCTTGACGCCCGCCCGTCAACCCGTTAGTATGAGGAAAATGAAAAAAGGTAATACCCAATCCCCGCCCCCCGCCGCCGACGCCGCGGCTTCTGCGGCCCGCTGCCAGCGCCTGACCCTCTCCCTGCCCGCCGACGTCGCCTCCGCCGTCGACGCACTGGCCGCCCGCAAGGGCGCCGCCAGCCGGTCCGCGCTTGTCGCCGACCTCCTGCGCGCGGCGACCACCGACGCCGCGGCCGTCGCCCCCCGCGCCCTGGCCGCCGGCGCCATCGTCCTCTTCTACGACCACCACGCCCGCGGCCTGCAGGAGCGCCTCACCGCCATCCAGCACAACGCCGGCGACCTGGTACTCTCCGTCCTGCACATCCACCTCGACCACCACCACTGCCTCGAAATCCTGGCCGTCCGCGGCCGCACCGACGCCATCCGCCGCACCGCCGACCTCCTCGAATCCGTCCGCGGCGTCCTCCGCGCCCAGCTCTGCCTCACCGCCATCCAACCCACCGCAAAGGAACACCCCCATGCACACTGATTCCCCCCTCGTCGCCTCGTCGCTTCGTCGCTTCGTCGTCTCCCTCGCCGCCTTCCTCATCTCCCTCGCCCCCCTCGCCCCCTCCCGCGCCTCCGCCGCCACCCCTCTCGCCCACTCCACCCTCCAGGCCGTCAACCCCGACGGCACCTCCCCGCAGACCTGGACCAACCAGTATCCCATCACCCTCCGCGGCATCCTCCTGAACGCCCCCGAAGACCTCCTCTCGACCGACTTCGTCCCCGACGCCACCTCCCCCAACAACGGCGGCCAGTACCAGGTCTTCGTCCAGGCGACCGACCCCGGCGACTTCGGCGGCACCGCCCTCTACATGGCCCAGCGCGGCCGCCCCGCCGCCTTCTTCTACGACGAAGACGCCTGGGCCGCCGAGCTCGCCCGCGTCACCGCCGACCCCGACACCGGCCGCCCCTTCCAGCCCGGCGACTACGTCGAAATCACCGCCAACTGGGCCATGCACTACAACGGAAAGGTCAACGTCAACGAAGCCCACAACCCCGACCCCGCCTACGACTTCTCCGTCCGCCTCCTCCGCCCCGCCGTCGGCCTCCCCCCCGCCGCGCCCCTCTCGCTCGCCGACCTCGTCGACGACGCCGGCACCCCCATCTTCGACCCCACCCGCGCCACCGGCGGCGAACGCTGGCAGGGCTCCCGCGTCCGCCTCGACGCCATCCGCCTCGCCGACGACAAGGCCGTCGACACCTGGAACCATCCCCACCCCGAAACCCTCCCCTTCGGCGCCCGCCTGGTCACCTGCACCGACGCCACCGGCCGCACCTTTCCCCTCCGCCTCCCCCGCCGTTCCCTCGGCCCCGCGCCCGCCACCAACCGCTTCTTCTCCGCCACCGGCTTCATCAACCAAGAAGGCTCCAACACCGCCGGCTACGAACTCGTCGTCCAAGAAGTCGGCCCCGTCCTCGACATCGCCTTCGAGCCCGCCACCGAAGACGAAGGCGCCCCCTCCGCCGCCGTCCTGACCTACTCCGCCGACTACGCCGGCTACCAGCTTGAAGTCTCCGACGACTCCGGCGCCACCTGGCACGCCCCCGCCCTCGCCTTCCCCACCGAAATCACCGTCCGTGACGCCGAAGCCTCCCCCACCCGCTTCTACCGTCTCGTCCTCCCCGCCTCCGCCGACTGATGCACAACCTCCCCCAGCCCGCTCCCTGGTGGGGCGAGCCCTCCGGGCGAGCCGTTGACCCACCTTTTTCCGGCTCGCCCGGAGGGCTCGCCCCACCCTTCCCATCCCCCCTCCTCCCCGACTCCGCCTTCACCCTCCTCGAACTCCTCGTCGTCATCGCCATCGTCGCCCTCCTCGCCGCCATCCTCCTCCCCGTCTCCCTCCGCGCCGTCGAGGACGCCCGCGTGGCCCGCGCCATGACCGAACTCCGCTCCGTCGAAGCCGCCCTCGAAGCCTACCGCGCCGACCACAAACAATATCCCCCGTGCAGCATCTCCTGCCAATCCTCCGACGCCGAAGAAGAACTCCAGCTTCCCCGCGAACTCGCCGACGGCGGCTACCTTCCCCCCTCGCCCACCCGCGCCTCCACCCTCCTGCCGGACCCCTTCCATCCCGGCTCCACCTACAAATACATCGCCTCCCTCCCCTACTGGCTCAACGGCCAGCACATGCCCGCCCCCTACCCCGTCTGGGTCCCCTCCGACTTCCCCCTCTGCCGCGAAACCTCCGGCAAATACATGACCGGCCCCGACTGCCCCCTCGACTGGGCCATCTGGAGCATCGGTCCCCGCCACGACGCCCTCCCCTCCACCACCCGCGACCGCCTTCCCCTCGACTCCAGGGGCTGGCGCACCCGCCCCGGCCACCCCGGCATCATCGCCCGCATCAAGCCCCGCGACGGCTCCTCCTTCTCCGTCCCCTGACTTCCCCCTCCCCCCCGCCTCCCTCCACCCGTCCCCCCTGTCCCCGTCCTGCCGGGCGCCCCCCGTGCCGCCCCTCCCCCTCCCCTCCCTCCCCCCTCCGCCCCCCTTGTCCTTGTTTTGCAGGGCGGCCCCCGTGCCGCCCTTCCCTCTCCCCCTCCCTCTCCCCTGTCCCTGTTTTGCAGGGCGGCCCCCGTGCCGCCGTTCACCCTTCGCAAAAACGGCGGCCCCCGCATAGGGGCCGCCGCTTGCCGAACCGTTGGCTCTCCGCCTACGGGTTCATCCGCATCTGCAGCTGGTAGAAGCGGATTGTGGTGCCGTTCCACGTCGGGTCGGAGAACGTCCACTCGGACGCGGCCGTGCCCGTGTTGCTGTAGCTGGCGACCGGGTCGAACGCCTGCCAGTTCTCCTGGGTGGCGCCCGTCATGTCGTCCTTGTAGCAGACTTCCGCCGTGCGGCCGGCCGGGACGTTCACCTTGAACGACACGCCGTTCGAGAGATCGATTTCACGGCCCACGACCATCGCCGCGTCGGCGTCGGTCGGGTCGAGGTCGGCGATGTAGCACTGCCAGACCGTGTCCTTGCCGTTCGCGGCGGTCGCGTCGACCTGCTCCAGCATCTCCTCGTAGGTCATTCCCGGATAGTTCGCTTCCATCCAGGCCACCGGCACGTCCACGCCGCCCGCCGAAGGCACGAACTCCGGCTCCACCGTCTGTTCGACGAAGGTCGCCGCGAGCGTCCCGTCCGCCGTCACGTTGGCCCACGTGTAGGTGTAGCTCGTGTCGTCGTTGCCGAACTCGGCCACCGGCATCCCGTCCGCCAGCACCGACTCGATGCGGTAGCCCGCGTCGGCGGCGATGGTGAATTCCTGGTCCCCGCCGTCTTCGACGGTCACCGTGCCGTCCGGCGACACGCTGCCGTTGGCGCCGGCGGTCACCGTGATGTCGTGCGTCGCGGGCGGCACGTATTTCTCCAGCTTCAGGAACTGGACCATCGCGCCGTCGTCGTAGAAGGCGCTGCCGTTCTGGTCGGCGGGGAAGTCCACCCACACGCCTTCGCTGGTGAGTTCTTCGGTGGTCTTGGTCCAGAGAATCTGCTCCGCGTCGGACGAGGCGAGGTTGCGGGCGGTGTAGCTTTCGCCGGCTTCGAGGCCGAGCATCGCCGCCGCGCCGGCGGGGATCGCGAAGGTCTGCTGCGTCGCGTAGTGCGTGTCGTTCACGAAGAGCACGAACGCCAGCACGGCGTCCTTGCCGTTCGCCAGCGCGCCGTATTCCTCGGCCTTGGCCATCGCCCAGACGTCGGTGCTGCGGTAGCCTTCGACGCGGTCGAGCATCCACTGCACGTCCGATTGCAACGCCGGCGACGACGCGCGCGCCCAGTTGACGTGGCCGTAGAGCTGGGCCATGCCGTGCGAGGCTTCGGCGCCCATCGGGGGGTCGTCCCAGATGGTCATCTTGTTCCAGGTCTTGAAGTCGGCGACCCACTTGCCGAAGTTCAGCTCGAACTTGGCGAACCCGAACGAGGCGTTGCCGGGCTGGATGATGGTCCCTTCGCCGGCCCAGTCGCTGCCCCAGTCGCAGGGGATGATGCCCTGTTCCTGGCCGTAGAAGGTCATCGGCAGGCCCTTGACGGTCGCGAGCATGGCGTAGCGGCTGGCGGTCTTCCACGGGTCGCTGTAGGGCATGACTTCGTCGTGGCTGGTGAGGTTCAGCAGGACGGCGCCGCCGTTGTAGGCGTTCTTCTTGTCGTCGGTGACGGCGAGCAGGTCGCTGGGGTTCCCGGCGTTGCGCGCGGCGAAGACGAACGACTCGTTGAGGATGTCGAAGTGCCGGTTGGAGCGGTAGCTGACCTTGCCGCCGTCGAGCGATTCGGCCATGAACATGAAGTTCCACTTCTTGGCGCGCGCGCGGTTGATGCAGTACTCCCAGAACTGCGGCGGCAGCCCCTGGCCGAAGTCGCACCGCAACCCGTCGATGCCGTAGTCGTCGTACGCGGTGCCGTTGGCGTCCACCTCGCCCATGTGCTCGTTGCCGAAGTCGTGGCCGGTCTGGTCCAGCCAGTACGGCACGTACGCCCCCATGTACTCCCACAGCTTCTCGGTCTCTTCGCTCATGCTGGTGTAGTCGTACTGGTCGTCCTCGTTGAGGTAGTCGCCGTTGTTGTCGGGGTTGTGGCGCACCAGCGCGGAATAGCGCCCGTAGAACAGCTCGGCGGTGTCCTCCCACTTGCCGAAGTCGCCGCGGTCGGGGCCGCACGCGATGTCATGGTTGCCCCAGCCGGGGCCGTTGTACCACGTCGCGGGCGCGCCGTAGTCGCTGCAGTTGGCGTACCACCCCGGCATGACGCTCGCGATGGCCGTCGAGGCGCCGGTCCCGGCCGGCACGATGCCGAGCGTCTCGCCCATCACGCCGAACACCGCGTCCCAGCTGGTGTGGTTGAACACGCCGTCGAGCATGATGTTGATGGTCCCGACGTAGCTCGTGCTCATGCTCGGGCTCCGGCCCGCGTCGCAGGCTTCGACGAACGACTGGAACTCGCCCAGCGCGCCGGCGGTCGTCCCGCTCTTGCCGTACCACTTGCTGACCGAGAAGTAGTCCTTGGCCGCGTACGGGCTGCCCGGCTCGCCGCCCTCCGCCAGGCCGTATTCGCTGGACGTGTGGATCGGCTGGAACCACAGGCAGTTCGCCTGGATCTTGTTGAGGTACGGGATGCCGAACTCCGCGAAGCTGTCCTCGCCCTCGATGAGGTCCGCGAACGTGCTGTGCCCGGCCTCGTCCGGCGACGACGACTTCGCCGTCATGCCGTTGACCTCGTACACGCGCTGCTCCAGCACCTTCTTCGGCGAGATGACGATCGCGTGGTCGCGCAGGCCGCTGCCCAGCTCGCTGTAGTAGTGCCACGTGTCGGAGGCCGTCGCCTTGTAGCGGGCCGTCAGCCGGTAGGCGCCCGTCTTGCCGACCGTCAGCGTCTTCTTCCAGGCCTGCGCCGAGGTGTCCCACTCCATCGGAATCGCCGCGAAATAGGAATTGGCCGTGTCGGCCGTCACCAGGTCGCCGCTGGGCGGGCGGATGGCGTCCGGCACCCCATTGCCGTCGATGTCCGCGTTCCAGAAGTCGCGGCGGCCGACGTTCGAGAAGATTTCCACCGCGTAGGGGGCGGAGACCTCCGGCGCGTACACCACGTCCAGCGTCACCGTCTCGCCCGCGGCCTCGTCGATGAAGAACTTGCTCGTCGTGTAGTCCGCGTTGAGCCCGTTGACCGTCAGCGCGCCGCTGCCGGCCTGGAACATCGTGAAGTAGAACAGGTTCGTCGCGCTGCCCGTCCGGTAGTCCGCGTAGCGCCACGTGTCGTTGCCGGCGCTGTTCTTCGCGACGATTTCATACTCCAGGTACTTGCTGGAATCCGTGAAATCGTCGTCCTTCAGCGTGCAGGCCCACCACACCGAGTTGCCGTGCTCGCTGCTGTCCTCCTCCTCGTGGTCGCGCACGAATTCCGCCGTCGAGTACGTCGAGAGCGACCGAGCCATCCGCTTCATCGCCGTCCGCCCCGACCGCACCGCGCCGCGCGGCACGCTGCCGCTCTTGAAGTTGTAGCGCAGCTGCACCGTGTCGGCCCAGTCCGTGCCGTCCTTCGTGTAGCCGATCTTGACCCAGAACTGCACCGCGTTCGTCCCCGCCACCACCGCGTTGCCCGCATGCCACATGTAGCCCGGCTCCTGGCCCGCCGTGTCGCCGATCGGGCAGGAGAAGAGGTGCTGCTGCGCCTCCGCGGCCGTCGCGAACGTCTGGCTCCGCGCACCCGAGTCCGTCCCCAGGTACGTCGTGTCGTGGTCGTTGTAGGTCACCTCGACGTAGTATTCCATGTCACCGGCGGACGCGTAGGTCCCGGCGGGGAGGATGGCCTTCCAGTACTTGTTGTTCTCCTGGGGGCAGTCCTCGTATTCCAGCGCCACCGTGCTCCACGCCGACGCCCCGCTCGCTCGGTGGTACAGCGTCCCGCCGCTCATGTCGCCCGGATTCCCCCCGTCGCCGTAGGCCTGGTTGCCCACGAAGATGCAGATCGCCCCGCCCGCGCTCGGATAGCACGGATTGCGCATCGTCGCCTCCGGCCACGGCTCGTACTGCCCCGGCACGTGCCAGCAGTTGCCCAGGTTGTAGACGTGCGCCCCCACCGTGAACTCGAACGGACTCGCCTGCGCCTCCGCCTCCTCGACGCCCTTGTCGCACCCGTCCGCGCCGTCGTCGAACACGTACGTCGTCCCCAGCGACGCCGAATTCCCGAACAGCGCCTCGAAATAATACTGCACCGTCTGCCCCTCCACCACGGCCGGCAGCGCGTTCGACCAGTACGCGTTCTGGCTCCCCTCGCCGCCCGCGCCCTCTTCCCAGCCCATCGGGATCGACGACCACGCCCCGCTCGTCCCGACCCGGTACTTGATGTTCGCCGCCGTCATCCACCCCTCCTGCACGTCCGACTGGTTCCCCAGCCGCAGGAACGGCGCCGCCCCGTCGCCCGGCTCCAGCGGATCGCGCATCGGCCGCCCCCACGTCTCCTCGTTCGCCGGCACGTGCCACACGTTCCCCGGATCCGGCACCGGCGCCGCCCCCACCGTGAACTGGAACGGGTGCGCCTTCGCCTCGTCCGCGTCAAGGTACGCCACGCTCCCCGTCTGGTTCGTCGTCCCCACGTACGTCGTGGTGTACTGGCCGGAATTCTCGAACTCGGCCACGAAATAATACCGGACCACCGCCCCTTCGGTCATCTTGTCCTGCGGCAGCGAATTCGTCCAGTAGGCGTTGCCGGGATAGTCGCTCGCGGAAACATCCTCGGGCTTGAGGTTGCGGGTCGTCCAGCTGCCCGAATCCACCTTGTACTTCAGCTGGGCCGACGTGATGGCGTCCGCCCCGGACGCCGGATACCCGCCCAGGCGCAGGAAAACGAAGTCCCCGTCCACCACCTCCGCCGGATTGCGCATCGTCGCCGAAGCCCACGGCTCCGCGTTCGTCGGGCAGTGCCACGCGTTCCCCGCCACGTATTCGATGTCCTCCGACACCGTCGTGTAGCTGCCCTCCTTGATCGAGAGCATGCAGAAATAGATTTTCTGGAGGTTGTTCGGGGTGGAATAGATGGTTTCCGTCGTGAGGCAGTTCGTGGGCATCGTCGTGCCGAACACCTTGTACTGCACCGTCGTGCCCGCCGTCTGCCCCGGAATCTTCCCCCGGCGCACCAACCCGCTGCCGTCCATGGCCACCATGTGCGAGGTCGCCCATCCGTCGGTCGAATACAGGATGTAGAACGTCTCTTCCGGGCTGATCTGCACCGCCGTCCCCGCCGTGCAGTTCGCCGTCAGCTGCACCTCGCCCTCGAAGGCCGTCGCGCTGTCGTCGGACACGTTCAAAATGGTCGCCGGCGGATACGTCGTCTTCATGACCACGTAGGAGCGGTCGCCCCAGCTGTAGTCGCCCGCGAGGTGGAACGTGTAGTAGGCGCCGTCCGAGACGTCCATGGGCAGGTTGCCGGACTGCGACCAGCTGGCGGACCCGACGGTCCCGTTGACCGTGGCGGCCGACGCGGACGTCCCGCCCCAGGTGGAGCTGCCCCAGTTGCCGTCGAGGTCGAACTTGAGCCCCGCGTCGCCGCCGGCGTGGGCCTGGAGGGTGCCGGAGTAGTAGTCCCCCGTCTGCGTCAGCGGACAGTCGTTCGCCCAGTTGTTGAAATACCCCCTGGCGTAATCCGCCCGTGCCGTCCCTGCCGCCACCGCCAGCAACCCGGCCGCGACCGCGCCAACCACCGACATCCTGAACCAGCTCATGCAATCCTCCTGTGGTCTATGATTCACATTCACTCCCACCTTATACTCCCCCACCCCCACCTCCTCCAAGCCCCTTTTTCTCCCCCTCCCGCCCCCACCTCCCCCAATCCAACGAGATTACAGAAAACACTTGCATTTCCCCCCTTCCTCCCCCACACTCCCCACCCATGAACACATCCATCGACCGCATCTTCTCCCGCACCGGCGCCGTCGTCACCGCCGTCGGTCGCGACTTCGCCTCCATCAACGCCGCCAACGGCCGCAACGCCCCGCTGCTCATGCTCGCCCTCACCCCGCCCCTTCTCGCCGCCTTCGCCCTCACCGAAATCGGCACCTGGGCCCTTGACGAGATCGGCCGCCAGCTGCGCATCCGCGAAAAGCGCCCCGTCTCCCCCTCCCTCCGCGGAACGCCCACCCCCGCCGACCTCGCCGCTCCCTGGACCGCCCAGCCCCGCACCCTCCGCGACCGCCTCCGCCTCGGCTCCCGCCTGGCCGATCTCGACCCGACCCTCGACCACACCATATCCCGCCGCACCCTCTCCAACGGCAAAACCGTCTTCCGCGCCCGTCCCGGCGGCGTGAAAGGCTGGCTGGAGGACCGCCGCGTCGCCATCCCCTATTCCACCGCCATGCGCTACAAGAAACTCGCCCAGCGCCTCCGCCAAATCCTCTCCCTCGACGACCGGCTTCCCCTCGAATGGCTCATCGACGGCCTCCCCGCCGGCCAGTCGCTTCCCTCCGTCCTTCAATCCCCCTACCAGGCTGCCCGCCGCCGCCTGGCCGCCATCCTCCGCGAGAACCCGACCCTCAAGGCCCTCTCCCTCCACGCCGAGAAAAAGCTCGGGATTGTCCGCCTGGTCGCCGTCAGAAAGGCTCCCGCCCGCCGCCGCTCCGCATCCGAGAAAAGGCGAAAAACAACCGGTTTTTCAGTAATCTCGCGCGGACATTCCGTTGCCGTCACCCCGGAGCGGTTCGAAGCGACGAAAGCCGCCATCTCGCGCATTCTGGAAGCCCCGGCCCCCTCCGGTCCCGCCCTCCACCTCCGGAACCGTCTCCTCCGCTGGCTGACATCCCTGCCCCCGCGCCCGCAAGCCTGACGCTCCGCGCCCCGCGGAAGTTTTCCAACCATTGGAAACTTTTTTTCCAATCATTGGAAAACTTTTTTCCAATCGTCGGAAAACCGTCCCGCCCCGGAATGGGTGCTTTTCCCCCCTTGCCGCGTCAGCCGCCCTTCCCCAATTCCCCGAGCGTCCGCACGATCCCCTCGGCCCCGGCTTCCCCGCTGCGCCCCAGGTTGTAGACGGTTGCGTCCCGCACCGCCGCGATGCGGTCCTTCCATTCCGGCCGCGCGGCCACCAGGCGGCGCACGGTGTCCGGCAGCGTCTCCCAGCGCCCCTCGGGCACGATTTCGCCGATCAGGCCGCGTATCTCCTCCTCCAGGCAGGGCAAACCCAGCTTGCCGAACGCGGGATTGTGGACCTTCGGCGGCGTATCCACGAAAATCACCGGCTTGAGCAGCGCGAACGCGTATTCCAGCGGCGAGCCGCTCCACTCGCTGACCATGATGTCCGACTCCACCAGCGCCTGCGTCGTGTTGATGTCGGGGTCGATGGCCAGCCCGGCCGCGCCGAACCGCCGCATCAGCTCCGGCACCAGGCCCGGCTTGTGGCGCTTGGTCATGGTGTGCAGGCGCAGCGTGGTCTGGAATCCCGCCCGCAGCAGCGCGTCCAGCAGCCCCTCCAGGCCGTGCTCCACCAGTGAACACTCGCCCCACGTCGGCGCCACGAGGACCCGCAGCGGATTTCCCGGCACCTCGTCCGCGCCCGGGTGGGCCTCGCGGAAGGCGGCCACGTCGTGCATCAGCGTGTCGAGCCGGCTGTATCCGTGCTTCAGCAGGCGCTTCGGCTCCAGCCCGTACACTTCCTCGGTCTTCCGGATTTCCCGCTCGTGGTGCGGCCCGACGCACAGGATGGTGTCGTAGCCGTCCATCGCGTGCTCCCGGTAGACCCGATGCATCGACGCGATGGAATGGAAAATGTAGAAATAATGCACCGGATTGACCGACCGCTTGAGCTGGAAGGTCTCGATGTCCGGCAACGTCATCACGAACGCGTCCGCGTCGATGTTCCGGAACAGGGCCGTCCGCGGCATGCCGAACCCCACGTAGAACGCATTGTCCCGCGCCAGGGCCGGATCCCGCGGATCCGAACAGACCGCGGCCCAGCCGCGCCCCATTTTTTCCAGCGCGGCGGCCGTCGGACCGAGATACGCCCAGTCCGCGGCGGTCTCCGCGTAGAACACGATTTTCCGGCGGCTCCGCGGCAGCGCGTTGAAGGCCTGGAACCCGGCCCACGCGCGCCGGCCGTCCTTCCACTGCTGGATCAGGCGGCCGAACACCGCTTCATGCCGTCCCGGACGGCTTGTCCCCGTCCTTCGGCCCCTCCGCGGCGTCCTGGTCCGGCTTCTTCCCGCCGAACAGCGCCTTCAGCTTCCCCCAGAAGAGCGCCACCCCTCCCACGCACGAAGCCAGCAGCACCTGGAGCATGATGCTCCCGCTCCCCGGATCGATGTAGCCAAGCGTCAGATTCATTCTCAATTCCTCGTTTTCCACATTTCCGTCCACGATACCCTCCCCCCGCCCAAAACTCAAGCACCCAATCGCCCCCATCGCCCCCATCGCCCGCTTCGCTTCCCTGCGGAGCATTGCGGGGGCATGTCCCCGCGTCGTTTTGGGTTGAGGCAGAGGGGCAAATGGAATAAGTTGCCCCCGGAATTCGTCGCGCAGTGCGCGATGCAACGCAATCGGCACCGGAGGTATCGTCGTGGACAGGACAGGTTGGTTTTGGTTGGCGCTGGCCGCCGGAATGGCGGTGGTCTCGGCATGGGCGGCGGACGGGCCGGGGGCGGTGTCCATCGATCCGCTGGCGGGGGTGTACCCGGAGGCGGGGGAGGAAATCGCCGTCACGCTCTCGGCGGAGGAGGGGTGCGCGATCTACTATACGCTCGACGGGTCGCGTCCCGTCTGCACCAACGCCGCCGGGGAGGTGCTGTGGAGTCCGACGGTGCAGGAGTACGCCGGTCCCATCGCCCTCGCGAACGGCCGCGACGACGGGCCGGACGCCATCAGCCGCATCATGACCGGCGCCAACGAGCAGGACATCTACGATCCCTGGTACCCGCCCGCCGAGCCGCCCCGCACGATTCCCGTCCTGCGCGCCGCCGCGGTGGATGCGGAGGGGCGGGTCGGGCCCATCGCCACGGCCAGCTACCTGCTCGGCTCCATGGCGACGCGCCACGGGTCGGCGCCGGTCGTCTCGCTCTGCGCGGAGTGGGCGGACCTCTTCGACAACGTCAACGGCCCCGGCATCTACCGGCATCCGACGGCGGCCAACAAGTCCAAGGTCCCGAACGCGCACGTGGAGTACTTCGCGGACGGCGCGCGCCGGGTCGCGAAGTGGTGCGAGCTGCGCGTGCAGGGCACGAGCACGGTCGGCCGCCCCAAGAAGTCGCTCCGCCTGACGGGCTGGAAGGACTACAACCCGGTGAAGGGCAAGAAGGACCCGTTCGACCACCCCTTCTTCGCGGACAAGCCCGACGTCCGCAAGCACGCGTGCCTCATCGTGCGGATGGGCGGCAACGACTGGAACAAGGCCATCCTGCGCGACCGTCTCGCGGAGCTCCTCCTCGCGGACCCGGAGGTGGAGTGGGAGGCGGGCGCGACGTGCGTGCTCTATCTCGACGGCGTCTACTGGGGCGTCCACGAGCTCCGCGAGCGCTACGAATCCGGCTTCTTCAAGAACCAGCTCGGCATCGCCGATTCCGACGCCTTCACGCTGCTCGAATACGCCGACGGCAAGCCCTTCCCGCAGGTCAACGAAGGACTCGGCGAGGACGACGAAGAGCGCACCTCCGCCGCATACACCGACTTCGACGCGATCCTCCGCCAGCTCGAAGCCTGGGGCGACGACCTCACCGACCCCGCCCGCTGGACGTGGTTCACGAACCGGATCAACCCCGACTCTCTCCTCCGCCACTTCGCCGGCGAACTCTACGCCGGCAACTCCGACTGGCCACAGAACAACCAGCGCTGGTGGCGCGCCTGGCCGGACGGCGACGCCGGCTCCGCGGTGGACCGCGCCCGCCCGCGCAACGACGGCCGCTGGAACTGGACCTTCCACGACCTCGACTTCGCGTTCGCGCTCCCCTTCGACTACGTCCCCGACCACGCCGACGGCCTCGGCGCCGCCCACGACCCCTACACCGGCCTCTTCCCCGGCGAAGGCCCCTACGTCGGCGACTGGTTTCCCGACGCCGTCCGCCCCTTCTTCGCGGCCATGACGAACCCCGCCTTCCGCGACCGCTACCTCGCGCACCTCCACCTCCGCCTCGCCACCGCCTGGTCCGCCCCGTCCGCCACCGCCGCCCTCGACCGCATCGCCGCCGAACTCCGCGACGCCGGGATGGACGACAACGGCGCCCGCTGGCGCCAGCCCCAGACCGCGGCCGACTTCGACCGGCGCATCGACGACATCCGCCGCTGGCTCCTCGCCCGGCCCGAAGCCTTCGCCTGGCACACCCGCAAACGCTACGGTCTCGGTCCCCTGCGCGACGTCGCGCTCGCCGCCGGCGGCACCGGATGCGGCACCATCCGCCTCGCCGGTTCGGACGTGCCTCTCCCCCTCCGCGCCACCTTCCCCAACGACCTTCCGCTCGAACTCCAGGCCGTGCCCGCGCCCGGCAACGCCTTCGCCGGATGGTACGCCACCCCCGACCTCCTCCCGCCCGCCGACCCCGCCCCGCGCGCCGCCGACTGCGCCGCCAACTACACCCCCGCCGCCTCCTTCCCCGCCGCTTCCCTCGGCACCGGCTGGGGCCCGTGGCAGGCCACCTACTACGGCGACGGCACCCGCACCGCCTTCGTCGGCACCTCCGCCATGCCCCTCCACGGACGCAGCGAAAACGGCACCGCCTTCGCCCTCCGCGCCGGCGACGGCGGCTACGTCACCCTCCTCCGCGAACTCGAAGGCGGCTCCGCGCTGGCCGTCGGCGAAGAAATGTCCATCGACGTCGCCTTCGGCCTCTCCGGCGGCAACGGCGGGGCTGGCGTCGCCTTCATCACCGCGGGCGGCGCCAGCAAACCCGTCCAGCTCATCCTCACCGACGAAGGCGGCGAAGGCGAAACCTACCGCCTCCGCATCGCCGGCACCACCTACCTCGCCTCCAACTTCCCGCACATCCCCGGAATGCCCATCCGCATGACCCTCGCCCACACCGCCGCCGACGCCTGGCAGCTGCGCCTCGCCCGCGGCGACACCACCTACCTCGCCGACGTCGCCCTTCCCGCCGGCACCGCCATCACCGGCGTCCGCCTCTACAAAAACCCCGACCCCGCCCGCCCCGCCGGACCCGCCACCGACCTCCTCTTCGACCGCCTCCGCACCGCCCCCGATTCCGGCGCGCCCGACGCCGACGCCACCGTCCCCCTCGACGCCCCCCTCCAGCGCACCACCCTTTTCTACGAAGACGGCGCCTCCCTCGACGCCTGGACCCTCGCCACCACCGGCTCCGCCGGAGCCTGGCGCAATACCGACCTCCTCTGCAACATCGGTACCCCCTCCTTCGGACTCTGGGCCAACAACGGCGGCACCTCCACCCTCCGCCGCCGCTTCGGCTTCGCCCTGACCACCGGATGCGACCTCGCCTTCTCCTTCCAGAACAACACCCTCGACGACCCCGCCGCCTGCGCCGGGGCCATCCTCCTGACCGACACCGGCGAATCCTTCGTCCTCCTCGCCGCCGCCGGCGTGCCCGACTACCTGCTGATTCCCGCCGGCACCGGCGCCCCCCTCGACACCGGCATCCCCGTCGTGAAAACCGGCATCGACGTCACCGTCGCCCCCGCCGCCGACGGCACCCTCGCCGTCACCGTCGCCGGACGCCCCTTCGCCCTCTCCGCCCCGACCGCCATCTCCGGCATCGAATTCTTCAACCGCACCGCCGGCCCCGGCACCCCCTGCAACGTCTATGCCAACCGCGTCTGGGTCCGCGCCGACCCCGGTGTTGCCCCCGCCCCGTCCGATCCCGACCCGACGCCCGACCCGTCCACCCTCTTCCACGAAACCGGCGCCGCCCTCGCCAACTGGGACTTCCGCATCTGGGAAGGAACCAGCGGCGGCTGGGCCGGAAAAGGCAGCGAATACTCCGCCATCCTCGGCCCCGACACCTTCTACCTCTACGCCGGCTCTACCAACCCCCTCGACTACATCCCCGAAGCCGTCGCCACCCGCACCTTCCCCACCAATGCCCAGCCCACCGCCGGACGCACCCTCTCCTTCCGCTTCGCCCACGGCCCCATCGGCCCCGAGACCCCGTACGCCTATGTGTCCGGCCTCGTCGGCTGGGCGCTTCTCGACGACGACGAAAACGGCCTTTTCACCTTTTACGCCCACGGCGACAGCGACCTCTGCGACATCCGCGCCGGCACCAACACCCTCGACCTCGCCACTGACGTTCCCAAGACCCCGAACACCGCCCACACCGCCACCTTCCGCTTTGCCACCGCCACCTCCGTCGATTTCATCCTCGACGGCACCCCCCTCGCCACCGGCATCCCCCTCTCCGCCCCTGTCCGCGGCATCGGCTTCCTGAACTGGATGGCCGGCTCCGGCCCCGAACGCAACTTCCTCTTCAACGACATCACCGTCACGGCCCCCGCCGAAGCGGAGTCTTCTGCATCCGCCCGCCGCGTCCCCGTTACCCGCACCGCCGACGACATCCCCGGCCCCCTCCTCTCGACCAACACCGTCTTCACCCTCGTCCCGACCAACCCCATCGCCGTGACCGCCCTCTTCGTCCCGCGCGAAGGCACCGACTTCGAGATCTGGGCCGCCGACCGCGGCATCGATACCCCGTGGACGACCAACCCGGCCACCGGCCGCGGCTACCCCGAAGAATACCTTCTCGAAACCAACGCCGTTGCAACCCTCCACCAGACCCTCCCCGACAGCACCTACGCCCTCTCCTTCACCCCCGGCGACCACGGCATCGCCGCCGAAATCCAGGTCACCGACACCCTGACCCCGCCCGCCTGGCGCGCCCCTGCGGACGGGGAACTCCTTCCGGCAGACTCCGAAGGCCCGCTCGCCCTGCGCTTCCGCCCCGCCCCCACCAACCAGCCGCCCCGCCTCTTCATCCGCCTCCTTCTCCGCCCCGCGGAATAACCCCTTCCGCCTTCCCTCCCCGTCCGGCGCACTCCAACGGCGCCCCCCCCACGGAACCATCTTTGCGCACCCCGCCCGACCGGCACGACGCGTCAAGAATCGCCCTGGGCCCGCAACCCCTCAATCCACGCCCTGAGGCGGTTCTGGAGATGCAGTGCGCGCCCCGCCAGATTCCGCGCCTCCAGCACCCGCCCCATCGCCCGTTTCGTCGCCTCCGTCCGCTCGACCTCCTCCCGGGCCCTCCTATCTCGCGAGATTACAGAAATATCGTGTGTTTTCCCCTTTTTCACCCCTCCCCGCCCCCATGATTTCCGCACCGCCACCAACCGCACAATCCCGAGCTTCCGCTCCGCGTAGCGCCCCAGCGCCACCAGCGTCGGGTTCTCGCGCAGGATGACCGCAAGCCGCCGGGCGGCCGCCCCAAAGGCGCTCTGGAGCTCGGCGGGAAGGTGCTGCCCCGCCGGCACGCCGGAAATCAGCCACTCAAGGGGAATGCGGTCGTCCAGCCGCAGGACCAGACGGAGCCGCTGCGCGAGTTTCTTGTAGCGCATGGCCGTGGAGTACGGGATGGCGACGCGACGGTCTTCCAGCCAGCCTTTCACCCCGCCCTTCCGGGAACGGATGACGGTCTTGCCGTTCGGGAGGGTCCTGCGCAGGAGCGTGTGGTCGAGCGTGGGATCGAGGTCGGCCAGGCGCGAACCCAGGCGGAGCCGGGTGGCGAGCGTGCGGGGCTCTTCGCGCCAGTCGGCGACGAGTTCCTTGGGCGTGGGGGTCCCGCGCTGGGAGGGGGAGGCGGGGCGCTTTTCGTGGATGCGGATTTGCCGGGCGATTTCGTGGATGACCCACGCGCCGACCTCGGTCGCGGCGTAGGCGGCGAGGATGGGGGGCGTGATGGCGAGGAGGAGCATCCAGTCGTTGTCGCGCACGGTGGCGTTGACGCTGAAGACGGAGTGGACCGCAGAGAGGGTTCTTGCGGTGTTCGATACGATGCGGGGGGCTTGTGTGTTCATGGGGACAGGATTGTGGATAATGGGAAGAATGTCAATGATTTTCCATAATCTCGCCGGATGGGGGTTGCGCGGGCGGGGCGGGTGTGGTTTACTGGGGGGCGAACAAGAAAGGATTTCCGAATGGCTGCTTTGTCGTTGTATCTGGTCGGGGCGAGAGGGGCGGGGAAGACGTCGGTGTTCGACGCGCTGGTGCAGACGCCGGAAGGCCCGCACTTCGCCACGAAGGGCGGCCACCGGCTCGGCACCGTCAAGGTGCCTGACGCGCGCCTGGCCACCCTGCGGGACCTGTTCCACCCCAAGAAGTACATTCCGGCGGAGGTGACCTTCACGGACGTCGCGTTCCCGGCGCACGCCGGCGAGGGCAACGGGTTCGCGGCGATGAACGCGTTCCTCGGCGAGGCGGACGCCTTCGCGGTGGTGGTCCAGGCGTACGGGGAGACGGACGCGGAGGGCAAGCCGCTGGATCCGCCCGCGCAGCTGGAATCGCTGCTGCTGGATCTGGCGATGGCGGACCTGGAGAAGATCGAACGGCGCACGGAAAAGATCCGCCAGGAGGTGCAGCGGGGGCTGAAGCAGGGCCTGCCGGAGCTGGAGGTGCTGGAGCGCTGCAAGGAGGCGATCGAAGGCGGGAAGGCGCTGCGCGACGTGGAGCTTTCGGAGGAGGACAGGAAGCGGATCAGCAGCTTCTGCTTCCTCTCGCAGAAGCCGGCGCTGGTCATCGCGAACACGGGCGAGGACGATCCCAAGGGGGAGGGCCCGGCGTGCACGGCCCTCGCGGAGGCGTGCGGGAAGCTGGGCCTGCGGATGCTGGCGTTCTGCGCGCCGCTGGAGGCGGAAATCGCGGCGCTGGCGGAAGGCGACCAGGCGGGCTTCCTGGCGGACTACGGACTGGAGGAGCCTGCGCGTGACCGCCTGATCCGGGCGGCCTACCGGACGCTGGACCTGATCAGCTTCTTCACGGTCGGCGAGGACGAGGTTCGGGCGTGGACGCTGCGCCGCGGCTCGGACGCGGTGACGGCGGCGGGGAAGATCCACACGGACCTGGCGCGCGGCTTCATCCGCGCGGAGACGGTTCCGGCGGAGACGCTGATCGAGAAGAAGACGCACGCCGCGTGCCGGGAAGCGGGCCTCCTGCGGCTCGAAGGCAAGGGCTACGTCGTCCAGGACGGCGACGTCATCGAAATCCGCGCGAACGCGTAAGCCGGCCTCTCCCGCCCATCCCGCGGCCTCCGCCGCCCCGCGCCCCCCGTGCGGGGCGTACGCGAACCTTGCCGGTGCGCACTCCCCCACCCTGCCCGCAAACGCCTACTTGCCTTCGATCCAGTAGAAGCCGGGAGCCCCGACCGTGTAGCTCGCGTTGGTCCAGGGGCGATCCACGGCGGCGGGGGTGCTCCAGACGGATTGCGCCCGGTCCTGTTCGAGGAGGCTTTCCGCGCGCTTCACTTCGTACTTCGCGCCGCCGTAGAGCTGGAAGTCCATCTTCAGGCCGTCGAGCCGGATTTCCGGGCGTCGGAGCGGATTGGCTTCGTCGGTCACGGGCAGCAGGAAGTCGAACACCTCGTCGATGCGCTGGGCCCACGCCGGTTCGTTGTGTTCGCCCTGCCAGCCGCTGTAGACGCCGAAATGCAGGCTCTTGTTGGGCGCGTGCCCGGCGTAGAGGAGGAGCGTCAGGGCGTCCCAGTTGGATTCGTAGAGGTTGAGGCCGTCGATGTTGGTTTCCTCGGTGCCGGTGTCGAGCCATACGCGCTTGGGCTTGGCCACGGCGTCGGGGTGTTCGAGGCACCACTGGCGGAACTTGGGGATGTATTCCTCGTTGTAGACCCCGGACATGGGGGCGACCAGCCCGAAGACGTCCCCGAAGGCCGTGCCGAGGTAGAGTGAGAGCAACCCGCCGGCGGAGGAACCGATGTGCGCGGTGTTCTCGCGGTCGGAAAGGGTGCGGAAGTTGTAGTCGAGCGTGGGCTTGACGTTGTGGATGAGGAAGTCCGCATAGTTCGCGCCGAGCCCCTGTAGGTCGGTGGTCATGAGCGTGTCGGTGGACGGGAGGTATTCCCAGAGGCGGCCGGTGTCCGCGGTGGCGCCCGGGACGGGGACGGGCGTTTCGCGGCAGGGGACCGCGACGAGGATGGCCTCGCGCATGCGCCCGCCGCGGATTTCGCGGTCGGCGGCGCTTTCGGCGTACCAGCAACCGAAGGACCCGCCCGGATGGAACACGTTCTGTCCGTCGGAGAAGTAGACGACGGGATAGAAGCGGTTGGTGTTCTCGTTGTAGCCGCGCGGGAGGAAGATGCGGATTTCGCGCCCGTCGATGCCCTCGGCGGTTGAATAAACGTTGGTGGAAATGATTTGGGAATCGGAGACCCAGCCGCCATCCGTGGGGACGGGTTCGTAGTCGAACACCTGCCCGTCGCGGATGCAGAAAGCGTCCAGCGGCGACCAGAAGTCCGCCTCGGTCTGGTAGTAGTGGTACCACCAGTCATCCCCCCCCTCGTTCGGATGGCGGAAGGTGAAGCGCATCCATTGCCCGGCCTCGCCGACGCCGTCGAGTTCGTAGCGGGCGTCGCCGGTCTTCTTCATGGTGGTCACGTTCCAGCCGTTGGTGGCATCGTAGTTCGCCGTGTCGAGCATGCTGTACCACAGCTCCACCGGTTCCGGCCAGTCGCACAGGAACACCACCCGCTTGCCGGGCGCGTCCGGCTCGGCGGGGACGGAGAGGGAGAGGTTGCCGCCTTCCATCCATTCGGTGTTGTTGCCGTCGGGGTATTCGGCGGCGTCGATGGGGCGCTTGACGAACTTGTACTCGAGCTCGGTCCCCGCCTGGATGCCGATGTCGGCGCTCCAGACGTTCCCCTCGTGCCAGGCGAGCGGCGCGGCGCGGAGCGGGTCCCATGCGCCCACGTCGGGGTGGGAGCCGACGACGAACCAGCTGTAGCCCACCCCGGCGTCGTTGGTGTACGCGAAGTGCACCGGCACGCGGTAGGGGCTGGCCGCGGGCGCGGGGGCCGCGCAACAGGCGGCGACCAGCAGGCAGGTGGACACGATGCTCGGCAATCTCTTCATGGACTTCTATCCTTTCCCGGTACGAAAACTGTCCTCCATTTTCCGCCAATTCCCGCCATATATCCAGCCCAAAACGCCCACCGACGCCAGAAAAAGATTTCCCGGCATTGGAAAAGGGGCAGGCCATCCCATCCCCCTCCGGGGAGCCGCTGTCCCGCCAGCCATTTCCACTGCGGACGCGCGGAAGCGCGTCCCTCCCCGCGGAGAACGCTGCGGGTCGCGCTTCCACGCGACCGTGCGGGAGGGACACGTCTGGGAAGCTACGGAAAAACCAAACCGCCCTTGTGTCAGTCTGGCCCGGTCAGTCCGCTTCCCCGGCGTCCCCGAAGACGACCAGCCGGAAGAATCCCTTCTCACCACCGGGCACTTCGATTTCGACCTCGACTTCCCCGTCCGTCTCCGCAGTCAGGCGCTCCACGGTCTCCCATTCGCCGGCCATCGACGGCGTACACTGGATTTCGTATTCCGTCCCCGCGGACAGTTCGAACCGGAGCCGGCAGACGTTCTCCGCCTTCTCCTCTCCGCGGACCGCCCGCGGCGCAGGTCCATCCTCCCCGCCATCCGCCCCCACGGCGATTGCGGTGATGGCAAAACCCCGGCCCGTGGTCCAGTGCGCGTACAGCGTCCGCGTGGCCGCCAGCGTCACCGTGGAGTTCGTGTAGACCCGCTTGCCGCCTTCCGCCGCGTTGTACCACCCTTGGAACACGTGGCCCGACCACTCCACCGACGGGAACGCGCCATACTTCGCATAAATCGTGTTCGTCGTCTTCTGGGTCCCAGGCCTACCCCCGTTGCCCTTGAAGGTCACCACCTGTTGGTCCGTCCAGTGCGCGTACAGCGTCCGCGCCGCAGCCAGCGTCACCGTGGAATTCGTGTACACCCGCTTGCCGCCGTCGGCCGCCGTATACCACCCCTCAAGCACCTGCCCGGACCGCGTCGCAGACGGCAGGGTTCCGTATGCCGCATAGATGGTGTTGGTAGTCTTCTGCGTCGAGGGCGTCCCACCGTTGCCCTTGAACGTCACCACCTGCCGGTCGCTCCAGTGCGCGTACAGCGTGCGAGTCGTCGCCGCCGTCGCCTTGTCCGTCCCCTTCACCTGGATTCCACCTTCTTCCGCCGTGAACCAGCCCTGGAACATCTGCCCCGAGCGCTTCGGCTCAGGCAGGGTGCCGTACGCCTTGCCCATCGTGTTCGTGAGCCGCTGGACGTCCGGTGACCCGCCGTTCCCCCTGAACGTGACCACCTGCTTGTCCGTCCACTGAGCCCAAAGCGTCCTGGTGTCGGCCAGCGTGACCGTCGAGTTCGTGTACACCCTCTTGCCATCCCCCTCGGAGGCGGCCGTGTACCACCCGAGAAACACGTGGTTCGCCCACGACACCGACGGGAACGCCCCGTACTTCGCGTAGATTGTGTTCGTCGTCTTCTGCGCCGAGGGCGTCCCCCCGTTGCCCTTGAACGTCACCACCTGCTGGTCGGTCCAATGCGCGTACAGCGTCCGCTCCGCAGCCAAGGTGACCGTCGAGTTCGTGTACACCCGTTTGCCGCCATCGGCCGCCGTGTACCACCCCGTGAGCACGTGTTCCGACAGCGTCGCGGTCGGCAACTCCCCGTAAGCGGCATAGATTGTGTTCGTCATCCGCTGGGTCTTGGGCGTCCCCCCGTTGCCCTTGAATACCGTCACCTGGCGGTCGGTCCAGTGGGCCCACAGCGTGCGTGCGGTCGCCGCCGTCGCCTTGTCCGACCCCTTCACCTGGGTTCCCCCTTCTTCCGCCGTGAACCAGCCCTGGAACACATGCCCCGAGCGCTTCGGCTCCGGCAGGGTGCCGTACGCCTTGCCCATCGTGTTCGTGAGCCGCTGGACATCCGGTGTCCCGCCGTTCCCCCTGAACGTGACCACCTGCTTGTCCGTCCACTGCGCCCAAAGCGTCCTCGTGCCGGCCAGCGTGACCGTCGAGTTCGTGTACACCCTCTTGCCGTCCCCCTCGGAGGCGGCCGTGTACCACCCGAGGAACACGTGGTTCGCCCACGACACCGACGGGAACGCCCCGTACTTCGCGTAGATCGTGTTCGTCGTCTTCTGCGTCGAGGGTGTCCCACCGTTGCCCTTGAACGTCACCACCTGCCGGTCGCTCCAGTGCGCGTACAGCGTCCGCTCCGCAGCCAAGGTGACCGTCGAGTTCGTGTACACCCGTTTGCCGCCATCGGCCGCCGTGTACCACCCCGTGAGCACGTGTCCCGACAGCGTCGCGGTCGGCAACTCCCCGTAAGCGGCATAGATGGTGTTCGTCATCCGCTGGGTCTTGGGCGTCCCCCCGTTGCCCTTGAATACCGTCACCTGGCGGTCGGTCCAGTGGGCCCACAGCGTGCGTGCGGTTGCGGCCGTCGCCTTGTCCGTCCCTTTCACCTGGGTTCCCCCTTCTTCCGCCGTGAACCAGCCCTGGAACACCTGCCCCGAGCGCTTCGGCTCCGGCAGGGTGCCGTACGCCTTGCCCATCGTGTTCGTGAGCCGCTGTACGTCCGGTGACCCGCCGTTCCCCCTGAACGTGACCACCTGCTTGTCCGTCCACTGAGCCCAAAGCGTCCTGGTGTCGGCCAGCGTGACCGTCGAGTTCGTGTACACCCGCTTGCCGTCCGCCTCCGAGGCCTCGGTGTACCACCCGAGGAACACGTGGTTCGCCCATGTCACCGATGGGAATGTCCCGTACTTCGCGTAGATCGTGTTCGTCGTCTTCTGCGTCGAGGGCGTCCCTCCGTTGCCCCTGAATGTCACTACCTGTTGGTCGGTCCAGTGCGCGTACAGCGTCCGCGCCGCGGCCAAGGTGACCGTCGAGTTCGTGTACACCTGCTTCCCGCCCACGGCCGCGTTGAACCAGCCGAGGAATACGTGCCCGGACTGTTTGGCCGTCGGCATGGCCCCGTATGTCGCATAGATGGTGTTCGTGGTTTTCTGCGTCGACGGCGTCCCTCCGTTGCCCTTGAAGGTTGCCACCTGCTTGTCCGTCCAGTGCGCATACAGCGTCCGCGTGGCCACGGCCGTCACCGTGTCGCCGGCCGAGACGGCCGTTCCCCCGCTTGCTTTCGTGTACCAACCCAGCAGTGCATGTCCCGACCGTGTCGCCGCCGGCAGAGTTCCGTACGATGCCCCAATTGTCCTCGCCCGCTGCGACTCGGGGGTGCTGCCACCGTTTGCGTCGAAAACGACCGTCTGCACATTTGTCCAGTGCGCGAAAAGCGTCCGCGGCGTCCACTCCGGCACGATGTCCGTCGCCAGCACCTGCGTCCCACCCACCCGGTGGGTGAACCACCCCACAAAAGCCTGCCCGGCCAACGTCGCCGTCGGGAGCTTGCCGTAGGCAGCCCCGATGGTGTTGGTTCGGCAGGCCACGGCGGGTTCCCCGTCGACGCCGTTGAAGTAAAGCACTTGCTTCCTCGTCCAGTGGGCGTAAAGGGTCCGTTCCGCCGTGGCGGTCACCGCGTCACCGGCCTGCACCAGGCTCCCGCCGCTGGCCGTTGTGTACCAGCCGGTGAAGGCATATCCGGGCCGGCTGGCCGTCGGGAGTGCCGGGTACGATCCGCCAATCGTGGTGAAAATCAGGATGTTCGAGCAGGTTCCCCCGTTGGCATTGAACCCCAACCGTTGCTCTGTTGTCCAGTGCGCAAAAAGCGTCCGCGAGGGCCAAGAAGGGGGCACGACGTCCGTTTCCAGCACCTGCGTCCCGCCCACCCGGTGGGTGAACCACCCCACAAAGGCCTGTCCGGCCAACGTCGCCATGGGGAAGGAACCGTATTGCTCTGCGACCGTGTACGTGCGCGATGCCGCGGCCGCGGTCCCGTCACCCCTGTCGAAGGATACGGTCTGCACCTCCTTGGGTGCCACCGTCACCGTCTTCTTCGCCGTCTTTCCTCCGAACGTGGCCTGGATGGTCACGGTCCTCTCCACCGTGGTCTCGCAGGCCGTGAACACACCGCCCGACGTGATGCTGCCGTAAGATCCGCCGGAGTACAGCGTCCACGTCGGCGACACGCGCTTGCTCGTCCCGTCGGAGTAGCTCGCGTTGCAGGTGTAGGTGGCGGAGTTGCCGGACGCCACGCTCGCGGGACCGGAAATCGCCAGCTTCGATAGGGTTGTCGTCTTGAAGTCACCCACACTCCACGCCCGCGTCTCATATTCGCCTTCGGCAGAAAGCTCGTTGCTGCTATTCCAAAGCAGCACGTCCGTGACAACCCAGGGGCCCGCCTTTCCGGCGGCGATGATGTCCGCACCTGAAAAGGTCATGGAGACGCGTTGCGTTCCGATGCCCTCGGAAACTGATGACGAGAGCCTTGTCGTTCCGTATGCGGACGAAATCAGGGCGCCATCGGAAGCCCTCAGCGAAGCGCTGTAGTTGTAGGCTCCCGTAATGGCAACATCGAAGTTGACATCGAGTCCGACGGAGAGATTCCCCGTTTGGGAGCCAGTAGGCCAAACAATGGAATCCGAACCCGTGCCAGCGACGGAAACCAGCTCGTGGTTGAATGTCGCCCATGTGCTCCCGTCCAGTTGCAGCCAGTTCGAGCGGGCATCTGTCTGCACCTCCCAGTCGTCGCCCGTTTCGAAAAGCCGGACATCGGTGATGACATATTTTGCAGTCTTTCCGTGCTCGAAAACGACGGCCCCGTTGAAATACAATTCGGCAAAGGTCTCCCCGGCCTCTGCAGTTCCAGTTGCCCATTCGATGTGCGCCCCGTCCGCATCGACCAGTTCTGCCAAGACGCGGTAGGCCTTCGATGCATCCGCACCGGCAATGCCAATCTTTGCCACGAGCCAGTCGTACATCCCGTCGCCATCCTCGTCCACGGGGCCGCTTCCAGCGTCCGCGCCGATGGTTGCGGTAGAGGCATGCGCACTCCCGAAAAAATGACTTGTATAAACCTTACCGTCAATTGTCATCTGAGCAACCATTGAATACCGCCCCTCGATAGGTGCAGGAATTGGAGCCGAATACACCCCGTTTCCTATGTGCTGTAGTCGGTAGACTGCAGAAGAGCTGTCCGGGAAGCGCACAATAACGACACATGAACGCCCCGTCTGATACTTGCCATCTATCATTGGCTTCATAGACACAGAGAAGGCATTGCCAACGTGTACAGTTTCTGCCGCCAACTTAGCATTTAATTCTATATTGGAATCATCTTCATGGACAAGAAGTGCCCAGGCACGACACTCGACACCAGACGATTCAAAATTGAGCCTCCACACCCCAGGTACTGGATTTGGTAGAGAGATAATTCCACAGTAATCAAGCATGGAGATATACACACCATCTGAGGATTCTTGATGTTCGATACCATTAGAATCAACGAGCTTGATTGATGAAATATCGCCATTTTCAACAAAAAGCCAAACCCGAACGGGAGAAGAGTTTTTAATAGAGATTGGAATTTGTGTCAGCTCCAATGGAGCAGCTTGAACTCCTGATTGAATATATACTTGTTCCTTCTTGACCTCTTTCTTATATTGATTCGACTGAATCTGTATTCGTTTTGAATTTTGATTCTTCACTCCTCTTTTAGCAAGGAGGTCTTTTTTCAGGCAGGCGACCGTCGTACCAACACATCCCCGGGTTCCAAAAGTTGGCTTGTCAACAAGGCCTGAATGACTTGCATACGGAAGTTGTAAAGGAGAAAAGGTATTAGGCTGAACCATCGTATGCGCACTGGAGACCGAAACAACGGTATCGCTTCCGTCCCCAACATCACCAGCGATAACGGAATACTTTACATTGCTATTTAATTTATGTTCTTTGTTGTATGCGGCCATCGCTTTTACCGTCAAATCTGCATAGGCTGGTCCAGTAAAATCCTTAAGCCATAACAAAAACTGGATTGGTGCTGTCATACCAGGATCAAGATCGGGATTTTCCAACCCAATTTCTGTCATTTGTTGGATGTCGGCCAACTCAGCCCCCCCATTTGGGGTTGCAATCTGAAGGACTCTGTCAACGCTAAGTCCCTGGGGATCAAATGCCGTCGTGTATTCACGTGCCTTTAATCCGCCCATGCTGTGTGCAACTATCGTCACTTTGTCGACATGCCACATTTCTTTGGCTTTGACGATTTCTCCTGCGAGTTGGCTCGCCCCATCGCGAATTGATGAGTTACCATTTTGTCGATAGCTGAATGTATGGGTTGGCAAACCTAGTGCCTCGATTTCTTCCACTAAATCTGGCAGGGTTGGCTTGCCTTGCTTCTTGCGTATGCCATGCGATATCACCACAGGTGGTGCCGCAGGTATCTCCAACGCAACCCAATTAACCTTTGTAATCCACCCTTCGTTATTGTAGTCAACAACAATCTTAAACGTGTTTTCTGCAACAGCCCCGGGCGAAGAGGGGAACTTCAAGTTGGAGATATCGATTTCGAACTCATCCTCTCTCCATTCATTGTCTGCTCCATAGAGTTCCCCTACCTTGCATCCTCCGTTGACATAGAGAATATCTTTTTCAGGTGAATAACCATAACTAGGTGCACCGGCAGAATCCACATCATAGACAAACATGCGGAGCTTGGCCTTTTTCGGCAATCCACCGTTTTGAATCAGCCTTTGGATTTGATCGGCCGTTCCATAGTATCGCCGAATGGGGATGGAAAACGTAATGTCCTCCCCATGGCCACAGGTAACCCCCATATTACCTGCCGTGGAATCCCCCGCTTTGACAACAAAGCAAATATCGGTGGCATCCGGCGCCTTGTCGGTAAAACTGCGAGGTACATTTCTCCTCTGGACATCCTGAGGCACCGAATTGTTCGCCAAAAACAAATCTGCGGCTTTCTCGGCGGTCATCGCATTGGCGGATGATGCCAACAAAGGAACAACAAAGAGCGTAAAAAGTGTGAATAGCGTGGGAACGAAAAGTTTACTCAAAAACAAATCTGTGTTTCGCTTCATTTTTTGCAATCCTTCCTGTCCACCTGGGATGGGTTTTGTCGGAATCCCTTCCAATGTCTTTTCTGGGCGTGTCGGAAGGGTCTTCAAGAAAACAATGCCTTGCCCGGAGGATTGGGGCAAGTGCAAAGTTGAACAAGGGGAATCTCTTCGCTTCTTTCACTTACAGCCGCAGTAGCCTTTCCCGCAGGCAAACCTTCGTGCCTGATTGACATCAAAACGGCGGCGATGTATTTTCCACACCATGACCCGTACCCAAGTCCAACTACCCGATGCGCTGTTCTCCCGTGTCCGCCGCTTTGCGGAAAGCCGGGAAAGCAGCCTTGCCGAGGTTTGCCGCAACGCGCTGGAACTCTACATCACCGTCCATGCCGTCGAAGGCGTGGCGGAGGAACCGGTTCGCTGGAAGCCGCCGCTCTGCCGCTCCACCGGGCTTGTCGCCGATCCGTTCGCGGACGAGGACTGGCGGGAACGCATCTACGCGGACCGAGACGATTGACTGGAGAGGGGCATGGTTTCCTGCGACACCAACGTTTTTTTCGCGGCCTGCAATCCCGATGACGCCAACCACGCCGCGGCGCACGCTTTCATTGCCGCCCATGCCGATGATCCGCAGTTCGTTGTAGCGGAGCAGGTGCTCGTGGAGCTGTATTGCCTGTTGCGCAACCCGGTCGTGCAGAAGCATCCGCTCTCGGCCGGGGAAGCGGTGGCCGTGGTTGCCGCGTACCGGGGCAATCCGGCCTGGACGGTCGTGGATATCCCGCCGTCGCCGTCCGCCATGAATGCCGTGTGGCGCCGCGCTGCCACCACGGGATTCGCCCGCCGCCGCATCCATGACACGCGGCTCGCCGAGACGCTCAAGTACTGGGGCGTGGACGAGTTCCACACCCGCAATGTCCGCGATTTCCGGGACGCCGGCTTCCGGATTCTGTCGGATCCGTTTGCGTGACGTTGCCACGCGGAGTGCATGAATGGATCCAGCCCAAGCATTTCCCCCCTCCGAGAGGGGGGTGACGCCCGGCGAAAGGGATGACAAGCGATTGTGTCTTTGGTGAGATTGGAAAGGGCGTCGGGGGGAGTACTGCGGGATGCCGTTGGCGCAGGCTTCCGAACGGGCGCAAATTGAGAGAAAGTATAGCCGCATCTTGGGAGGGCCCGGCTCCGTCCGGGCCGGATTTGCATTCTTGTCACACGGCCGCGACGGAGCGCGGCCATCCCGGAACGGCTACAGTGCCGCGCTTGCTGCAACGACCAAGCGCAGTACTCCCCCCGTCGCGGCCCCGGTTGTTTCCCTTGGGCTCTCCATGAACATCCCGTCCATGGCCGCGCCACCCCCCTCTCGGAGGGGGGGATAATCCGATTGCCCGCCTTCTGCCCCCCTCGCGTTCCAGCATGGAATTCCCTTGTTTCACGCCTCTTGCACTGATATACACACACCCATTGAGGGATGTTGCTCATGCCAACCAAATCGAACCAATGTTCATTAATGCTTGCCCTTCTTCCCCGGCGGGAAGGAGGCAACATGAAGACGCTCCTTTCCCTGGGCGGTTCGGCACAGCAGGTGGTGGCGCTGGAGACGGCGCGGAGGTTGGGGCTGCGGACGGTGCTGTGCGATTACCTGCCGGACAATCCGGGGCAGTTCCACGCGGACAAGTTCTACTGCACCAGCACGACGGACCGGGAGGCTATCCTGGCGGTGGCGCGGAAGGAGAAGATCGACGGGATCATCGCCTACGCGTCGGACCCGGCGGCGCCCACGGCGGCCTTCGTGGCGGAGAAACTGGGGCTGCCGACCAATCCGTGCGGGGCCGTCGAAATCCTCTGCAACAAGGACCGCTTCCGGAGGTTCCTGGCGGAGAACGGGTTCAACACGCCGAAGGCGGCGGGCTTTGCGGACCGGGAGTCGGCGCTCGCCGCCGCGCTGGACGGGTTTGTTTTCCCGCTCATCGTCAAGCCGGTGGATTCGTCGGGCAGCAAGGGGGTCACGGTCGTGCAGGGGCGGTCGGGGTACCCGGCGGCGGTGGATTTCGCGTTTTCGTTCTCGCGCGGCGGCCGGATCGTGGTGGAGGAGTTCATCGAAAAGCGGCATCCGTACCTGGTCGGCGGCGACATCTTCGTGTCGGACGGCAAGGTCATCCAGTGGGGCCTGATGAACTGCCACCGGGATGCCTCCGTGAATCCGCTGGTGCCCGTCGGCAAGAGCTATCCCGCGCTCCTGGCCCCGGCCGACCTCGCGGCCGTGGAGGAGACGCTGCAGCGGCTGGTGGACGCCCTCGGCATCCGCTTCGGCCCGATGAACGTGGAGCTGGTCGTGGACAAGTCCGGCCGCGTGTTCCCCATCGACATCGGCCCCCGGAGCGGCGGGAACATGATTCCGGACCTGTTGGGGCTGATTTTCGGGGTGGACGTGGTCGAGATGTCCGTGCGGGCCGCCATGGGCGAAAGCGTGTCGGTGCCGGACCGCGCCCCCACGCCGTACTGCGCGACCCACAACCTGCATGCGGACCGCGATGGCATCCTCGAACGCATCGAATTCGATCCGGCAATCGAGCCTTTCATCGTCCGCAAGTGCATCTACAAGGAGCCCGGCGCGGAGGTCCACCGCTTCACCCACGCGGCCTACGCACTGGGCATCGTGTTCTTCCGGTTCCCGGGCGCGGACGAAATGGCGTCGGTGCTCCGCGACATCCGCAGGCACATCCGCGTCATCGTGCGGGAGACCTCGCCGTGAAGGAGATCGGCGGCTACATCGAGCTGGACGCCGGCGACCGCCCCCTGCTGCACGGGGGGGCCCTGGCCCTCAACTGCGGCCGCAACGCCCTGGCCTGGCTCCTCCACGCGCGCGGCATCAGGAAGCTGTGGATTCCCCGCCTGATTTGCGATTCCGTGACGGGCGTATGCGACCGCGAGGGGGTTCCGCGGGCGTTTTACGGCATCGGCCCCGACCTGCGGCCCGCGGAAGAGGTGGCTCTTGGGGAGGGCGAGTGGTTCTACTTCGTCAACTACTACTCCCGGTTCGGCAACGACGAAATCGCCGCCGTCGCGGCACGCTTCGGCGGACGCGTCGTCGTGGACAACGCCCAGAGCTACTTCCAGCCGCCGCTCCCCGGCGTGGACACGCTCTACACGTGCCGCAAGTATTTCGGCGTGGCCGACGGCGCGTTCCTGTACTCCGACGCCCCCGGCGACCGCGACGGCCTCCCCCTCGACGAATCCTTCGACCGCATGCGCTTCCTCCTCGGCCGCGTCGAGCGCCCGGCCTCCGAGTTCTACGCCGAATACGTCGCGAACAACGTCCGCTTCGCCGCGGAACCCGTCAAGCGGATGTCCAGGCTGACCCAAACCCTCCTCCGCGGCATCGACTATATGCGCGTGCGGGAAGTCCGCGAGAGGAACTACGCGCTCCTCCACGCCCGCCTGGGCGGGCTCAACGGCCTGGCCCTCCCCGACGCCCCCGGCACCTTCATGTACCCGCTGCTGCTGGATAATGGCGCCGCCGTCCGCAAGCGCCTCCAGGCCCGGCGCATCTACGTCCCGACCCTCTGGCCCTCCGTCTCCGGCTGGTGCGGGGAGGACGCGGCCGAAAGCCGCCTGGCGCGCGACATCCTGCCGCTGCCCCTCGACCAGCGGTACGGGCCGGAGGAGATGGAATACTTGGCAGAAGCCGTCCAACTGTGCTACACAGGGGAATCAATTCCCTGAAAAGGAAGGAACCCCTGCGGGCATGAACATACACGGCAAGAAACTGCTTGTCCTCGGCAGCACCCGGTTGATCGGCGGCATCGTCGCGAAGGCCCGGCAACTGGGCGTGCACACCATCGTGACCGACAACCGCCCCCTGGACAAGGCCCCCGCCAAGCTCCTGGCCGACGAGTACCGGGACATCGACTTCTCGGACATCGACGCCATCGTGCGCCTGGTCCGGGAGGAGCGCATCGACGGCGTCCTCACCGGATTCACCGACTCCTACATGCCCTTCTACCTGCGCATCTGCGAGGAGGCGGGCCTGCCCTGCTACGGCGACGCTCGGTCCATCGCCGTCGCCACGGAAAAATCCGTGTTCAAGGAGGCGTGCCTCGCCGCCGGCGTGCCGGTGATTCCCGGCATATCCACGTCGGTGCCGGCCGAAGCCGAAGCCTTCGCCGCGCGCACCGGGTTCCCCCTCATGCTCAAGCCCGTGGACAACAGTGGTTCCCGAGGCGTCATCCGCTGCACCGGCCCGGACGGATTGAAGGCGGCGTTCGACTACGCGATGTCGTTCTCGGCCTGCAAGAAGATTATGGTGGAGAAGTACCTGGACTGTGACAACGTCGCCGTCTCCTATTTCGCCGCGGACGGCGACGTCCGCCTCTCCACCACGGACGACCGCCTGGTGTACAAGGCCCCTGACTCGGGGTCCTCCGTGTCGGCCTATTCGGAATACCCCTCCAAATACACCCGCCGCTACATCGATGAGGTCGACGCCGCCGTCGTCCGCATGCTCAAGGCCAACGGTTTCCGCAACGGGATGATCGCCCTGCAGGCGTTCGTCGACGACTCCTCCTTCTACTTCTGCGAGATGTGCTACCGCCCCAGCGGCGGCCAGCACTACCAGCTGGTGCAGGACCAGACCGGCGTCGACGAGCTGGCGCTCCTCATCCAGTTCGCCGTGACGGGCGGGTGCGCCCAGGACTGGGACGCGGACCGCGAGACCCCCTGGTTCCGCGAGCACTACGGCATGCTGCGGATCCTCGGGACGCCCGGCGAGCGGATTGCCCGGATGGACGGCTTCGAAGCCCTCTCCAAGGTCCCCCGCGTGCTGCGGGCCAGCGCGGCCCTCTCGCCCGGGACGGTCGTCGGCAAGGCCGGCACCACCGCGCAGGTCATCGGCAGCGTCCTCTACAAGTTTTTGCCCGAGGAAGGACGCCGCAAGGTCGCCGAAGACATGCTGTCCCACCTGCGCATCGAGAACGAAAAGGGCGAACCGATCGCGTGGATTTCGATCGACTGACGGGAGCTGCCGCCATGAAAACCATTCTGCTGACAAACCGCTACACGGGGGCCCCGCTGGAAATCGTCGAGGGCGAACTCCCCGCCGGCTTCGCCCTCGAATTCCTGGACCGCCAGGAACACGACTGCCTGGTCGCGCAGGCCCGCGGCGCCGACTACATCCTCGCCGGCGGCCGCATGAAGCTGACCGCGGACGTCCTGGACAACGCGCCCCGCCTGAAGATGATCCAGCGCTCCGGCGTCGGCCTCGACGCGCTGGACCTCGGCGCCATCCGCGCGCACGGCATCCCCCTCTACGTCAACCAGGGCGTCAACGCCCAAAGCGGCGCCGAGCACACGCTCATGCTCATCCTGGCCTGCCTCCGCAGGCTGACGGCCATCCACGCCAACACCCGCAACGGCGTCTGGAAAAAGCAGGAACAGGGCGTGCAGACCGCCGAACTCCGCGGGAAAACCGTCGGCATCGTCGGCATGGGCAACATCGCCAAGGCCCTGGTCGCGCTGCTCAAGCCCTTCGGCGTCTCCATCCTCTACTGCAACCTCGTCCGGGAACCGGCCGCCTTCGAGGAGGAGAACCGCATGGAGTTCGTCCCCCTGGACGACCTGCTGGCCCGCTCCGACATCGTCACCATCCACTGCGCGCTGACCGACGCGACGCGCAACCTGGTCGGCGCGGACGCCATCGCCCGCATGAAGGACGGCGCCATCCTGGTCAACACCGCGCGGGGCCAGATCGTCGACGTCCAGGCCCTGGCCGACGCCCTGCGCGGCGGGAAGCTCGCCTTCGCGGGCATCGACGCCCACGTGCAGGAGCCGCTCCCCGACGACTATCCGCTCAAGGCCCTCGACAACGCCATCCTCACCCCCCACATCGCCGGCGTGACCGGCGACTCCTTCCGCGCGATGATGCACGGCGCCTTCACCAACATCGCGCTCTTCGAGGCCGGCAGGGCGGACGAAATCGCCCGCTTCCGGTACATCTGAGCGGAGCCGGACATGCCCAGCGGGAACATGCAGGACCGTTTTGCCGGATATCTCTCGGGGAAGGCCCGGCAAATCGGCCCCGCCGTGCTCGCGAAGGCCGCGGACTGCCGCGCCGACTACCTCGCGGTCGCCGCCGCCGGCGCGCGCAAAAACCGCGCCAAATGGCGGGATTTGCTCTCCCGCTGCCCGGACGGCCCCGTCCCGCTGCTGGGGTGCGGACGTTGCACCGACGGCAAAACCGCGGCCCTCGTCAACGGCTTCAACGCCCACAGCCTGGAGCTGGACGACGGACAGCGCTTCGCCATGATCCACCTCGGTGCCTGCGTGATTTCCGCCATCGAATCGGTCCGCGCCGAATGCGGCCTCGGGGAGGACGCGGTCCTCAAAGGCATCGTGATGGGCTACGAGGCCGCCTGCCGCCTGGCCATCGCCATCCAGCCGGGGCACAAACTGAAGGGTTTCCACGCCTCCGGGACCTGCGGCACGGTCGGGGCCGCCGTCGGCGGCGCGTTCGCCCTGGGCATGGACGCCGGACAGCTCAAGCGGGTCATCGCCGTGGCCGCCGGGAGCGCCGCCGGGATGCTCGAAATCCAGGAGCAGCAGTCCGAACTCAAGCCCTACAACCTCGGTCGGGCCGCCATGGATGGCGTCGCCGCCGCCTTCATGGGGCTCACCGGCTTCGTCCCCCCCGACGACATGCTCGATGGCGACAGGGGCTTTTTCAAGATCTTCTCCGACGGCTTCGATGCCGACAAACTCGCCGGGCCCGCGGAGGGGTTCGAAATCGAGCGCATCTACGTCAAGCCGTACGCCTCCTGCCGCCACAGCCATTCCGCCGTCGAGGCCGCCATCCGCCTCCATCCGGGCATCGTTCCGGGGCAGATCGAAAGCGTCCTGGTGGAAACCTACCGCCTGGGCGTGCGCGGGCACGACCACTCCGACATCCGCGGCGCCGCTTCGGCCAAGCTCAGCACCCCCTACGCCGTCGCCTGCGCGTTGCTGCACGGGCGGGCCGACCTCTCCCTCTTCGAACCGCCGGACCCCGCCGCCCTGGAACTGGCCCCCAAAATCCGCGTCGCCGAAAACGCCGGATTCAGCGAACTCTGCCCCGCCAAACGGGTCGCCGCCGTGACCGTCCGCCTCAAGGACGGCACCACCCTCCGCGAGCAGGTCGATTACGCCAAGGGGGAACCCGAAAACCCGATGTCCCCCGAAGAAATCCGCCAAAAACGCGCCATGCTCGACGCCTACCTGCCAACAACGGAGGAGAACCCATGAACGACAAGCTGAAAGACATCATCCGGATCACCGACAATCCCTCCGAAATGAAGGCCATTGCCCGGGAAATCATGGCCCTGAAGCCCGACAAGTACGGCGAGAAGGCAATGGCCGAGATTGAGGCCGCCGTCCGCAAGCGGATGCCGGTGGCGACGGACGGGGAAGTCGGGGACGCGATTCTGGCGACCATCTACCACTACTGGGTCTACGGCAGCACCTACGACGAATACTTTTACTACGGTTTCGCCCGCAAGACCCATGCGGAAAAGCTGGAGTACATGGCCTTCCGCGTGCGCCTGCTCTACATGGACCACCTCAACCCCAGGGAAGAAAAGCACCTGCTGTTCAACAAATACGAGACGTACCGGCTTTTCCCGGAATACTTCAAGCGCGATGTCATCCTGTGCTCCTCGGAGGCGGATTGGGAAACATTCCTCGCCTTCACGGACAAGCACCCGGAATTTGTCGTGAAACCCACCGACATGAGCGGCGGGCGCGGCGTCCGCAGGGACTCCGTCGCGGGAATGGACACGGCGCGGAAGCGTGCCTTCTTCGGAGAGCTGCTGGCGGAAGGCACCGCCAACCGGGAAAAATTCAGGAGAGGGCATGAATCTTCCGTGGTGCTGGAGGAACTGATCGAACAGGCGGACGAAATGGCCGCGTTCCACCCCCAGTCCGTCAACGGCGTGCGCGTCCCGACCGTCAATGTGGACGGGCATGTCCACATTTACCAGCCCTGGTTCAAGGTAGGCCGTGGCGGCAATTTTCTGACCAGCGCCGTCTTTGGGACGCTCGATGCCGGCATCGATGCGGAAACCGGCATCATCGATACCCCCGGAATGAACGAAACGGACGAGGTGTTCGACGCCCATCCCGACAGCCACATCCCGTTCGTCGGCTTCCAAATTCCCCGTTGGAAGGAATTGGTGGACATGGCCAGGGACTGCGCCGGAAGGTTGCCGAAATTCGGTTACGTCGGCTGGGACTTCGTCCTGACGAAACAGAATGGCTGGTGTGTCATGGAAGGCAACTACAGCGGCGATTTCATGTGGCAGCTCTACCGGCAGAAAGGCATGAAGAAGGAGTTCGAGGACTTGATCGGCTGGAAGCTGGACAAGCAGTTCTGGTGGGAGGCCTAGGCCGGTCGGCGCAGTCCTGGCAAACGGAATGGTAACGGAAAGCGGAAATCGATGGGGAAAACCGGCAAGAGTGGTTCTTTCAAGCGGGTCCTGAACACCGGGGACATCCTGGTGGTCGCGTTCGGGGCGATGATTGGCTGGGGTTGGGTGGTGTCGTCGGGCGGCTGGATCCAGAATGCCGGCGTGATGAGCAGCGTGCTGGGGTTCGTCATCGGCGGCGTCATGCTCTACTTCGTGGGGCTGACCTACGCCGAGCTGACGCCGGCGATGCCCAAGGCGGGCGGCGAGCACGTGTTCAGCTTCAAGGCGTTCGGGCCCACGGGCTCGTTCGTCTGCACCTGGGCGCTGATCCTGTCCTACGTCGGGGTCGTGTGCTTCGAGGCGTGTTCCCTGCCGACGATTGTGCAGTACATCTTCCCGGGCTTCGTCAAGGGCTACATGTATTCCGTCGCGGGCTTCGATATCCACGCGACGTGGGTGCTCCTCGCCACGCTGGTGACCCTCGCCATCACGTGGGTGAACATCCGGGGCGTCAAGGCGGCCGCCGTGTTCCAGACCATCCTGACGGTGACGATCGCCCTGGTGGGCATCCTGCTGGTGGCGGCGTCGGCCTTCCGGGGGAGCCCCGCGAATCTGGAGGGCCAGTGGATGGTGGGAGACGGGGCGTTCGCCGTCGTGCGCAACATGCTTTCGGTGGCGGTGGTCGCGCCCTTCTTCCTGATGGGGTTCGACGTCATCCCGCAGGTCGCCGAGGAAATCAACATCCCGCTCCGGAAAATCGGCTGGCTGCTGCTGGCGTCGATCCTCTTCGCGGTCGCGTTCTACGCGCTGGTCATTTTCGGCATCGGCTACGTCCTGGACACGGGCGCCGTGGCGGAATCCATGGCGGGGTCCGGCCTGGTGGCCGCCGACGCGATGGCGCGGGCGTTCGGCAGCTCCGCGATGGCCAAGGTGCTGATCGTCGGCGGGCTGTGTGGCATCGCCACGAGCTGGAACGCGTTCTTCATCGGCGGCAGCCGCGCCATCTTCTCGATGGCGAAGGCCCGGATGATCCCGCGGCGGTTCTCCAAGGTCCATCCCCGCCACAAGACGCCGGTCAACGCCCTGCTGCTCATCTGCGTCCTGTCGCTGGTCGCGCCCTTCTTCGGCAAGACGGCGCTGGTGTGGATCGCCGACACCGCGAGCTTCGCCTGTTGCATCGCCTACGGCATCGTGGCCCTCTCGTTCCTCCGCCTGCGCCGCACGGCCCCGGACATGCACCGGCCGTTCAGGGTCCCCCTCCACGGCCCCGTCGGCGTCGTGGCCGCCCTCATGTCGGGCGTGATGGTGCTCATGTTCATCCTGCCCGGGACGGGTTGCACCCTCGTCCCCCAGGAATGGGCCATCGTCGCCGCCTGGACCGTCTTGGGCGTCCTGTTCTACATCTCGAGCAAACTGGTGTACAAGGACCGCTTCGGCACTGTGGACCTCTCCTCCATCGAAGGCGGCGCACCGCAGGCATGACGCCACAGGCCCGCAAGGAATCCACCCCAGAAAGAAAGCACACGCCATGACCCAAAGCACCGAACTCAAACTGGAAAAGAAACTCTCGCCCGTCAACGTCTGGGCGCTGGCCCTGGGCTGCATCATCGGATGGGGGGCGTTCGTGATGCCGGGGAACACGTTCCTGGGCAAGGCGGGGCCGCTCGGGACCGCCATCGCGATGGGCATCGCGACGCTCGTCATGATCGTCATCGCGTTCAACTACCACTTCATGATCAACAAGTTCCCGGTGGCGGGCGGGGAGTTCGCGTATGCCCAGCAGGCGTTCGGGAGCACACACGCCTTCGTCTGCTCGTGGTTCCTGGGGCTGTCGTACCTGTGCATCGTGCCGCTGAACGGGACCGCCCTCGCGCTGATCGGGCGGAACCTCCTGCACAACGTGTTCCAGGTCGGATTCCATTATTCCGTGGCGGGATACGACGTCTATTTCGGCGAGATCCTGCTGGCCTTGGTCGCGCTGGTGGCCATCGCGGGCATGAGCATCCGGGGTGTCCGCTTCGCGGGGCTGTTCCAGACCGGCCTGGTGTTCGCCCTGGTGGGCGGGGTGCTGGTGGTGGCGGCGGCGGCCCTCGTGAGCGACAAGGCCAGCCTGTCCAACCTCTCGCCCGGATTCTACCGCCACGGCGCCACCGCTTCGGCGGGCGCGCTCGGCGGCATCCTCGCCGTCGTGGCCGTCGCGCCGTGGGCGTTCGTCGGCTTCGACACCATCCCGCAGGCCGCCGAGGAATTCCGCTTCTCCCCGGCCAAGACCAAGGCGATCATGGCCATTTCCATCGTCTTCGGCGGGGCCGTGTACGTCATCCTCAACACCGTGACCGCGATGGTCGTTCCCGAAGGCTACGCCTCCTGGGTGGAATACATCGACGACCTGCCCAACCTGGACGGCCTCCTGGCGCTGCCCACCTTCCACGCGGCCAGGACGCTGCTGGGCCCGGCGGGCCTGGTCTTCCTCGGCATTTCGGTGCTGGCGGCGATCCTCTCCGGCATCGTCGGCTTCTACATGGCGACCAGCCGCCTGCTCTATTCGATGGCCAAGGAAAAGGTCCTCCCCGCCTGGTTCGGGGAACTGCATCCCCGCTACAAGACGCCGAAGAACGCCATCCTCTTCGTGATGGCCATCGCCGTGGTCGCCCCCTTCTTCGGGCGGACGGCCCTCGGGTGGATCGTGGACATGTCGTCCCTGGGCGCGGCCATCGGCTACGGCTACACCTCCCTCGCGGCGGTCAAGTACGCCCTCGCCGAAAAGAAGCCGGGCCTCGTCCTGACCGGCATCCTCGGAACCATCATGGGCCTGGTCTTCTGCATCCTCCTGCTGGTGCCGATCAAGACGTTCGGCTGTTCGCTTGGAAAGGAATCCATGGTCTGCCTGGCAGCGTGGATCGTGATGGGAGTGGTTTTCTATCGTCGGAGGAGCCGTGTCCGGCAAAGCTTGAAGTGAATGCCCTTTCTTTACATCCTGCGGCCGTTCCGGCCGGGCGCAACTACTGCATGGATGCAGTGAAGGGGCTGGCGTGCATCGCCATCGTTTTCATGCACTGCGAGTTCCCGGGGCGCCTGGGGACGCTGGTGCAGTGCCTGGCGCGGTTCGGCGTGCCGTTCTTCTTCATGGTCAGCGGCTATTTCTGCCACTCCCCGAAGGGCCGCCCGGACTACGGGAAGAAGATCCGACACGTGCTGGAGATTGTACTGTGGACGACGCTGTTCTACGTGCTGGTGACGCCGCTGTACGCCCCGTGGGAGGGATGGCCGGACTTCAAAGCGCTCCGCAACTGGGTGTTGTTCAACAAAACGTTCTACATCGCGGGCCAGATGTGGTTCCTTTTCGCCCTGCTGTACGACTACGCGCTGTTCGCACTGTTCGACCGCAAGGGCTTGCGGTGGGTGCCGTGGGTTGCCGTGCCCGCCGGCATCGCGGTGTACATCGCCATGGCCCAGGGAGCGCACCTTGCGGGAATCAAGATTCCCAACATGTGGTACCGGAATTTCCTGATTGAAGGTTTTTCGCTGTTTTCCCTCGGATACCTCTTGCGGACCAACGCCGGGCGGATACGGGTTTCCAACCGGCTGCTCTGGACCGTGCTGGCGGTCTCCACCCTCCTGTGCCCGGTCGAACGGGCTTTGCTGGGACGCGATTTCGGGGTGAACATCGTGACGTTCCCGCAGGTCACGGCCCTCTTCCTGCTGTGCGTCCGGAATCCCGCGTGGGGCGAAGGCTCGCGCCTGGCCGTCCTCGGGCTGAAGTACTCCATGCTCGTCTATGTTCTCCACCCCGCCGTGTGGCACCTGCTCGACCGCTTCTACTCCGCCGCGGGCATCGCCGGCAACACGGCCGTGGCGTATCTCCGCCCGTTGCTGTGCGTCGCCGGGGCCGTTTGCGCGGCCGTGGCGTTCACCGCCGTCCGGGACGCGCTTCCCTCCCGCTCCTCCCCCACCCCACCGAAAGGAAACCGCCCATGAAAAAACGGATACTCGTGACCCGCTCGTCGATGCCGCCGCTGGAGGAATTCGTCGATGAAATCCGGGAGCTCTGGGAGACCCACTGGCTGACGAACATGGGGCCGAAGCACAAGCTCCTGCAGGAGGAATTGTGCAAGTACTTGGGCGTGGAGCGCATCGACCTGTTCACGAACGGGCACATGGCCATCGAGCTGACCCTCCAGGCGCTCAACCTGCAAGGGGAGGTCATCACGACGCCGTTCACGTTCGCCTCGACGACGCACGCCATTGTCCGCAACGGCCTCACCCCCGTGTTCTGCGACATCGATCCTGTGACGTACACGATGGACACGGAGAAGCTGGAGGAGTTGATCACCGACCGGACGTGCGCAATCCTGCCGGTCCACGTGTACGGAAACGTCTGCAACGTGGAGGAAATCGAACGGATTGCCAGGAAGCACGAACTGAAGGTCGTGTACGACGCGGCTCACACCTTCGGGGAGACGTACAAGGGGAAGGGCATCGGTACGTTCGGGGATGCCTCGTGCTTTTCCTTCCACGCGACGAAGGCGTTCAACACGGTCGAGGGCGGGGCGGTGTGCTTCCGGGACGAGAAGCTCGGGGAAATCCTCTACGACCTCAAGAACTTCGGCATCCACGGCCCCGAGGAGGTGTCCGCGGTCGGCGCGAACGCCAAGATGAACGAACTCTGCGCTGCGATGGGGCTCTGCAACCTGCGGCACGTGGACGCGGAAATCGCGAAGCGGGGCAAGGTGGTTGCGCGCTACCGCTCGCACCTCGAAGGCGTGGAAGGCCTGCAGCTGAACGCCGTCCAGCCGGAGGTGAAGCCGAACCACGCGTATTTCCCGGTCGTCTTCGAGGAGGAAACGTTCGGGGCGAGCCGCAACGAGGTGTTCGCCGCCCTCGCAGCGGCGGGCATCGGGGCAAGAAAATATTTCCATCCGCTGACGAACACGTTCTCGGCCTTCCACGGCGCCTACGACGTGTCGAAGACGCCGGTGGCGCTGCACGTCAGCCGCCGGGTCCTGACCCTGCCGCTCTACGCCGACCTCGCGCTGGAGGACGTGGACGAGATCTGCGGCATCATCCTCGGGTGCCGGAAATGAACGGGTGCGGAGGGCTGCGGAGATGAACCGTACGGAAGAATTCCTGTCGGCGCTGGACGCCGTGCGCGCCCGGGAGGTGCCGGGGGAGGTCATGGCGCGGGCCCGCCGGTCGTTGCTGGACTACCTGGCGGTGACGTGCGCGGGGGCCGCCTTCCAGCGCGGCAAGCTGGAACGGTACTTTGCCGCCGCGATGCCGGAGGCGGGGGCATCGGCGGCCATCGGGACCCGGCGGCGCTTCACGCTGAAGGAGGCGGTGTTCCTCAACGGGCTCAACGGGCACGCGCTGGACTACGATGACGGGACGAACTCGGGGATCATCCATCTGGGTTCGCCGGTTTTCTCGCTGCTCTTGCCGCTGGCGGAGCGCGGGGGAAAGACGGTGGAGGAGGTGTTGCGCGCGGCGGTGCTGGGGTACGAGGCGTCCTACACGCTGGCGGTGACCATCCAGCCGGAACACAAGGCGAGGGGATTCCACGCGACGGGGACCTGCGGGACGCCGGGGGCCGCGCTGGCGGCGGCGGAACTGCTGGGATTCGGCGGGGAGGAACGGTTCCGGGTTTTCGCGGCGGCATGCGCCGCGTCGTCGGGGATGCTTTCGGTGCTGGACGAAGGGTCGGAACTCAAACCGTACAACGTGGCGAAGGCGGCGGCGCTTGCGCTCGACAGCCTGTGGATGGGGTCGGCCGGCTTCCGGGTCCACCCGGATTCCCTCGGGGGGGCGCGCGGGTTCCTGAAGATGATGGCGGGCCGCGCGGACGTGGAACTCAAACCGGTGCTGCTGGGGGGCACGTACGCCATCATGAAGACCTACACGAAGCCGTACGCCTCGTGCCGCTACACGCACCCCGCCGTGGAGGCGGCCATCCGGCTGCGCGGGCAGGTTGCCCCGGACGAGGTCGAGGGGATTGCCGTGAAGACCTATTCCCTGGCCGTGGCCGGGCACGACCATACGGAGGTGAAAGGGCCCTATTCGGCGAAGATGAGCATCCCCTTCTCGACGGCGGCGGGATTGCTGTGCGGCAAGGCGGGTCTGCAAGAGTTCTCGGAGGAATCCGTGGCGCGGCCCGACCTGCTGGAACTGGCCCGCAAAGTGCGGGTGGAGGCCGACGAAGGGTTCAGCGAGGCCTTCCCCGGCCGGCAGACGGCGGAGGTGACCGCCAGGACGGCGCGCGGCGAGTTCACCGCCCGGGTGGATTTCCCGAAGGGAGAGCCGGAGAACCCGTTGACGGACGCCGAATTCCGGGAACGCTACGACGGCCTCATGGAGTATGCCGGCGTGGATGGCGCCACAAGAAACCGGATCTTCGACGCGGTCATGGCCGGGACGGGGATGGTCGCCGGGGTGCTGGAGGGACTGTGATGGGAACGGATGCCTACAAGGGGAAACGGGTGTTGCTGCTGGACGGCTACGGACGGCAGATTCCCAGCCTTCTCCACCAGTTGCGTGGGCTCGGTTGCCGCGTGACGACCATGTGCGAGTCGCGGTGGGACGTGGGGTGGATGTCGCGGTATCCGTCGAAGCGCCTGGTGGTGCACGGGATCCGAGAGGACGCGGCAATCTACGAGGCCGCCGTCCGCCGGGAACTCGAGAGCGGCTACGACATCCTGTTCCCCGTGCTGGAGCGGGCGACCGATTTCTGCACCGACGGGCGGATCGGCGCGCTCCATCCCGGCCTCAAGATCATTGCCGCCCCCCGCGAGGCTTTCCTCCAGGCCTACGACAAGCAACGGACGATGGCGGCCTGCATGGGAAACGGCATCCCGTGCCCGCGGACGAAGCTGGACGACGAAAGCCTGGAAGAGTTCCTGGCGGCCGCCCGCTTCCCCCTGGCCGCCAAACCGAGGCGCGGCAGCGGCTCCGCCGGTTTCCGCAAAATCCACGACCGGGCCCAGCTGGAGGCGTTGATGGCCTCCGGGGACATCGTGGAAAGCGAATATGTCATCCAGGAGTTCATCCCCCAGAACACCCACATGTGCAACTGCTATGTGATGATGGGCGAAGGAGGGCGGGCCGTGTTTGCCGTGACCATCCAGACGTACCGCTGGTATCCCATCGACGGGGGGCCGGGCTGTTTCGCCCGGACGGTGGACATGCCCGAGGTCCGGGAGAACGCAGTCCGGCTCTTCCGGGCATTGGGCTGGAAAGGGTTCGGGCAGGTGAGTTTCATCATGGACGCGCGGGACGGGGTGGCGAAGGTGCTGGAAATCAACGGGCGGATTTCCGCCGGGGTCAAAATCGTCGAGTTGGCGGGATGCCAGCCGGTGCGCTGCCTGCTCGACCAGGCGTACGGAGTGGAGCCGCCGGTGCGGACGGAACCCATCCGGGAAGGACTGGGGCTGCGCTATTTCCACACGGACATCATGTGGCTGCTCAAGTCGCCGAACCGCTTTTCGGCAAGGCCGTCGTGGTTCGATTTCCGCCGGAACCACGACTACATTTTCTCGTGGGCGGACCCGCTGCCCTTCTTCGGATACGCGGTGGAACATGCCATGACCTATCGGAAGGACATGGCAAGGCGGAAACACTGAATGCGGCCGGGCGGCAAGAGCGGCCAAGGAGGCATGCGATGGACGGAATGAAATTGGTGTTGGGCACGATGACGTTCGGCGAGAGCGTATTCGCGCCGGAGGTGGGGGAGTTCCTGCGGCTTTTCCTTGATGCCGGCGGCACCGAGCTGGACACGGCCTACGTCTACAACGAAGGCCAGTGCGAGCGGCTGCTCGGCGAGGCGCTGGAAGGCATGGGGCATCCGTTCAAGATCGCCACCAAGGTCAATCCGCGCATCAGCGGGCGCCTCGACGGCGCAGCGGCCTACAAGCAGGTCAACGAGAGCCTGGAGCGGTTGCGCGTCGCCAGCGTGGACACGGTGTACCTGCACTTCCCCGACCCGGCGACGCCCGTGGAATCGGTGTTGGAGGCGATGGCCGACCTGCACCGCCAGGGCAAGTTCCGCGAGCTCGGGTTGAGCAACTTCCCCGCGTGGATGGTCGCCGACGCCTGGCGCATCTGCGAACGCGAGGGCTGGGTCAAGCCGACCGTGTACGAAGGCATGTACAACCCGCTCGCCCGCCGCGCCGAGACGGAACTCAACGCCTGCCTGGACCGCTTCGGGATGCGGTATTGCGCCTACAATCCCCTCGCGGGCGGGCTCCTCACCGGCCGCTACGGCAAGTTCGAGGACGCCCCCGACGACGGCCGCTTCACCCACCGCCCCGGCTACCGGAACCGCTACTGGAAGAAGAGTTGCTTCGACGCCGTCGAGCTTCTCAAGGAAGCCGCCGCCGCGCACGGCATCGGCCTCGTCGAAGCCGTCTACCGCTGGCTCGTCCACCACTCCATGCTCTCCGCCGCGCGCGGGGACGCCATCATCGTCGGCGCCTCCAAGGCCGGGCACCTCGCCCAGAACCTCGCCGCCGCCGCGGGCGGGCCGCTGCCGGACGGGATGACCGAGGCATTCGACAAGGCGTGGGCCGTCTGCAGGACGGACGCCCCCGAATATTTCACGCTCTTCAAAGCGAAAAAGTGAGGAAGCCATGCTGGACCAAACCCGGGTATTCGACGAACTGGACAAGGCGGGCGTCCGCTTCTATGCGGGCGTTCCGGACTCCTACCTGAACGGCTTCTGCAACCACGCCCTCGCGCACTTCCCCGACCGCACCGTCATCGCCGCCAACGAAGGCAACGCCGTCGGCATCGCCGCGGGCCACTGGTTCGCCACCGGGGATCTGCCGCTCGTGTACATGCAGAACAGCGGCATCGGCAACGCCGTCAACCCGCTCGCTTCCCTCGCGGACGTGCACGTCTACGCCGTCCCCATGCTCCTCCTCGTCGGCTGGCGCGGCCAGCCCGGCACCGGCGACTGGCCCCAGCACGGGCTGCAGGGCGAAGCCACCATCCCGCTGATGGACGTCCTGCACATCCCCCACGCCGTGCTCTCCGACGACGATGCGGCCTTCGCCGCAACCGTCCGTGCGGCCGCCGCCTTCTGCAAGGTCGAGCGCAAACCCTACGCCCTGATCGCCCCCAAGGGCGTCATGGCCGGCGACAAGGCGAACAACCGCGACGGAACGTATCCCATGGGCCGCGAGGAAGCCATCGCGGCGATCCTGGACCACATGCCGCCCGACACCGTGTATTCCGCGACCACCGGCCGTGCCACGCGCGAACTCTTCTTCCTGCGCGAACGGCGCGGCGAGACGAAGGCCCGCGACTACCTCAACGTCGGCGCCATGGGCCACGCCTCCTCGGTCGCGCTCGGCATCGCGATGGCCAAGCCGGACCGCCCCGTCGTGGTGCTCGACGGCGACTGCGCCGCCATGATGCACCTCGGCGCCATGACCATGGCCAGCAAGACGCGCGTCCCGAACCTCCTCCACGCCGTACTCAACAACGGCGCCCACGAATCGGTCGGCGGCCAGCCCTCCGCCGGGCACCTGGTGGACTTCACGAAGATTGCCGAAGCCTGCGGCTACCGCACCGTCGGCCGACCCGCCACCACGAAGGACGAGCTCGTCTCCGCCCTCGCCGCCCTCCGCGCCTCCGCCGCCGACCCCGACGGCCGCCCCGCCTTCCTGGACATCCGCATCCACAAAGGCCTCTCCGGCAAACTCCCCCCCCTCGACTTCTCCCACCGCGCCGCCATCGACGCCCTCCGCGCCGACTTGCAGCGCTGAAGCCTTCGGAGAGGGCCGGGGCGCCTGCCAATCACCATGTTGCGCTCTGCCCCATGCCCGTCGGGCACCGACTGGGGGCGATGGCGACCCGCCCGCGAGTCTTCTGAAAAGCGGAAACAAGCGAAACACCCAATGTTTCTTTGCTCTCCCTCCCCCCTCCCCGTACACTCGCGCCATTCTCCGAAATCCACCTCCCTCCCTCGCGAAATCCCCGCTTTGCTCACTGTTTTCCCTGCCCCCGCGGGGATTCTTCCCCCGTGCTATGAGATTATGGAAATTACACGCATTTCCAACCATTTCACCCCATCATCACCCCCATGCACACACCTCCTCCCCTCCCGCGCGTTTTCGCTTGAGTTGTGCCTGCTGGCCCGCCAAACTCCCCCATGCCGCCCCAACCGGCGGCGCCCCCCGCCATGGCAACCTTCAACCATTTCGTATCCGCGCTCCTCAATCCCCTTGCACTGGGGGTTCTCCTCCTGCTGGCCACCGCCATCCTGGCCGGCCTCGCCCTGCGCAGACCCACGCCGCGCGCCCGCGGATGGACGTTCGGCCTCCTCCTGGCGTCCGTCCTCTGGTTCTGGCTCTGGGGCACCCCGCTGGCGGCCTGGTGCCTCTCCCGCCCCCTGGAGGGCGCCTATCCCGCCATCCCGGTGGAGGCCGCCCCCACCGCCGACGCCATCGTCATCCTCGGCGGCGGCGCCACCTGCGCCACCAACGGAGCCTTTCCCTACCCCGACCTCACCCACTCCGCCGACCGCGTCTGGCACGGCGTCCGCCTCTACCGCGCCGGCAAGGCCCCCCGCATCGTCGCCACCGGACGCGACACCACCGTCTCGACCCTCCCCCTCCTCCTCGACTTCGGCGTACCCCCCGACGCCATCACCTGCATCGACGGTGCCCGCAACACCGAGGAAGAATCCCGCCGGGTCGCCGCCCTCCTGCCGCCGGGAACCCCCATCCTGCTCGTGACCTCCGCCTCGCACATGCGCCGGGCCGAACTCCTCTTCCGCCATGCCGGGCTCGGCGTCCTCCCCGCGCCGACCGACCACGAGACCTCGATCCGATGCGCCGACGGGTTTGCCATCAACTGGCTGTACCCCGACGTCATCGTGTTCGGCACCAACTGCGGCCTCTTCAAGGAACTCTACGCCGGCTGGGCCTACCGCCATCTCCGCGGTTTCCGCCCAAAGCCAGTCCCCGCCGCTTCCCCCGCCCCATGATCGGACGCTACCACATCCTCGACGCCCTGGCCCGCCGCCTTCCCGCGCCGCCGCCCCCGTCCCCGGGCGCGCCGCCGAACGCCGTCGTGTTCACCCCGGGCCACCTCGGCGACATCCTGCACACCGCCCCCATGCTCCGCGCCCTCCGCGAGGACCGCCCCGACTGGCATACGACCTGGCTCGTCGGCCCCTGGTCGCTCGCCCTGGCGAAGCACTTCGCCAGCTGCGTCTCCGAAATCGTACCCTTCGCCCCCGACCACCTCTCCTACCACCGCGGCCAATCCCCCCTCCGCCAGTCCGCCGCCGCCCAGTGGCGTCTGGGCCTGCGCCTCCGGTGCCTCGCCCCCGCGGCCTTCGTCTCGACGGCCAACGAAAGCCCCGAAGCCCGCTGGCTGGCCAACATGCTGCGCCCTTCCATCTGGTCCGGCATGGGCGACCGGCGCCCCCCGCGCGTGCATCCGTCGGTACAAACCCACTTCACCCCCTACGCCAAGGACGTCCCCGAATCCCTCTCCAAGCTGGCCCTCCTGCGCCCCTTCGGCATCGAGCCCGAGCCCGCCCGCGCCGCCCTTTTCTTCCCGCTCCCCCCGGACCTTCTCCGCGCCGCGGACGCCTTCCTCGCCGCCGAAGCCATCGACCCCGCCCGCCCGCTCGTCCTCCTCTCCCCCGGGAGCGGCTGGCCCGGCAAGAACTGGCCCGCCGACCGCTACCTTGCCCTCGCCGACGCGCTTCTTTCCGCCAACCGCGCCCAAGTCGCCTGGCTGGGCACCGCCGCCGAAGCTTCCGCTCTATTCCCCTCCACGCCCCTCCCCGGGAAAAACTGGATGGGCCGCCTGGAACTCGACCTCCTCGCCGCCGTCATGTCCCGCGCAGCCTTGTGGATTGGCAACGACTCCGGCCCCATGCACCTCGCCGCCGCCGCCGGATGCCCCACGCTGTCCCTCTGGGGCCCCACCGAACCCGCCAAATGGGCGCCCTCCGGCCCCACCCACCGCCACATCCGCCTCCATCTCCGCTGTCCCGGCTGCGAATACTGGAACCCCGCCGCCCGTTGCCTCCGCCCCACCCACGAATGCATGGAAGCCATCTCCCTCCCCGCCGTCCTCTCCGCCCTCGCCCCTTACCTCCCGTAGCAGACCCCGCCATTCATGGCGGGGTTCTTCCCGTCTTACCCCACTCCCGCCACCGAGCAGCCGATCAGCACCGCGCCCAGAAGCGCGCAGTACACGCTGAACCACGCCAGCTTGCCCTTGCGCACGATGCCGATCATCCACCGGCATGCCAGGCAGCCCGTGACGAACGCCGTGACAAAACCCGCCGCCAACGGCAGCACCCCGATGCCCCCCGCGCCGGCCGCCTCCGCGCCGCCGCCGTGGAGCGCCTTCGCGACATCCAGCAGCGCCTCGCCAAGGATTGGCGGAATCACCATCAGAAAGCTGAACTGCGCCAGTGCGTCCTTCTTGTTCCCGAGCAGCAGCCCCGTGGCGATCGTGGACCCCGACCGGCTGATGCCCGGCAGCACGGCCACCGCCTGCGCCACCCCGATTGCAAACGCGTCGCCGTAGGATATGGTTTCCTTCTTGCGCGCCTTCGCGAAGTGCGTGAACGCCAGCAGCGCCGCCGTCACCAGCAGGCAGCTACCCACCACCAGCAGCCCCGACCCGAACACCTGCTCCACGGCGTCCTTGAAAAACACCCCGACAATTCCCACCGGAACCATCGAAACGAGGATTGCCAGCGCGTACCGGCGCTCCGCGTTCAGCCCCCCCTCCCGGCGGAACACGCCGCGGACGATCCACGCGACCTCCTTCCAGAGCACCACCAGCGTCGCCAGCACCGTCGCCACATGCACCGCGACCGTGAAGGCGAGGCTCGCCTCCCCGTCGATGCCGAAGAACGCCCCCGCCGCCGCCAGGTGCCCGCTCGACGACACCGGCAGGAACTCCGTAAGCCCCTGCAGCAACCCCATGAAAACCGCCTGCAACGTATTCATCCTTCTGCCATCCTTTCTTTCAACAAGGTGGAGTTTCCACTAAAAACAAATCCGCCTGCGGCGCGAAACACGGAGAAGGAGGAGCGGCGGCACGGAGGATTGTCTTTGGGGAGTTTTTGGGAGGTGCATCCGCACCCAGGAAACGCCCACAATCTCTTCCCGGTGGAAACGCGGGGAAGAGGGGGTGCCGGCGGCGCAAAGCCCCGTCCGGCAACCTCCGTGCCTCCTTCCTCCGCGCGCTCCGTGTTTGGCGCCGCAGGCATGGGCGGAACCAAGTGCGTTCCGGCCCCGCGCCTCACATCTCAATGTGAAACGCGATGCTCGCGCCGATGTCGGCGCGGATGCGCTCGACCAGCTCGTCGCCCAGCGGGCGGTTCACGCGCAGGATCGCCAGCGACGTGTGCCCGTGCGAGTCGTGCGGGTTGCGGACGTCGTCGATGTTGATCCCGTGCGCCGCCAGCGCCGCCGCGATGCGCCCGAGCACGCCGGGGCGGTCGTCGTACGCGAACACGGCCCAGTTGCCGGCGGGCTCCATGTAGAGCTTGTCGAAGTCGTTGATGCGCGACAGCAGCAGGTTGCCTTCCTCGACCGTGCCGCGCACGCTCGCGCGGACCAGGTGCTCCGCGTCGATGTTGCCGGTCAGGTCGAGCGTGATGGAGTTGGTGTAGGCCTTGGCCTCGTCCACCTCGCGCTCCACGTAGTCGACGCCCATGTCGGCGAGGAACTTCAGCGTGCCCTTGTGGTCGAGCCCGGTGTCGTACTCCGCGCTCAGCCCGGCCGCCACCGGCGTCAGGAGCCAGTCCGCGTAGGGCTTGAGCGACCCGTAGTAGCGCGCCTCCACCAGCTTCAGCCGCGCCGACGCGCCCAGCGTCTTGCGGCAGATGCGCGAGAGCAGGTTCGCCAGCCGCGCGAACGCCGGGTCCAGCCCCGCTGGCACCGCGCGGTTCACCACCGCGCTCGTGATGCCGTTGTCGTCGAGGTCGATCAGCTCGCGCGCCGACAGCTCGGCCGCCTTGCGGTTCGCCTCGCGCGTGCTCGCGCCGAGGTGCGGCAGCATCAGGTCGGCGATGTCCGCGACGCTCTTCGGCCCCTCCGCGTCCTTCGCGTACACGTCGTTCAGGAAGCGGATCCCCTTCTCCGCCCGCACCGCCCGCACGTCCTCCTCCACGAGGATTCCCGCGCGCGCGCAGTTCAGCAGCGTGGCCCCCTTCTTCATGCGCGAGAGCAGCGCCTTGTTGACCATCCCGCGCGTCTCGTCGTTCTCCGGGACGTGCAGCGTCACGTAGTCCGCCCGCTCGAACAGCTCCGGCAGCCCCACCAGCTCCACCCCCAGCGCGCGGGCCTTCTCTTCCGACGTGAAGGGGTCGTACCCCAGCACCTTGACCTCGAACCCCGACGCCCGCTTCGCCACCAGCTGGCCGATGTACCCCAGCCCCACGATCCCGAGCGTCTTGCCAGTCAGCTCCGTCCCCATGAAGGACGACTTCTCCCACTTGCCCGCGCGGCAGGAGGCGTCGGCGGCCACCAGGTGGCGCGCGTCGGCGAGGATCAGCGCGATGACCTCCTCCGCGACCGCGTTCGAGTTCGCGCCCGGGGTGTTCATCACGTCGATGCCCTTCTTGCGGGCGTATTTGATGTCGATGGTGTTGTACCCGGCGCCCGCGCGCACGATGACCTTCAGGGAAGGCATCAGATCGATGATTTCGGGCGTGACCTTTTCGCTGCGCACGATGAGCGCGTGCGTGTCGGGGTTGGCGGCGGCGAGCTCCGCGAGGTCGCATTTCGGGACCTGCACCACGGCGTACCCGCCGTGCGCTTCCAGGGTGTCCTTGGCAATGGCGTCGAGCGCCGTCGGAATCAGCACTTTTTTCATCCTCTTCTCCTTTCGTCGTTGTGGTTCGTTGGATGATGGCGCGCACCATACGCTTTTTCCCGCCCCGCGCAACCCCCTTTGTCCCCGCGCCGCCGTTTCAGCCCCCTTCGGACGCCACCCGCCCCAGCCACACCTTCAGCCGGTTCTGCAGGTGCAGCGCCCCGCCCGACAGGTTTTCGGTCCCCAGCAACCTCCCCATCGCTTCCCTCGTCGCCTCCACCCTCTCCTCCGTCGCCGCCACCGTCCGAACTCGCGAGATTATGGAATTCTCATTGTTTTTCCTTCCTTTTCCACCCCTCCTCCCCTCCTTCCGAACCGCCACCAGCCGCACGATCCCCAGCTCCTTCTCCGCCATCCGCGTCAGCGCCACCAGCGTCGGGTTCTCCCTCAGAATCCGCCCCAGCCTCCGCCGCGCCGCCGCGAAGGGCCCCTCCAGCCCCGCAGGAAGCCGCTGTCCCTCCGGCAACCCTTCCGCCACCCATTCCAACGGAAGGCGGTCATCCAACCGCAACACCCTCCTCAACCGCTGTGCCAGTTTCTTGTAACGCATCACCGTCGAGTAGCCGACGGCCACCCGCCGGTCCTCCAGCCACCCCTTCACCCCGCCCTTGCGCGCGCGGATGACCATCCGCCCGTGCGCATCCCTCTTGCGCACCAGCGAGTGGTCCAGCGTCGGGTCAAGGTCCGCCAACCGCGACCCCAGCCGCAGGCAAGTCAGCACGGACCGCGGCTGCGCGCCCCAATCCTCTTCGATTTCCTTCGGCTTCGGCGCGCCGCGCAGCGACGGCGAATCCGGCCGCTTTTCCCGTATCCGCACCTGGCGGGCCAGTTCCGCGAAACACCAGGCGCCGACTTCCGTCGCGGCGAACAACACGAACAGCGGCGGCGTCAGCGCCATCAGCACCGGCAGGAAGTTCCGCGCCTGGTAGGGCCCCATGCTGTCCCGGTTGTGGGCGTCGAGCGCCGCGAAGACTTTTCCCGTGTTGTTCAAGGCATTGAGGAGTTCTGTTTTCATGCGGATGACGATTGCAATTCTCCGATGGAATGTCAACAAGAATCCATAATCTCTTGACATCTCCTTTCCTCCCGTCCCCCTGCCCAATAATTTTCTGGACACCCCGCGGCCGATGTGTTTCTATGTATAGAAACACGACGCAAAGGACCCCACCCCCATGCCCACCACAACCCCCACCTTGGAGCAACTCCGCCAGCTCGCCGCGGACGGACGCCACGACATCGCCCCGGTGCGCCTCGACGCGCTGGGCGACTTCACGACGCCGGTCGAGGCGATGCGGCGCCTCAAGGCCGTCTCCGCGCACTGCTTCCTGCTGGAGAGCGCGGCGGCGCCGGGGCAGTGCGGCCGCTACTCCTTCCTCGGCTACGACCCCACCCTCCTCGTCACCTGCCGCGACGGCCGCATGCGCGTCGGCCACCGCGAATTCGGGACCCGCGACCCGGTGGCGGCCATCCGCGAAGTCCTGGCGACCCGCCGCAGCCCATCCCTCGACGGCTTCCCGCCGTTCACGGGCGGCCTGGTGGGCTACTTCGCCTACGACTTCTACCAGTATGCCGAGCCGACCCTCCGCTTCCGCGCGCCGCCGGGGCCGGAGGGCTTCAACGACCTCGACCTGATGCTGTTCGACAAGGTCATCGCCTTCGACCACTACCGCCAGACGGTCTCGCTGATCGCGAACGTCCGCCTCGACGCCCCCGACCTCCCCGCCGCCTACGCCCGCGCGCAGTCCGACCTCCGCGCGATGCTGGACCTCCTGCGCTCCGGCCGCCCCGCCGACGGCCTTTCCGGGCGCGCGACGGCCCCCTTCCGCCGCGAATTCGCGCGCGACGAGTACGCCGCGGTTGTCGAAGCGGCGAAGCGCCACATCCGCGAAGGCGACATCTTCCAGGCGGTCCCGTCGAACCGGCTGGAAGCGGACTTCGAGGGCAGCCTTTTCGGCGCCTACCGCCTCCTCCGCACCCTGAACCCCTCCCCCTACATGTTCTACTTCTCGGGCACCGACATCGAAGCCGCCGGCGCCTCCCCCGAGACCCTGGTGCAGCTCGACCGCGGCGTCCTCCGCACCTACCCCATCGCCGGCTCCCGCCCCCGCGGCGCGACGCCCAGCGAGGACGCGGCCCTCGAGCGCTCCCTCCGCGCCGATCCCAAGGAATGCGCCGAGCACGAGATGCTGGTGGACCTGGGCCGCAACGACCTGGGCAAGGTCTGCCGCTTCGGGACCGTCGAGGTCGAGCGCCACATGGAAGTCCTCCGTTACTCCCACGTGATGCACCTCGGCTCCTCCGTGCGCGGCGAACTCCGTCCCGACCGCGACGCCCTCGACGCCGTCTCCGCGGTCCTCCCCGCAGGGACCCTCTCGGGCGCCCCCAAACTGCGCGCGTGCCAGATCATCGACTCCCTCGAAAAATCCCGCCGGGGTCTCTACGGCGGCGCCGTCGGCTACCTCGACTTCACAGGCAACCTCGACCTGTGCATCGCGATCCGCTTCGCCTGCAAGGCGGGCGGCAAAGTCTACGTCCGCAGCGGCGGCGGCATCGTGGCCGACTCCCAGCCCGGCCCCGAGTACGAAGAAACCGTCAACAAGGCGGCGGCCGTCGTCCGCGCCATCGAACTCGCCGCGAAGGAGGAACTCCCGTGATCCTGATCGTCGACAACTACGACTCCTTCTCCTACAACCTCTACCAGCTCATCGGCTCCATCGACCCCGACGTGCGCGTCGTCCGCAACGACGACCTCGCCCCCGCCGGCATCGCGGCGCTCGCCCCCGAAGCCCTCGTCCTCTCGCCCGGCCCCGGCCGCCCCGAAGACGCAGGCGTCTGCATCGCGGCCGTGAAGGAGATCGGCGCGCGCATCCCGATCCTCGGCGTATGCCTCGGCCACCAGGCCATCTGCGCCGCCTTCGGCGCCACCGTCTCCTACGCCAAGACCCTCATGCACGGAAAGGCCTCCCCCGTCCGCCGCGCCGCCCCCTGCCCCCTCTTCGACGGACTCCCCGAAACCTTCCCCGTCGCCCGCTACCACTCCCTCGCCGCCGTCGCCTCCACCCTTCCCGACTGCCTCGCCGTCACCGCCCTCGCCGACGACGGCGAAATCATGGCCGTCGCCCACAAGGAAAAACCCATCTACGGCCTCCAATTCCACCCCGAATCCATCCTCACCCCCCAAGGCCCCCAAATCCTCCGCAACTTCCTCCACCTCGCCCGCGCCTTCCGACACCCCGAAATCTGAAATCTGAAATTCTGAAATTCCCCCCACCAATCCAACCATCCAACCATCCAACGACCCAACCATCCAACGATCCAACGACCCAACGATCCAACGACCCAACGATCCAACGATCCAACGACCCAACGATCCAACGACCCAACGACCCCGGAGCCCCCCATGATCAAAGAAGCCATCGTCAAAATCGTCAACAAACAAGACCTGACCTACGCCGAAGCCTACGCCGTGATGAACGAAATCATGGACGGCGCGACCACGCCCACCCAGAACGCCGCCTTCCTGGCGGCCCTCTCCACCAAGAGCGCCGGCGTCGAAACCGCCGACGAAATCTCCGGCTGCGCCGCCGCCATGCGCGAGCACGCCCTGTCCGTCCCGCACCCCGGCCTCGACGTCCTCGACATCGTCGGCACCGGCGGCGACGAAGCCCACACCTTCAACATCTCCACCACCTCCGCGATGGTCATCGCCTCCGCGGGCGTCCCCGTCGCCAAGCACGGCAACCGCGCCGCCTCCTCCAAATGCGGCACCGCCGACTGCCTCGAAGCCCTCGGCTACCAAATCGCCATCGACCCCGACGCCTCCCTCCGCGTCCTGGCGGAAACCAACTTCTGCTTCCTCTTCGCCCAGAAGATGCACGCCGCCATGAAATACGTCGGCCCCATCCGCCGCGAACTCGGCATCCGCACCGTCTTCAACATCCTCGGCCCCCTGACCAACCCCGCCCGTCCCTCCATGATGGTCCTCGGCGTCTACAGCGAACACCTCGTCGAGCCCGTCGCGCGCGTCCTGCCCACCCTCGGCGTGCGCCGCGGACTCGTCGTCCACGGCCAGGACCGCCTCGACGAACTCTCCATCGGCGCCCCCACCACCGCCTGCGAAGTCCGCGACGGCACCATCACCCCCTTCGTCGTCACCCCCGAACTCGTCGGCCTGCCGCGCGGCAGCAAAACCGACCTTGCCGGCGGCACCCCCGACGAAAACGCCGCCATCGTCCGCGCCATCCTTTCCGGCGCCGAAACCGGTCCCCGGCGCGACGCCGTCCTCCTCAACGCCGGCGCCGGTCTCTACGTCGCCGGCAAGGCCTCCTCCCTCGCCGATGCCGTACGCCTGGCCGCCGACCACATCGACACCGGCACCGCCCTCCGCACCCTCGACGCCGCCGTCGCCGCCTCCCGGCGCGAAGCCCCCGCCGCCCCGTGACCCCGCCCCCCACCATCCTCGACCGGCTGGCCGCCGCCTCCCGGCTCCGCGCCCGCGCCGACGCCACCCGCCTGCCATTGCCCGAACTCCGCGCCATCTGCCGCGACCTCCCCCCGCGGCCCGCTGCCCGCTCCTTCGCCGCCGCCCTGCGCCGCCCCGACCGCCTCGCCCTCATCTGCGAAATCAAGAAAGCCAGCCCCTCCAAGGGCGTCATCGCCCCCGACTTCCGTCCCCTCGACATCGCCCGCGACTACGCCGCCGGCGGCGCCGACGCCGTCTCCTGCCTCACCGAACCCGACTGGTTCCTCGGCTCCGACGACATCTTCCGCTCCGTCCGCGCCGTCCTCCCCGCGACCCCGATGCTCCGCAAGGACTTCACCATCTCCGAGTACCAGCTCTGGCAGGCCCGCGCCATGGGCGCCGACGCCGTCCTCCTCATCGTGGCCATCACCAAACCCGACGCCCTGCGCCGCCGCCTCGACCTCTGCGCCGAACTCGGCCTCGACGCCCTCGTCGAGACCCGCACCCCGGACGAAATCGACACCGCCCTCCGCGCCGGCGCCCGCCTCATCGGCGTCAACAACCGCGACCTCCGCGACTTCAGCGTCGACTTCACCCACGCCGCCCGCCTCCGCTCCCTGGTTCCCCCCGACATCCCTTTCGTTGCCGAATCCGGCGTGACCACCCCCGACTCCCTCGCCGCCCTGGCCGCCTCCGGCGCCGACGCCGCCCTCGTCGGCGAAGCCCTCATGCGCTCCCCCGACCGCCCCTCCACCCTCCGCACCTTCCTCTCCTCCGCCCGCAAATGACCGCCCCCTCCCCATCGTCCCCCTTGTCCTCCCCGTCCCCTTCGTCCCCTCGTCGTCTCGTCGCTTCGTCGTTGCCGCCTCCCCAAGAATGCAATTTCAAAATTCAACTTGAAAATTGCATCCACTCCCGTTAGATAGTTCCCCACCATGATCAAGCGGCAACTATCCAAACTCGTGCTGGAAATGGCCACCCAATACCCGGTGGTCACCCTGTTCGGCCCCCGGCAATCGGGAAAGACCACCTTGGTGCGGTCGGCCTTCCCGGGCCACGCCTACGTGAACCTCGAAGACCGGGAGGTCCGGGCGCTGGCCACGGAAGACCCCAAGGCCTTTTTCAAGAACAACCCGCCACCGGTCATCCTCGACGAAATCCAGCACGTCCCCGCGCTGGCCTCGGCGGTGCAGGTCCTGGTGGACGAGCGCCGCCACGACATGGGCCGCTTCGTCCTCACCGGCAGCCACCAACCCCTGCTGGCCGAGACCGTGTCCCAGTCGCTGGCGGGCCGCACCGCGGTGCTGGATTTGTATCCCCCCACCATCGCCGAGCTGGGCGCCGCCGCCGAAGCCGCCGGGACGGACGAACTCCTCCTGCGGGGCTTCATGCCGGAACTCTGGCGCTCGCCCGGCACGGACCCGGTCGCCTGGTACCGCAACTACCTGCGGACCTACGTCGAGCGGGACGTCCGCCGCATCGTCAACGTCCGCAACCTGGTCCTCTTCGAGAAATTCCTCACCCTCCTCGCCGGGCGCACGGGGCAGATCGCGAACCTGCACGGCCTGGCCGGCGAAGTGGGCGTCTCCTCCACCACCCTGGCCGACTGGCTGTCGATCCTGGAGGCGTCCTTCCTCGTCTTCCGCCTCCCTCCCTGCACGACGAACATCAGCAAGCGCGTCGTCAAATCCCCCAAAATCTACTTCACCGAGACCGCCCTCGCCGTCCATCTCCTCGGCCTCGAAACCGCCGCGCAGGTCGCCCGCGACCCGCTCCGCGGGCAACTCTTCGAGAACCTCGTGGTGGCGGACGCGATGAAACAGCGGACGAACATGGGCCGCGAGCCGCGCCTGTCCTTCCTGCGCACCGGCGGGGGATTCGAGGTGGACCTCGTCGCGGCATCCGGCAGCGGCACGCGGCCAATCGAAATCAAGTCCTCCATGACCTGGCATGGCGACTTCGCCGCCGGCGTCCTGCGCTACCAGGCGGAGACGCCCCGTTCCTCCGCCCCAACCGTCGTCTACGACGGCACCGACCTCGACCTCTCCAACGGCGTCACCGTCCGCAACTTCCGCCATTTCAGCATCCAATGAACACTTCCTTTCCATCCGTCCGCATCAAGATCTGCGGCCTTTCGCGCCCCGAAGACATCGCCTGCGCCAACGACGTCCGCCCCGACTTCGTCGGCTTCGTCTTCGCGCCCGCCAGCCGCCGATGCATCACCCCCGAACGCGCCGCCGCCCTCCGCGCCGCCCTCGCGCCCGGCATCGACGCCGTGGGCGTCTTCGTCGACCAGCCGCCGGAGTTCATCGCCTCCCTTCTCGCCGCCCGCACCATCGACTGGGCCCAGCTCCACGGACACGAATCCCCCGACTACATCGCCCGCCTCCGTTCCCTGGCTCCCTCCGCCCGCCTCATCCAAGCCTTCTCCGTCCGCACCCCCGACGACATCGCCCGCGCCGCCGCTTCCCCCGCCGACCTCGTGCTCCTCGACCACGGCGCGGGCGGCACCGGCACCGCTTTCGATTGGACCCTTGCCGCCGGTTTCCCGCGCCCCTACCTCCTCGCCGGCGGCATCACCCCCGCCAACGCCGCCGACGCCATCCGCGCCGCCCGCCCCTGGGGCCTCGACGCCTCCTCTTCCCTCGAAACCGACCGCCTCAAAGACCCCGCCAAAATCTGCGCCTTCGTCTCCGCCATCCGCGCCTGCCATCCATGAACCCAAAAAACATCAGACAATTTCCGACAATTTCCGACAATTTTTTCGAAAAACAATTTGTCCCCCTTTGTCCTGTTTGTCTTCCAAAAATCTTTTCTCCCATTATCCATTGTCGGAATTGTTTTTCCAAGTTGTCGGAATTGTCGTAAATCCCCCCCTAGGAGTTTTGCCATGACCACCCCCACGCCTTCCCCCACCTCCGCCCCCGGCCGCTTCGGCCCCTACGGCGGCCAATACATCCCCGAGACGCTGATGAACGCCGTCGCCGAGCTCGACGCCGCCTACCGCCGTCTCTCCGCCGACCCCGCCTTCCGCGCCGAACTCGACGCCCTCCTCCGCGACTACGCCGGCCGTCCCAGCCGCCTGACCTTCGCCGCGAACCTCACGGCCAAGCTCGGCGGCGCGCGCATCTACCTCAAGCGCGAAGACCTCAACCACACCGGCTCGCACAAGATCAACAACGTCCTCGGCCAGGCCCTCCTCGCCAAGCACATGGGCAAGACCCGGCTCATCGCCGAGACCGGCGCCGGCCAGCACGGCGTCGCCACCGCGACCGCCGCGGCCCTCCTCGGACTCGAATGCGTCGTCTTCATGGGCCGCACCGACACCGAGCGCCAGGCCCTCAACGTCTACCGCATGAAACTCCTCGGTGCGCGCGTCGTCCCCGTCGACAGCGGCACCGCGACCCTCAAGGACGCCGTGTCCGAGGCCATGCGCGAGTGGACCCGGCGCATCGCCGACACCCACTACTGCCTCGGCTCCGCCATGGGCCCGCACCCCTTCCCGACCATCGTCCGCGACTTCCAGTCCGTGATCGGCCGCGAAACCCGCGCCCAGCTCCTGGCCGCCGAGGGCCGCCTCCCCGACGCCGTCCTCGCCTGCGTCGGCGGCGGTTCCAACGCCATCGGCTCCTTCTACGCCTTCATCCCCGACGCTTCCGTCCGGCTGATCGGCTGCGAAGCCGCCGGCCGCGGCATCGACACCCCCGACACCGCCGCCACCTTCGCTACCGGGCGCCCCGGCATCTTCCACGGAATGAAATCCATCTTCTGCCAGGACGCCCTCGGGCAGATCGCCCCTGTCTATTCCATCTCCGCCGGCCTCGACTACCCCGGCGTCGGCCCCGAGCACGCCTGGCTGCGCGACACCGGCCGCGCCGAGTACGTCCCCGTCACCGACGACGAAGCCGTGGCCGCCTTCGAACTCCTCTCCCGCACCGAAGGCATCATCCCGGCCATCGAATCCGCCCACGCCCTGGCCCACGCCGTCAAACTCGCCCCGACCCTCCCCCCCGACGCCATCCTGGCCGTCACCCTGTCCGGCCGCGGCGACAAAGACTGCGCCGCCATCGCCCGCCTCCAAGGAGAAGACATCCATGAATGACCCCGCCGCCCCCGTCGCTCCCACCCTCGCCTCCGCCTTCGCCGCCGGCCACAAGGCCTTCATCCCCTTCGTCACCTGCGGCGACCCCGACCTCGAGACCACGCGCCGCATCGTCCACGCCCTGGCCGACGCCGGGGCCGACCTCGTCGAACTCGGCATTCCCTTCTCCGACCCCACCGCCGAAGGCCCCGTCATCCAGGCCGCCAACGCGCGCGCCCTGTCCGGGGGCGTCACCACCGACCGCATCCTCGCCTTCGCCGCCGAACTCCGCCGCGAAATCCCCATCCCGCTGGCCTTCATGACCTACGCCAACGTCGTCTACGCCCCGGGCCCCGACCGTTTCGCCGCCCGCTGCGCCGCCGCCGGCGTCACCGGCCTCATCCTTCCCGACGTCCCCTACGAAGAGCGCGCCGAATTCGAAGCCCCGTGCCGCGCCCACGGCATCGACCTCGTATCCATGGTCGCACCCACCTCCGCCGACCGCATCGCGGCCATCGCCCGCGCCGCAACCGGCTTCCTCTACGTCGTCTCCTCCCTTGGCGTCACCGGCGAGCGCACCCGGATCACCACCGACCTGTCCGCCATCCTCCGCACCATCCGAGCCGCCTCTACCGTCCCGGCCGCCATCGGCTTCGGCATCTCGACCCCGGACCAGGCCCGCGCCATGGCGTCCATCTCCGACGGTGCCATCGTCGGCTCCGCCCTCGTCCGCCTCATCGCCACCCACGGCCGCGACGCCCCGGGCCCCGTCTACGACCTCGCCTCCTCCCTCGCCTCCGCCATCCACTCCGCCTGACCCCGCCCCCCACCCCCGCCCCCATTCCCGTCTCCCTTCCCGCCGCGTGAGATTATGGAAAAATATGGCATTTCCTGTCTTTTGGTGGTCCAAGAAACAGCATGGCGGGTGGGGGCGAACGGGGGCCTCCGCACGACTCCATTCACGAAATCCCTGGGCCATGCACGAGCAACCGCTCCAGAGCGCGTCCCTCCCGCAAGGTGCCCCCCTCCCCGTGGAGTGCGTACCGAGCCGCATCCCGGGAGGGCCCGGCTTCGTCCGGGCCGTGTCCACAGGACTCTTCAGGAACATGCCTGAAACACCCCGTTCGCGCGGCCGCGACAAAGCGCGGCCCTCCCAAGACGTCCACATTGTCTCGTGACCCTTCTGGCGCTACCCCTCCGCGGACGCGCGGAAGGGCGTCCCTCCCCATGGAGAACGTCCCGGCTGGGAGGTGCGGCTTCCAGCCGCGCCATGGACTTGGGCATCGGGCGGGGCCCAGGAAGGGGCGCAAGACCTTCTGGACAAGCATCGCGCGACTTCCGGAGGTGCGGCTTCCAGCCGCGCCGCTGGATGGGAGATCATGGAGAAACATGTTTTTTTTCGACCGGTTTTCCATCTCCAGGCACCCCGCGGGCGGGACGCCCGCGCCCCCAGGCCCCACCCGCTTCCCCATCCGTTTTTCCGCAATGGGCCGTGTACGGGAGGTGGCGCCGCAAAACCGCCGTCATTCCTTCCGCACCCAAATAGAGTTTGATGGACGTTTCCGCCGCGCGGACGCCCCTCCAACAAACTCCCTCTCCAAAAACACCTCCGTGCCTCTTTCCTCCGTCCCCTCCGTGTTTGCCGCCGCAGGCCTGCCGCCAGGTTGCCGCCCGCACTCGGGTTCACGACAAAAACGCCGCGCCGGGAAAGGAGACCGGCGCGGCGGGGCGGCGGAGGGGCCGCCGGGGGGAAGGAGGGGACTACAGGATTTCGATTTCGACGTCGCCGTCGGAGGCTTCTTCGGTGGCGGTTTCGATGGGTTTGTAGGTGGGGAGGAAGCGGTAGTAGACTTGCAAGGTCAGGGCCGCCAGGGTCGTGGCGTAGACTTTGCTGTCGTGCTCGCTGCCCATCCATTCGCGCTCGACGGTGTCCTTGCCTTCCTTGAAGCCGGTGACGCCCGGGCTCACCCAGCTGCCGTCCTGGTTCTGGTGGCGGATGTACAGGGGCGCGAATTTGTTGTTCCACGTGCTCCAGGTGTTGCCGCCGACGTGGAATTTGGCCTGCGACATGTAGTACCACGCGTACAGGGGGCATTCGGCCGGCTTGTCCCAGGAGCAGTCGGCGCTGCTGAGGAATTTCATGCCGTCCTTGACTTCCTTGTCTTCGCCGTGGCCGAGCAGCTGCATGGAGAGGCAGGCGACGGCGGTCATGTTGGTGATGCGGCCGCGGCCGTCGGCGTAGATGAAGTAGCCGTCTTCACGCTGGGCGCCCTTCATGTCGTTGATGGATTTTTCCATGGCTTCGTGGAGGCCCTGGTTTTCGGCGCCGGCGATGTAGGCGGCCTTCATGGCCTGGCAGCACCAGCCGCCGAGGGAGGTGTCGCGCCGGGATTCCTTCTTCCAGCCGTAGTCGAAGCCGCCGCCGGGCTGCTGGCCGTTGATGATGACCTGAACGCCTTTTTCCATGACGTCCTTGAGGGAGGCGATGCGGGTCATGCCGTAGGCTTCGCTGATGGCGTAGACGCAGATGGCCTGGGTGTAGACGGGGGCGGCGCCGTTGGGGGTGATCTTGGCGAATTCGCCTTTTTCGTTCTGTTTGGCGCAGAGGTAGCGGATGGCTTTCTCGACGGTGGGGCCGTATTTTTCGGAGGCGGTGGTTTCGCCGTGGGCGAGGAAGGTGAGGATGCCCAGGCCGCACATGGCTTCCTTGTTGGAGTTGGCCCAGGAGCCGTCGTCGTTCTGGTTGACGCGGAGCCATTCGAGGGCGCGGAGCACCGCGGCCTCGGCGTATTCGCCCCACTTGCCGCCGAAGGCGCCGATGGCGGCCGCGCGGCCGGCGCCGGAGCGGTTGGACATGTTGCCGGGGGCGAGGTTCTTCATGATGATGGGGCTGATGGCGTCGGAGGCGATGTCGAGCTCGGTGACGGTGTCCATGACGGGCGCGGCGGTGAAGTCCTGGACGTCGGGCGGCGGGGTCATGTCGATGTCGACGTCGGGCGGGGTGATGTTGTCGACCATGTCGGGGAGTTCCTCGGGGGGCTTGAGGTCCTCGAGGATGTCTTCGAGTTCCTGCTCGTCGGGTTCGACGACCTGGACTTCGATCTCGGGTTCTTCCTTCTTGACGGCGGTCGAGACGAGGAAGAGGGCCGCGAGGATGATGCCGACGTGGATGAGGATGGAGCCGAGGGGGCCGGCCATCCATTCCGCGATGTTCTTGTGGAGGGCTTTGATGGAAAGATCCATGGTTTCTGCCTTTCGCCGGGGTGGGTGTTCCCGTGGGTTGTCTCTTCCTCAGTGTGTGGGTGGGTCTCCGGTGCCGGTGGATGCCGCCGCCGCGGGGGTCAGTTGGAGGCGCTGACGATGGACAGGCTCTTGAGCCCGTTCTTGGCGCACAGGTCGAGGGCGCGGACCAGGGAACCGTGTTCGGAGAAGGCCGATACGGTGACCATGATGGTCTGGCCGGCGTCGATGCGGGCGATGCGCGCGAGGGCGCTGTCCATGGCGTCGAGGCTGACGGGGTTGTCGTTGAGGGTGTAGCCGTCCTGGTAGACGCCGATGCGCAGGAGGTTGGGCGGCTTGGTGTCCGGCGGCTGGTTGGGGTTGGGCGCCGGGCGGAAGACGTCCAGGTTGGTCACCACGTCGACGGGCTTGATGGTGACGATGAAGTAGATGAGGAGCTGGAAGACGACGTCGATCATCGGCGTCATTTCCAGTTCGCCTTCGGGGGCGTCGATGCCTCTGCGTTTCCTGGCCATGGGGGGCCTCCTTTACGCCTTTTCCTTGAGCGCGGCGAAGCGGAGCTTCCAGAGGCCCGCCCGCCCCGCGATGTCCATCACGCGCTTGATCTGCTCGTGCTTCGCCTGGTAGTCGCCGCGGATGACGACGGGGGTGCTCTGTCCGGAGGCGACGACGGCCTTCTTGAGCACGGCCAGCAGCTGGCCCTCGGAGAGGGTGGTCTGCTGGATCTGGATGTTCCCGTCCTTGTCCACGTCCACGATGACGGTCCGGGGGTCCTTGGTTTCCTCGACCGGGCCGTTCGGGGACATCGCCATGCGGACCTTGGTCTCGAGCGCCTTGCTCTCCATGTCCACGGTGGTGATGAAGAAGATGATGAGCTGGAACACGACGTCGATCATCGGCGTCATGTCCAGCTTGGCATCTGCGTACTTTTTCTTCATGGTACGTACCCCGTTGCGGGGTGGAGGCTTATTCCTCCACCACCTCGACGTTGCGCAGGGCCTTGATGAGGTCGAGCGTGAGGCCTTCCATGCTGAGGATGATGCGGCTCAGGCGGTTCTTGAAGTAGGTGTAGAAGGAGACGGCCGGGATGGCGACGACGAGGCCGCCGGCGGTCGTCCAGAGGGCCTGGGCGATGTTCAGGGCGAGCATGGACTGCTGGGCGGCCCCGGCCTGGCTGGTGGCCAGGTTGGCGAAGGCCGCGATCATGCCTTGGACGGTGCCGAGCAGCCCGAGCATAGGGGCGATGGAGCCGCACATGTTGAGGTAGGAGACGCGCTGCATGAGTTTTTCGCTCTCGAGGTCGGCGGCGGCGCCCACCTGCTCTTCGATGACGTCGAAGCCTTCCTTGACGTTGCGGAAGCCGGCGAGCAGGATGTTGGAGAGGGAGCCGGGCTCCTGTTCGCAGCGCTGCATGGCCTTCATGACGTCGCCCTGCTCCATGGCTTCGCGGACGTCGTTGACAAGGGCGTCGGGGATGATGCGCTTGGGGCTGACGGTGATGAAGAAGTCGATGATGAGGTAGGCGGCGGCCATGGAGTCGAGGATCAGGGCGCTCCACAGGACGATGCCGAGCCAGCCGCTGCCGGCGATGATGGCCCACAGGCCCATGCCGCCGCCGGAGGAGGCTTCCTCCTCGAGCGCCGCGCCTTCGAGCTCCTGGGCCCAGGCGAGGGCGGGAACGAACAACACCGCGGCGATGGCCGCGATCCACAACGCCAAACGAACTTTCTTGGACATGATGTCTTCTCCTTTGCTTTTTTAAATGGGTTCTTTCCGTGGCCTCACATCTTGCCGCGGGCCTGGGCGGCGTACGGCGAGGAGGCGTACTCGCGGGCGCACTTGCCGTAGAGTTCCTTCGCGCGCGGGTCGCGCATCTGTTCGAGGGTCTGGGCGGCCTTGAAGCAGGCCTCGCCCTGGATGGCGGGGTCCTTGACGTCGGCGAAGAGGATGGCGGTGCGGAGGTAGTCCATGGCGGCGCCTTCGACGTCGTTCTGGGCGAGGCGGATGTCGCCGCGCATGATCTGGGCCTTGGCGGCGTCGGGGCGGGAGCCGGAGGCGGCGACGGCGTCGAGCTGGCGGGCGAGGCCGGCGTACTGCTTGGCGGCGAGGAGGGCGCCCCGGTAGGCCCACTGGGTGTCGGGGTTCTTCTTTTCCTCGGGGCTGAGGACGAAGAGTTTGTCGTAGGCGGCGACGGCGGCCGTGGCGTCGCCCTTGGCGATCAGGACGCGGCCGAGTACCTTGGAGGCCTCGACGTCCCAGGTGAGGCCGCGGTACTTGGTGACGATGTCGCCCAGCAGCTTCTCGGCCTGCGGGTACTGTTTGGCCTTTTCGGCGGCGAGGGCCTGTTTGTATTCGGCGGGTTCGTCGGCGACGGCCTTGACGTACTGGCCCTTGGGAATGGTGCGGATGCCCTGGGGGGTGGTGAGGTTGATGTCGCCGGTGGCGGTCGCGCGGATGGCGGTGCCTTCCACGCGGCGTCCGTCGGGAAGGATGACGTAGGGGTTCGCGAGCGCGGCGCCCGCGGTGAGGGCGATGGCGAGGAAAATCACGGTCTGTTTCATCGTTTTCATGCTCTTTCTCCTGGTTCTAAATCGTGTTCCCGCTCTTGCGTCCCTCACGGGGCCCCCGGCGCGGCGGCGGCCGCGTCGCCGCCCGCCGCGGCCTCGGTCTCGGCCTGGAGGCCGGCGCGGGTGCGCTTGGAGCGGACTTCCTGGACCTTGGGGCTCATCGGGAAGAGTTTGAGGAAGACGTCGCAGCTTTCGACGACGTCGGTGGGCCGCTCCATCTTTTCGCCGAGTTCGATGGCGGCGAGGATGGCTTCCGAGACCTGCTGGCGCTCCTTCTCGCTCTTGATGTTGCCGCTGCCGAAGTATTCGATGCCCTTGTAGATGGCGAAGGCCTGGGTGTCGTCGCCGCTCTCCTTCATGATGTCGGCGTAGATGAGCTTGGCGTCGTTGACCAGTTCGGGCTCGCGGGCGCGGGAGAAGATGTCCTTGAGGGCGAGGAGGGCGGCCTGGCGGTCGCCGCTGTCGCGGCTGGCGCGGGCGATGATGAACTTGGCCTTGAAGAACATGCCGGACATCGGCCAGCGGGTCATGAGTTCGTTGAGGGCCTTGTTGGCGGCCTCGGAGTCGCCGAGGCGGTACTTGGCCTCGCCCAGGCCGTAGAGGGCGCGTTCCATGATGGAGCGGGTGGTGCGCTCGTCGCGGCCGGAGAGTTCGCTTTCGCGGTCGGCGACCTGCTGGAAGGCCTGCGCGGCCTCGCCCCACTGCTCGTGCTCCAGCATCGCCTGGCCGACGCGCACGAACTCGTCCACCGAGTACGACTTGGCGTTGGCAAGCATCGCGGAAAGGGCTTCCTTGGCCTGGTCGGTGCGGCCGAGGCCGAGGGCGCCGTCGATGCGCGCGAACTGGGCGTTCTTGCCTTCGTCGGTGTCCGGGAACTCGCGGGCGAGGCGGGCGTAGGTGTCGTTGGCGCCGGCGTCGCCGACGGCCATCTGGAGGGCGCCCTTGAGGTTGAGGGCCTTGGCGCCGAGGGTGGACTGGGGATAGTCGTTGATGAACGCGTCGAGCTTCTGGATGGCGGCGAGCTTCATGGCCTTGGACTTGGCGGGGTCGGGCATTTCGAGGCGGCTCATGCAGAAGGCGAGGTAGAAGCGGGCCTGCTCGAGGAGTTTCTTGTTGCGCTCGCGGTCCTCGGGGGTGTTGCCGTAGGGGTTGTTTTCGGGGGTGATGGCGTTGACGAGGGCGTTGAACTGCTTGACGGCGTCGGGGAGCTTGCCGAGCGCGCGGTAGCTGGCGCCGAGGGCGAACATGGCCTGCGCGCGGTTGGGGCTGGGGGTGGACTCCTCGATGTAGAGCTTCATGCCCTCGATGGTGCCCTCGTAGTCCTGGTCGGCGTAGGCCTTCCAGGCGCGCTTGCTGAGGGCCTTGGGATAGTTCTGGTCCTCCTTGTAGTCGGTGATGATCTTGGCGAGGTACTCGTTGGCCTCGTTCATGTTGCCGGCCTGCTCGGCCTTGGAGGCGAGCCAGAAGAGGATCTTGCCGGCCTGCGCGTCGTCGGGGCAGTACTTGAGGTAGGCGTCGAAGATGTACTTGCTCATGCCCGCGTCGCCCTTCTTGTCGTAGAGCGCGCCGGCGGAGACGAGGCCCTTGGCGGGGATGGGGCTCTTCTTGGCGAAGCGTTCGCCGAGGTAGTTCGCGACCATCTTGGCGTCGAAGGGGCGTTCGAGGTTCATGTAGCACTGCAGCAGCTGCGCGAGCGCGCCCACCGAGAGGTCGCCCGCCTCGGGGAACTGCTCCAGGACCTTGAGGTACTCGGCGGCGGCCTCCTCGTACTTCTGCTGGCGGAAGAGGTTGTCGGCCATCGCGAACTCCGTCCCCGCCGCCTGGCTGGAGAGGTTCTCGGGGAGGCTGATCTTGACGGTCTTGCCGTACTTGCTTTCGAGGATGCCCTTGATTTCCTTGGCGATCATGCCGGCCGTCGGGCCCCAGGAGCTGTCGCCGTACTTCACGAAGACGTTGTAGTATTCCGTCAGCGCCTGCGAGTAGAGCTTGATGGCCTCGTCCGTCTTCGACGGGTCGTTCGCCGCCGCGTCCGCGTCCTCCTTCAGGAGGCGGCCGCGCAGCGAGCGGGCGCCGGCCATCGGGCTGTCCTTCATCGAGAGGCCCATCTCCGCGAGCGAGTCGTCGATGGGCTTGATGATGTCCATGTTCTTCGCCAGCACGTTGCGCGCCTTCTCGCGGTTGCCGCGGGCGAGTTCCACGTTCGCGAGCACCACGACCGAGTCGACGAACTGCATGTCCAGCCCGCCCCACTGCAGGTCCTCGCAGATCTTCACCGCCTCGTCCAGCAGCTTGTTGCGCTCGTCGCCGCCGCGCTGTTCCGCGGCCTTGACGAGCATCTGCGCGCGGCGGATCTGCATCGAGCGCTTCGTCCCGCGGTCGCTTTCGATGTCCTCCACCCGCTTGTAGCAGGCGCTGGCGCCGAGCGGGTCGCCGGCCATTTCGAGCATCTGCGCGTAGTGGTAGGCGGCGTCGCGGTAGCGGAGCTTCACGTCCGGGTCCGTCGGCTCGCGGCCCTCGTACTGCTTGAAGAACGCGTCGTAGAGCGCGCGGGCCTTGTCCGTGTTGCCGATTGCGAAATAGTTCATGCCGAGCGAGAGGCTGATCGCCTGCGCCTTCGGGTTCGAGGCCCCGAGCTCGTTGATGAGCGCCTCCGCCTTGTCGAAGTCGCGGCGCTTGATGAAGATTTCCGCCTGGACGATTTTCGCGCGGTCCTTGAGGGAAGGGTCCTTGGCGGTGAGATTGTCCACGACCTTCTGGGCGAAGTCCGCGAAGGAAGGCTCGAAGGAGACCAACCCCGACGCGAACGCGAAATCGTCATCCACCTGGTCCGCCGCCGCGGGAAGCGCGCAGAGGGCCGCGACCGCGGCCGCGAGGCCCGCGGAAGTCCACAAACTCTTCTTCATAACGTTCACCATCTCCGTCGTCGCGATGTCGAAGCAATTGTCCGGCCCGGGCGACCATGCCCCGGCCGACGCCCCCGTTTATACCCACCCCTCCCCCGCCCCGTCAAGCCGCCAAAGCTTCTTTTCCCCACCTTTTTTTCGCCACCCTCCGCCCCATCCGACTCCCCTCCCCGCGCCCTCCCCCCATCCACTTTTGCAATTACGGAAAACTCCGCGCCAATCCGCGCATTTACCGCACCATTCCCCCCATGAACACCCCCCTCCGCAAACCTTCGGTCCTACGGGGATTATCGTGGAACCACCTCTGGAATCCCACGAATGCAAGGAGCAAGAAGGGCGACAGGCCCCGCCCCCCTCCGAGAGGGGGGTGGCGCGGCCATGAATGGAAAGCGGATGGATGGCAAACGACAAGCGGCAGGGGCCGCGACGGGGGGAGTACTGCGGTCGGCCGTCGCGGCAATCACGACTTCACACCGCAACAAAAGAATCAATTCCTCCGCAGATGGCGAATGCGAAAGCCTGCATCCACGGCCCCCCGCAGTACTCCCCCCGCCGCCCTTTCCTTCCGCTCCGCGCTCGCAATCCTCAAGCCATCTTCCTCCGGGCGGCCCCCCCCTCTCGGAGGGGGGCGAATGCTCGCGCGTTCTCCATGCTCCAAATATCTCTCCACGATCTCTCGGCAATCCTCCCCGTCCACTATAATTCCCGAAGAACCAAACCTTCTTGACATCCCCTCCCGCCTTCCCCACCCTTCCGGGCATGTACCTGTGGTTTGCCATCGCGTTCGTCCGTCCGGTCCTGGTGGACATCGGACTCTGGTTCCTCCTCGTCCGCCCCCTGCGGCTTTCCCGGCCCTGGCGGGCGGCCTGCGTCGCCGTCCTCCTGGCCGACGCCGCCAAGGAGCCCATCCTCCGCTTGGTGGGGGGAAGCTGGTTCATGCCCGACATCCCCGCCCCCCTCTACGCCGCGCTCCACCTCCTGCGCGGATTCACCACCCTCCTCTTCGTCGGGCACCTCGCCTGGTGGCTCCTGCGCCTGCCCGTCCTCCTCGTCCGCCGGATTGCCGGGCGCCCGGCGGCAACATTCCCCCTCCGGCGCGCCGCCGCCGTGCTCTCCGCCGCCGCGGCCATCCTCGTGCTGGCGTCCTTCGCCACGGCCATCCTCCCGCCCCGGGTGGAGGTCCTCGACGTCCCCGTGGAAGGGCTTTCCCCGGCTCTCGACGGCTACCGCATCCTCCACCTCTCCGACATCCACGCCGACCCGATGGCCGGGGCGTGGCGGACCCGCGCCATCGTCCGCCGCGCCAACGCCGCGGCCCCCGACCTCGTCTGCCTGACCGGCGACTACGCCGACGGCGCCCCCGCCCGCTTCGCCCCCGCCCTGGCGCCCCTGGCCGGACTCCGCGCCCCGGACGGCCTCTACGCCTGCACCGGCAACCACGAATGGTATCCCCCCGCCCTCTCCCCCGACTGGTCCGCCATCTACGCCTCCCTCGGCATGGAGATGCTCGACGGCCGGACCGCCGCCATCCCCCGCGGCGCCGCGCGCATCCTGGTTTCCGGCATGGATGACGAACAATCCGGCGCCACCCTCCCCTCCCGCCTGGCCACCTCCGGGTTCTCCGCGGCCCCGCCCCTCCCCGGCGATTACCGCATCTTCCTCAAGCACCGCCCCACGCAACTCGCCCCCCTGGAGGAGGCCCCCGTCCACCTCATCCTCTCCGGGCACACCCATGCCGGACAGTTCCCGCCCCTCGACCTCGTCGTCTCCGCCTTCAACGAAGGCCACCTCTCCGGCCTCTACCCCCTCTCCCCGACGACCACCCTCCACGTCTCCCCCGGCGCCTCCCAATGGAACGGCCTCCCCTTCCGCCTGTTCCACCGCCCGGCCCTCACCGTCCTGGTCCTCCGCCCCGCGCGCTCCTGACGGCGCCCGTCCCGCTCCCCGCAAAGCCCCCGGCGGCCCCCCGAAACTTTTTTCCAATCATTGGAAAACGGCCGAAATTTTTTTCCAATCATTGGAAAACTTCCGCCCCGCGGTTTTTGCCGTCCCGGGCCGCCCGGGAAACCGCTCGGACGGAAACGGGAAGCCGGGGCTTCCCGCTCACATCCCTTTCTTCTTGGCTTGGGCCAGCGCCGATTCGGCATCGCTCCGCCCAGTGGCCACGGCGGCGATGGCGTCGCCGTATTGCCGGAGCATCAGGCAGGGGATCGGGCAGAAGCGGGAGAGCGTTTCGATGGGCAGCTCCGCGAACCCCGCGCAGTCGACGCAGTGGCGGTAGCAAACCTTCCCCGTCGCCACGTCGAGGTCGAAACGGCCCGGAATCAGGTTGTAGTTGGCCAACGCCAGGAACTTGGCGGTTTCGGCGACGTGCCCGGGCGCGGCCTGGACGGGGCAATGCGCGCTGACGGCCAGGTGCGTCCCCCATATCTCGAACGTTTGCGGAACGGCCTTGAGCGGGCTCCCCGTGCCGGACGCCGGACAGGACAGGGTGTATCCGTCCGGGGTGGTCTCCACCTCGCATTCGGCCCCCACGGCCTCCAGATACCGCATGACGGCGGCAAAGATGGCATCCTTGTCCATCCCGGGCTCCCCGGTGTCGCCGGGATTGCATCCGGGGACATCGAATCCGCCGTCGGTGCGGGCCATGCCGAAGGCAAGCGAAGCGTCGGGGAACCCCTCTTCGAGGGCCACGAAGGAGTCCCCGTGGCGGGCAAACATCTCGAAGGGCAGCAGCAGGGTGTCGCAGACGAATCCCGCGGGGACCTCCGCAAACCCCGTGCAGTCGGCGAAATGCCTGAAACGGATTTGGTAGCTGGCCGCTTCGAACTCGAAACAGCCCGCCGCCATGCCGCGGTTGACCATCGCCAGGAGCTTGGACAACTCGGGGAAGTTCTTCGCTTCGCCGAGGCCGGGAGCGACGCCATAGATGCGGATTCCCGTGCCTTTGAACTCGAAGAGCCCCCATACGAGGCCGATCCGGCCCCCGCACTTCAAGCCCAAACGGATGACGATGGAGCCGGGTCGTATGGCCGTATCGACCTTGTGCGCCAGTTTCGACCCGTCCAGGACATCCCTGAACGCCGTGACGATTTCTTTCCTGTTCATGGCAGTGGATTTTTTGCCGGTTTGGGTTCTTTGTCAATCTTCACGGCGCACAAGGTTCCGGAACGGCTGGAGAGGTCTATGAAACAGTGTGGCCTCAATCCATTGTGTCGCTCGCGGACGCGCAGAAGTGCGGCCCTCCCCGTGGAGAGCGCACCGGGGTCGCGCTTCCGCGCGACCATGTGGGAGGGAAACGTCTGCGGAGCCACAGAAACGGTCGTGTCGTTGCCTCAGGACGAGCTCCAGGAGAGGCGGAAGCCCAGGCCGTTGCTCGTGCTCGACGGGTCGCTGGCGTAGCGGTCCGCCGAGCGGCAGACAGGGGCGTAGTCGTCCCAGCACCCGCCCCGCCTCACGCGGTTCGACCCGGACGAGGCCCCTGTCGGATCCGTCACCTCTCCGCTGGGATAATCCCCATAATACCAGTCCGAGCACCACTCCCACACGTTCCCGTGCATGTCGTGCAGCCCCCACGCATTCGGGGCCTTCCGACCAACCGGGTGAGTCTTTCCCCGCTGTTGTCCCCAAACCATCCCATGTCCTCCGGCCTCCCCGTCCCCCCATACGCCCCCGTGCTGCCCGCCCGGCATGCATACTCCCACTGCGCCTCCGTCGGCAACGCCAGCCCCTGCCCCGCCGCACGGCAAAACGCCTGGCATTCCCGCCAGCTCACGCACTCCACCGGGCGGTCCTCACCATGGAAATACGACGGATTGCTCCCCATCACGCTCTTCCACTGCGCCTGCGTCACCGGGTATTTCCCCATCCAGAAACCTTTCGTCAGTCTCACACGGTGTTGCGTCTCGTCATCATACCTCCCTTTTTCGGTCTCCGGACTCCCCATCAGGAAGTAGTCCTTCCCGCCGGAAATGCGCTTCCACTCCACGCTCGTCGTCGCCGGACACCACACCATCTCCATCGTCGCCCCGCCCGGCAGCGCGATCGTCGCCGTCTCCCCCGCCCGCCGTTCCCCTTCCGCTTCTTTCCCGACCGACGGCACGCGTATTGGGGGGACGGGAGCCCCCGCGCTTCCGCCTTGAGCAACCCCATGCGCAACCCGTCGTCCTCGTCTTCGAGGTAGCGGTACTCGTCCTCCGCGCACACCAGCACGTGGTTGTCCTTCACCCGGAACCCGTGCCCCGCGAAAAAGAAGAAGAACAGGTCGCCTTTCCCCAACCCGGCCGTCAGTTCGCGGACCTTCCGGAGGATGTCCTTCTTTCCCCGGGGGTTGCGGAGCCTCTCCACCCGGTCGAACCCGAGCAGCGTCTCGAAGGCCGAGGCCAGCCCGTAGGCGTCCTCCACCGCGTATTCCAAATCCGCGATGCTCCCGTCCTCGTACTCGTCCACGCCGACGAACAATGCCCGTTTCTTCATTTTCTCGCTCCTGCTTTTCCCCACCTTGCCTTCCCGCCACCCCCGTTCAACCCAAAACATCCGGCGCCCTGTCCGGGGGGGCGCATCTCCGGTTTGTGCAAGGGACGGACCAATCCAAGCTTGCCTGTTCCCGCGCGAAGCGCATGGTGGGGCGATGCGTCCCCGCCGAGCCGTTCTTGCCGGTTTTCCAGACCTCCTGACCCCTTCCACCCCGGCTCGCCGGGGACGGTTCGCCCCACCAGGGGCCTTGCCATCCCCCCAAAAAGTCGAGGCGGAAGGGAGGAGGGGGCACAAACCGGAGATGCGCCATGTCTTGCCCGGGCCGGTCTCACCGGAGGCCCAGCTGGCGGAGGGCGTCCTTCGAGTCGGCGTTGCCTTGGGCGGCGGCCTTGCGGAACCACTGGACGGCTTCGGTGCGGTTCTGGCGGACGCCGTCGCCGTTGTAGAGGCAGGCGCCGAGGCTGTGCTGGGACTTGGCATGGCCTTGGGCGGCGGAAATGCGGAACAGGCGCACGGCCTCGGCGGCGTCTTTCCGCGCGCCCCGCCCGTTGAGGAGGCAGGTGGCGAGGTTGTACCGGGCCTCGACATGGCCGGCCTCGGTCCCCTTGCGGAACCACTTGACGGCTTCGGTCCAGTCGCGGGCGACGCCCTGTCCGTGGTAGTACGCCAGCCCGAGGTTCACGCACGAGGGGCCGAAGCCCTGTTCCGCCGCCTGCCGGTACCACTTCACCGCCTCGGCCAACGCCCCGCGCTGCGCGGCGGCGTATCCCTTGTTGTGCGCCTCCGCCGCGGAAACCGCGGCCGGGGCGGCCGCTTTCGGCGAGGGGGCGGGCTGGAGCGTCCCGTTGCGCAGGTCCCGCAACGCGGCTTCCGCCTTGGGATGTCCCATCTCCACGGCCTTCTGGAGCCACTGCTCCGCCTTGGAACGGTACAGTTTCCCCATCCGCGCGTAGGTGAGCCCGGCCTTGTACGCCCCCTCCGCCGACCCCTTGTTCGCCGCGCGCTCGTACCACCGCTGGGGGCCGAAGGTGTCCTGGTGGCCGGCCCTTCCGTCCGCATACCGGTCGCCGGTTTCCAGATTGCATTCGACGTCGCCGTTGAGCGCGCCGGCCTGGTACCATCCGAACGCCTTCCGCGAATCCTGCGGCACGCCGATGCCCTTGTCGTAGCATTCCGCGAGCCGCCGGCAGGCGAGCGCCTTGAGCTTGAGGTTCGCGTCGCCCAGCCCCATCTCGGTCCGTTCGTCCCAGTCGCCGGCGGCCAGTTCCAGCCACTTGGCGGCTTCTTTCGGATCGCGCGCCACGCCGTCGCCGTCGAGCAGGTGGATGCCGTACTGCACCCACGCGCCGATCTGGAGCGCCCCGACATCCTTGCGGAGCTGAGGGATTTCCGCGATCTTCCGCCACCACTGGACGGCTTCGCGCGGGTCCTTGGGGACACCGTTTCCGGCATCGAGGCGCTGGGCGAGTTCGTACATCGCGAGGACGTCCCCGGTCCCGGCGCGTTCGCGGAAGAGACGGAGGGCGTCCGCCGCGTCGGAGGCGTCGCCGGCGCCGTCCGCGGAGAGGCGCGCGACGCAGCGCTTGGCGGCATCCTCGACGGCCTTGACGCCGGACGCCGCGGCGGCCTTGTACCACCGCAGCGCCTCGCGCTTGTCGGCGGGCGTCCCATACCCGCGTTCGCAGGCGTTTCCCATGCCCAGCAGCGCATTGGCGTCCCCGGCTTCCGCCGCCGCACGGTACCAGCGCACGGACTCGGCGTAGTCGCGGTCGATTCCGATTCCGGAATAATAGTAGTCGCCGAGCTGGCTCTGGGAAACCACGACCCCGGCCTTCGCGGCCGCCAGGTGCAGGTCGAACGACCGGGCGGGATTCTCGCCCTTCAGGAGGATGCCGAGCTGCATCTGGGCCATCGGTAAACCGCCCTCGGCGGCCTTTTCGAGCCATTCGCGCCCCTTGGCCGGGTCCGCGCGTCCCGCCAGCCCCTGCAGCAGCACGTTGGCGAGCGCCATCTGCATGTCGGCGCGGCCGCTCCGCGCGGCCTTCTCCAGCCAGCGGAGTCCCTCCGCGGGATTCTTCGCGACGTAGTTCCCGGCAATCAGCGAGGCCCCGTACTCGCCCATGGAGTCGGCATCGCCGAGTTCCGCCCCCCGCCGGAGCAGTTCGGCCGCCTTGCGCGGATTTTGGGGCACGCCCCAGCCCTCGGCGTGGCAGCGGGCGAGATTGGAGAACGCGAGCCCGTAGTCCTGCGCGGCGGCCTTTTCCAGCCAGGCCACCCCCGCGGCACAATCCTTGGCGACCCCGATGCCCATGACGAGATGGTTCCCCAGCAAGCTCTGCGCGGGCGCGTATCCGCGTTCCGCCGCCCGCCGGTACCAGCGGACCGCCTCCGCCGGATCGGCCGTCGGGACGCCGACGCCGCCGGCCAGGCACTCGCCGACGAAGGTCTCGGCTTCGGGCATTCCCGCTTCCGCCGCGCGCTTCGCCCAGGCGAAGGCTTCCGCCGGGTCCGCCGGCACCCCGGTGCCGTGCGCGAGCAACTGCGACCAGCCGTACTGCGCCGGCACGTCGCCCGCCTCCGCCGCCCGCTTCATCCACTTGGCGGCCTTGCGGAGGTCGCCCTCCGTCCCGATGCCGTCGCGGAAGCACAGCGCGGCGATGCGTTGCGCCGCGGGACGGTCCTGTTCGGCCGCAAGCACCGCCCACCGGAACGCTCCATCGCGGTCCTGCTTCACGCCACGGCCCTCCCACAGGCATTCCGCGTACGCCTCGCGCCCCTCCGCGTCGCCGCCTTCCGCCGCGCGCCGGAACCACGCCGCCGCCGCCGCTTCGTCCTTCTCCACCCCGTTCCCCGACGCCAGGGCGCGCCCTGTGAGAACCATCGACGCAACGTCGCCGTCTTCCGCCGCCTTCCGACGCCATTCGAAGGCGCTTCCGGCGTCGGCCTCCACGCCTTTCCCTTCCTCGTAGCGCCGCGCGAGTTCCGCCTTCGCGTCCCGGTCGCCGCCTTCGGCCTCGCGCGTCAGGATATCCACCTGGGATTCATCGCCGCCGGCGGACTTTTCCGCGGTTTCCCGGAGCCGTTCCAGTTCCTCCGCCCGGTGCGCCCGGATGCCTTCCCAGAGGTGCCATCCGCCCGCCGCCGCGGCGAGGATGCCGACGGCCGCCGCGACGGGAATCCACCCGCGCCCGTCGCGTCCTGCGCGCACGTCGGCCACGAGCGATGCGTACGAGCCGCCGCCGCCCCCCCCGTACACCTTGCCGAACGCCCGGTTCTGGCTCGCCGAAAGCCCCGGGATCCGGCGGTAGGCCGGCGAGGGCCGCATTCCCGTGAGCAGTTCGTGCAGGATGCACGCGAGGGCATGGCGCGCCGCTCTCCGTGCATTCCCGCTCCCGTCCGCCATCCGGTACGGCTCCTCGTCCGCCCCGTCGGCGTTCCGGACGAACCCCGTGACTTCCGGCGCCCGCCGCCAGTCCGAAGCCGTCTCGATGGCGACCGCTTCCGGGCACAGCCCCGACAATGCGGCGGCGTTTTTCCCGAGGGAGTCCATGCGCCTGGCGAGGGCCAAAGCGGCGGCGAACGCCGTCTCCTTGGGGATTCCTCCCGCCAGCAGCATCTCGTCCCGCCACTCGGCGAGGGTTCTCAGGCTTCCCGGCCCGCCGCCCTCCCGCGGCCTCCCGGCGCCGCCGTCGTCCCCCATCGATCCGCGGTACCCGCCACGGTTCCCGCCCGCACGGACGGAGCCGCCGCGGCTTCCGTCTTCGCCGCCCAGGGACATTCGCCGGGGCGTCCCCGGCCCCTGCGGTCCGCCATTCCCGTTCCATCCTCCGTTCCCGCCGCCCTCCGGCCCTTCGTCCCCGTACGATCCGCGCCCGTGTTGTTTCCGCATTCCGTCCATGTCCATTCCTCCGTTTTTGTCACATTCCAAGTTGTCTCAGCACGCTCTTCGCGCCGGCGTGCCCCTGTGCGGCGGCCTTGCGGAACCACTGCACGGCCTCGGGCTGGTTCTGCCGGAGGCCCTTGCCGTCGTACAGCCGCGCGCCGTAGGCGTACTGCCCCTCGGCGCTTCCCTGCTCCGCCGCCTTGCGGAACCAGGACGCGGCCTGCGCCTCGTCCCGGGGCACGCCGTCCCCGCGGCTGCAGGCCACGGCGAGGTTCATCTGGGCATCGACGTGCCCTTGGATCGCGGCCTTGCGGGTCCATTCCGCCGACCGCGCCAGGTCGCGCGGGACCCCGCGTCCCTCGCGGTACAACACCCCCAGCGCGTACTGCGCCTTGGCCAGCCCCTTCTCCGCGGCCTTCTGCAAGCAGGCCGCCCCTTTGGCGTCGTTCCGGGGAATCCCGTTGCCGTTCAGGTAGCAGAAGGCTTCCGCGTGGAGTTCCTCCGCCGTGGCCCCGTCCGGCCCCGTGCCGCCGCCCAGCATGTCCTCCACGAAGGCCAACCGCCATTTCGCACCGTTGTGCCCCTGGGCCGCGGCCTTGCGGTACCATTCCGCCGCCTGCCGCAAATCCCTCGGCACGCCGTCCCCGTCCTCGTACCGCACGCCCATTTCGGCCTGGGCCCCGGCATGGCCTTTCCCGGCCGCGGCCCGGAAGCGTTCGACGGCCTTCGCCGTGTTCTTCGCCACGCCCTTCCCGTCGCGGTACCGGCACCCCTCCGCGTAGAGCGCCTCCGCCTCCGCCCCGCCGCCGTCCGCCGATGCCTTCGCCGGCGTCCCCTTCCTCATCCCACTGCCGCCGCGCAGCACGTCCGCCAGCAGTTCCTTCGCCTCCTCGTTTCCGGCGTCCGCGGCGCGCCGGTACCACACGGCCTTCTCGGTCTGCAGCATCGTGAAGCGCCCGTCCGACACGCGCCGCACCAGCTCGTCCAGGCAATCCCGGTTCCCGGTCTCCCCGCCCGTTTCGAGCCACTCGTTGGCCTTGGATGCGCTTTTCGCGCAGCCCGTCCCCGTGTCGCGGCATTGCGCGAGGATCCAGCACGCGCGGCCCCGCTGGACCTGCTTGCGGTCGGTCGCCCATTCAGGCTCCGCCGGCCCGCTCTTCGCCGTCGGGACCGTCCACACCGAGAAGGACAGCGTTTCCGCCGACTTCACGCCGGCCGCGAACTTCTCCAGCCACGGGACGGCCGCCGCCACGTCCTGGCGCGTCCCGTTGCCCTCGTACAGATGGAACCCGTACCGCCCCCAGGCCTCCTCGCGGCGCTGGACGTCGGCCCTGTCGATCTCCTCCATTTCCGCGAGCTCCTTCCACCACCGTACCGCCTCCGCCGGATCCTGCTCCATTCCCAGCCCGTCGTCCAGGCGCTTGGCCAGCTCGAACACCGCCGCCGGTTCCCCGTACCGGGTCCGTTGCCGGAGCCTAAAAAACGGGTCCGCCGCCTCGGCCCGGGCGCGTTCCGCCTCGGCGGCCGCCGCGCGATCCCGTTCCCGGGAGGCCGAAGCCAGCGCCTCGCGCTTCCTTGCCGCCGCCGCCGGATCGCCCCGCGCGGCCAGTTGCAGCCAGCGTTCGCTTTCCGACGGGGATTGCGCGACCCCGCGCCCCTCCGCGCACCGTTCCGCCATGTCGAGCTGCGCCGCCGGCAGCCCCCCGTCCGCGGCGAGATGCGACCAGTACGCCGCCCGCTCCGGGCTTTTCGGGACGCCCATCCCGTTTTCCAGGAGCCGCGAGTAGTCGTACCGCGCCTGCACGTGTCCGGCTTCCGCCGCCAGCGCCACCAGCCCCGCCCCCTTCTCCAGATTGTGTTCCGGCCCGACGCCTTCCACGAACGCGAGACCGGCCACCCGCTGGGCGGACGCCACACCGTCCCCGACGGCTTTCCGCGCGACCTCCTCCGCTTTCGCCCGGTCCTGCGGCACCCCGCGCCCGTCCCACAGGCATTCCGCGTAGGCCCCGGCGGATTCCGCGTTCCCGGCCTCGCTCCCCTTCCGGTACCACTCCGCCGCCCTCGCCGCGTCCGGCTCCGTCCCGAATCCCTCGGCGAAGCATTTCCCGGCCCGGAACATCGCCTCCGCGTGGCCGCGCCCCGCGGCCTCTTCGAAGCGCCGCAACGCTTCCCCCGGATCCTTGTCCACCCCGATCCCCTCGGCCAGGCGCCGCCCCAGCTCGTGTGCGGAATCGGCATCTCCCGCGTCGGCTTTCCCCCGCAATTCCGCAATCCGCGACAAACCGCCCTTTTTCTCGATTTCGGTGGAGATTTCCACCACCGTCCGGTTCCGTTCGCTTTCGAGCCATTGCCAGGCGGAAAGCCCCGCGCCGCCTGTGGCCAAAACCAGCCCCGCCACCGCGAGCGAGAGCCATGCCCGCGCCCCGGCGCCGCCGCGCCGCACCGCTTCGACCATCTTCCCGCACGTCGCGTAACGCTCCGCGGGGTCCCTCGCCAGCCCGCGCAGCAGCGCCTTCGCCCGCGCCGGGTCCAGCGCCCCGCACGCCGGCGGCGCCGCGCGGCACACCACCGATTCGCCCGTCCGCAGCGCCGCTTCCCGCAGCGCCGCCAGCCGTTCGTCCTCGTCCGCGCCCGGCGGCAGGCGGCTCTCCGCCTTGCGCCACGCCGCGGCGAACACCCCGGCGAAGGGCGGCTCCCCCGCCAGCAGCTCGTGCAGCACGCACGCCAGCGAATACTGGTCCGCCCTCCCGTCCGGCGCCTCCCGCGCCTCCCAGATTTCCGGCGCGATGTATTCCGGCGTCCCCACCCCGTGCACCGGCCCCGCGTCCGGATCGATCCGGTGCGCCAGCCCGAAGTCGAGCACCTGGACGTGCAGCTCCCCGCCCGCCCGCTCTTCGACCATCACGTTGTCCGGCTTGATGTCCAGGTGCACCACCCCGTCCGCCCCGCCCCGCCGCGCGTGCGCCGAGTCCAGCGCGTCCGCGATCTGCCGGCAGATCTCCACCGCCATGCCGAACGGCAGCGTTCCCGCCGCCCCGCCGTGCGCGCGCCGCCACTCCGACAGCGGCACGCCCGGCGCGAAGCGCATCACCGTGAACGCGTTCCCCGCCAGCGGCCCCTCCTCCGGCTCTTCCACCCGCACCGGGTCCGCGATGTGGTCGTTGTTCAGGCCGTGGACCAGCCGGAACGTGTCCCGCAGCCGCTCCTTGCGCGCACGCGCCTTCCGCGGATCGCTTTCCGGATGCAGGGCCTTGATGGCCACCTTCATCCCCGTGTCCGGGTCTTCCCCGAGATACACCGTCCCGAACGCCCCCGATCCGCGCTTCTCCAGCACCCGGTAGTTCCCGATCCAATCCCCCGGACCGATGTCCAAGGCCGCGGCCTCCCGCCGCCCTCCCTCCTCCATGTCGGACATCGACATCGAGGCATGCATTTCGCGCCGCGCCGCCCCTCCGCAGCCACCACCCATCGACCCGAGCGAACCGCGCCGCATTCCCCGTCCGCCGTCCATGCCGTTGTTTTCCATCGTTTTCTCCTTTGCCCTCGCTCAGTCCGTCTCGTCCGCCGCCAGGCGGAATCCCACCAGATGGTACGTCCGGTCTTCCGTCTGCAACGGGGCCAGGATCCGCCCGAAGCCGTCTTCCGCCTTCGGCGCCCCCGCCCGGGCCGACCGCGTGCAGTCCCGCGCCGGACTCCGCACGTTGCCTCCGCGCACCACGTGCCCCTCCCCGTGCTGCGGCCCGGACGGATCGACCAGCACGCCCGCCGGTTGGCGTTCCCACCACCCCGGTTCCCACTCGTCCGAACACCACTCCGACACGTTGCCGAGCATGTCGAAAAAGCCCCATCCGTTCGCCTTCTTCTCTCCCGCGGGATGCGGCGGAACGGTTTCCGTGGTCACGACGTTGGTCTCCCGGTCGATCACCCGCACGGATTTCGCCGTCTTTTCGTACCACGCCTCGGCGTCCGGCGTCTCCCCGTCCCCCTCCGTCCCGCCCGCCCGGCTCGCGTACTCCCACTCCGCCTCCGTCGGCAACCGGAACTCCAGATCCAAATCGCACCCGCTCGCGTTCAGCTCCCCGATGAACGACTGGCACTCGTCCCACGGAACGTTGTCCACCGGACGCCCGTCCACCCCGTCCAGCGCCGGATGTTTCCGCCGGTTGTTCCACGCGGCGATGGATGATGGCGAGCGCGCCCGGAGCGTCTTCCACTCGCCGACGGTGAACTCGTGCTCCGCCAGCCAGAACCCTTTTGTCAGCTGCACCTCGTGCCCCCCCGTCCGGAACGTGCCCGGCGGGCACCAGATCATCGCGAACGTCTTCCCGCCCGGCAGCCGCACCGTCCGCCGTTTGCGTTCCGTCCCCGCCCCGGCCTCCCCCGCCGCCAGGCGCACGAGGCGCGTCCGCTCCCCAGTCCATTCCGCGTCCACCGTGAATTCCGGCACGAACCCGCTCCACGTCCGCCCCCCGTCCTCCGCCCGCACGTCCCACGGCCCCGCCTTGGCCCCGCGCTCCAGACGGACGCTCGTCGGTAGCCGGACCTTCGTCCCCGCCCGCACGATCCACGCCCCCGGCCGGTCCGCCTCGATGCGCAGCCAGGGGGCCGACGCCTCCTCCGCTTCCGCCGCCAGCGCCCGCGCCTGCCCGTGTTCCGGGTCTTCCGCCAGCACCGCGCGCGCCGCCGCCAGGCATGCCGCCCAGTCCCGGGCGGTCTTCGCCGACACGGCTTCCTCCAACTTCGCCCGCGCCTCCTCGGACAGCGTCTTTTCCGGCAATGCCTCCAAAGGCCCCCCGCCTCCGGATATCCGCAGCTCGGCCCGGTTCTCCAGCGTCCGCCACACCCACCACGCCCCCGCCGCGACCCCCGCCGCCACCAGCAACGCCGCCACGGCCCCGATGCGCCGCCCGGCCCCCCCGCTTCCCGGCAGCTTCCCCGTCTCCAGCATGGCCGCGAAGTCCGCGCACCGCCGGAACCGCGCCGCCGGGTCCGGCGAGAGCGCCCGCTTCAGCGCCGCGTTCTGTCCCGCGTCGAGCTTGCGGAGCGTCCGCGGCGCCCCGTCCTCCATCCGGCCCGGAAGGAGCATCCAGTACGCCATCCGCGCCAGCGCCCATTGGTTCGAAGCCGCCGTCGCCGCCGCCCCCGCTTGCCGCTCCGGAGCCCGCCAGACCGCATCGCCCGCCTCCTCGTCCGTCGGACGCCCTGCCGTCCGGAGCGCGCGGCGCACGGCGTCCGCGACCGCGAACTCCTCCATCATGTATTCCCGCCCCCCGTCCGCGTCCGTCAGCACCCGGATGCATCCCGGCACGAACCGTTGCGGAATGCACGATAGTTTCGCCGCCGCATCCAGCATCTCCGCCATCGCGTGCACGAAGGCGAACACCTCCCCCGCCGCCACCGCGCTCCCCTCCTGGCGTTCCCGCCACGCCTCGAGGCTCTCCTCGTCGCGCCGTTGCCCGTCCGCTCCCACCGCGCTGTCCGCCAGCGACACCGTCCCGTCCGAATGGTACAGGAACTTGCGGACATGCCCGCGCAACCCCGACGCCGCGGCCAACGCCCGCGCCGCCTCCCGCGCCGTCCCCTCCGGCAACTCCCACCGGATTTCCGCCACCCCGTCCGCGACGGCACGCCAAAACGTCCCCAGCGGCCCGCGGACCTTGCGGCTTCCACGGTCCCCGCTCCCTTCCGCGGCCCCCCCCTGCGGCGCACGGCCGCCCCCGTCCCCGCCCATGGACATCCCCCCCAACGACCCTCTTCCTGCCCGTCCGTCGTTCATAACCTCACATTCCTTCCACTTTCACCTCGGGCGCCAGAGCCACCCGGAACCCCACCGTCCACTGCCGGAACCCCGGTTCGTGGCGCCACCGCGCCGCCGGACGGCATTCCTGCGCGTCCGAGTACCAGCATCCTCCCCGGACCACCCGCCCCGCCAGCCCTCCCGGCCGCCGCGCCTGGAACGGATCGCTGTCCACGCCCCCGCCCGCCGGATACCGGTCGAACCAGTCCAGGCACCATTCCCAGACGTTCCCCAGCATGTCCCGTATGCCCCACGCGTTCGCCCGTTTCCCGTACACCGACCGCTGCGCCGCCCTCCCTCCCGGATGCCGCTTGCGCTTCCCGTGCCGCTCCCAGTTGTCCGTGTCCGGCCCCCGCCCGTCCCAGCCCACGCTCGAATTGCCCCCGTACCACGCGATTTCCTCCAGGGCCACCGCGTCCATGCTTCCGACGAACGTCGCCGACCCGCCCCGCCGCACCGGCGCGATCCGGAACGGTTCCCCCGTCGGCAGCGTCGCCTCGCTGCCCGCACGGCACGCGAACTCCCACTCCGCCTCCGTCGGCAGCCGGTATTCGTATCCTTTCGGGAGCCGTCCCGCCTCCCCCTCCCGCTCGGTCAACCGCCGGCAGAACGCCATCGCGTCCTCCCAGCTCGCGAAATACACCGGCGCGTCCCCCGCCGTGTTGTAGCACAGCTCCTGCGGACTCCGGCCGCCCCGCCTCTCGCGGAACGTCATCCGTTCCGGCTCGTCCGGGTACGCCGTGTCCGCGTACTCGTATTCCGTCCCGTCCGCCAGCGCCGCCGCGCACAGCTCCGCCACCGTCGTCCCCATCACCTCCCTCCACTGCTTCTGCGTCACCTCCGTCTCCCCGATCCAGAACCCGCGCGTCAACCGCACCCGGTGCCCCGTTTCCGCCGCCCGCCCGTCGCACGGCACGAAACAGTTCGCCCCGTCCTCGTCCGCCTGCGCCCCCATCCGGAACCAGTCCGTCCCGTGTTCCTTCTTCCACTCCCCGCACGCCGTCCCCATGCACCACCGCATCGGGATTCCCCCCGTCCCGCACGTGAACGCCCGCCCTTCCAGCGCGCGCCCCTCCGCTTTCGCCGCCGGGGCCGCTTCGTCCCGCTTGTCCGCGCGCCCCGCCACGATTTCCACCGGACGGATGGCCGGATGGATCTGCGCATGCTGCTCCGCCCCCAGCCCCCGCTCCTTCAGCAACCGCTCCATCCGCCCGTCCACCCGAACCCGCAGCGGATCCCCCACCTTCACCGACAGCCCCCCGTCCGCCGCCTCGTTCAGTTCCTCCAGCAGCGCCCGCGTGAAAAGCCCGTGCCCCTCGTATTCCGCCGACGTCTCCCCGCCCTGGCACGAAAACAGCACCGCGTACAGCCCCCGACGCCCCCTCCCCGCCCCCGGCGCCGCCGTCCCCGTCCCCGCCCCATCCGCCCCGCCCAGCGACAAATCCCTCTTCCGGAACAGCCACCCGAACAGCCCCCGCAGCACGATCCCCTGCTCCGCCATCTTCGCCTTCAGCTCCGCCAGCTCCTTCGCCGCGTCCTGCCCCTCCCGCACGATGTCGCTCTGGCATGCGTCGATGATCACCACCGTATCCTGCTCCCCCCTCGCCGCGTCCGCGATGTTCTGCAATTTCAGCACCTCCGAATCCCGGTGCACCGCGTCCGGGTGCGCCTTTGCGCACAGCAGCCGCGGCGCCCCCTCCCACACCACCCCGTGCCCCGCGAAGTACACCACCAGCAGATCCCCCGCCTCCAGCCCCTCCCGCGCCGCCCGTATCCGTTCCGCCACCTCCCCCGGATACCCCGGATTCTCCAGCACCTCCGTCGCCTCGTAACCCGCCCGCCCCCGGAAGAACTCCCGCATTCCCCGCGCATCCTCCACCGCCCCCGCCAACTCCGGAAGCCGCTCGTACCGGTCCACGCCCACGAACAATCCGACCCTCTTCACGCCCGGCCTCCTGCCATTCCTTCGCTGCCTTTCATTTCTTTCTCCTGTGTTCCTTTATACGTCCCATCCCCCCTCCCCCTTGCAACAATTTCCCCGCCGCGGCTCCGCCTACCCTCGTCCCCCCCGCCGGTGGCCCACCGGCCCTTCCGGGCCGCCGCGCCGCCCCGGCTTGCTCCCGCTTCCCCGTCGGCCGCTCCCGCGGCCGTTCCCCTCCGCCCCCTGCGCTCCCGCGCCGGGGGGCGAGGGGCGCCCACGGTCGTCGCATTGCCTCATGACAGGATCCTGGAGAGGCGGAAGCCCAGGCGGATGAGCGTGCTGGACGGGGAGTAGTAGCTGCGGTGCGCCGAGCGGCAGCCGGCCGCACCGTCGCACCAGCCCCCGCCCCGCCCCACGCGGTACGACCCGGACGAAGCCCCTTTCGGATCCGTCACCTCTTCTCTGGGATAAACCCCCGACCAGTCTGCGCACCACTCCCACACGTTCCCATGCATGTCGTGCAGCCCCCAGGCATTCGGCGCCTTCCTCCCCACAGGATGCGTCTTATCACCGCTGTTGTCCCTAAACCATCCCATGTCCTCCAGGCGCCCCGTTCCCCCATACGCCCCCGTGCTGCCCGCCCGGCACGCATACTCCCACTGCGCCTCCGTCGGCAACGCCAGCCCCTGCCCCGCCGCACGGCAAAACGCCTGGCAATTCTCCCAGCTCACGCACTCCACCGGGCGGTCCTCACCATGGAAATACGACGGATTGCTCCCCATCACGCTCTTCCACTGCGCCTGCGTCACCGGGTATTTTCCCATCCAGAAACCCTGCGTCAACTTCACACGGCGCTGCGTCTCGTCATAATACCTCCCTTTTTCGGTCTCCGGACTCCCCATCAGGAAGTAGTCCTTCCCGCCGGAAATGCGCTTCCACTCCTCGCTCGTCGTCGCCGGACACCACACCATCTCCATCGTCGCCCCGCCCGGCAGCGTGATTGTCGCCGTCTCCCCCGCCCGCCGTTCCCCTTCCGCTTCTTTCCCGACCGACGGCACGCGTATTGGGGGGACGGGCGCCCCCGCCCGTCCTTTCTGTCGTTCCGCCTCCAGCCGTGCCATCTCCGCCCGCAACCGCTCCATCTCCGCCCGCAACACCTCCACCTCGCTGATTTCTCCCCCGCCCTGCCCCCTGTCCACTGGCACCTGCCCCCCGATTTCCCCTTCCAGCAGCACGATCCCGCATTCCCCCGGCACCCGGAACATCGGATTCTGCCTCCCCTGCAACCGGTACTTCCGCGCCAGGGTTCCCATGCGCCGCCCCATCTCCTCCCGGAACCCGTCCAGATCCAGCCGCCGGCGTTCCACCGCATGCGCCTTCACCGTCTCCAGCAGCGCCGACGTGAACAGCCCGTGCCCCAGCTCCCCCACTTCCAGCGCCTTCTGCCCCTCGCTGCAGCTCGTCACCACCACCTGCACCCCTTCCCCGGCAATGCCCCCCTCCCCGTCCGCGTCATCCAGGATCAGCGCCAGATCCCGCCCCGACACCCCCTCGTCCGCCCCCCGCGTCTTCCGGATGTCGTTCTGGCACGCGTCGATGACCAGCATCCGGTCCCACGGCCCCCGCGCCTTCTTCTTCAGCTGCCCCAACGGCAACCCGTCGTACTCGTCTTCCAGGTCCTCGTACGAATCCCCGCGGCACACCAGCACGTGGTTCTCCTTCACCCGGTACCCGTGACCGGCGAAATAGAAAAAGAACAAGTCCCCCGCCCCGAGCCCGCGCGTCACCTCCTCCACCTTCCGCAGGATGTCTTTCCGCCCGTCCGGATTCCTCAACTTCTCCACCCGCTCGAATCCCAGCAGCGTCCCGAACACCGCCGCCAGCGCCTCCGCGTCGTCCACCGCGTGCTCCAGCCGCGCGATGCTTCCGTCCTCGTACTCGTCCACTCCGACGAACAATGCAACCCGCTTCATCGCCCTGTCTCCTTCTGCTTCATCTTTTTCCACCCTACCACACCCCCCGCCCCCCCGCCAAGCCACCATTGCCCCATCCCCCCTTCCGCCCCCCTGTCGGCGCGGGCGCTCCCCTCCCCTCGTCTCTCCCCACCGCATTCTGGGGGCTCGGGGGCAACGCCCCCGTCGTTTGCGTCTCCTCCCTCCCCTCCCGCTCCTCCCCCTCCCGCCTCCTTGCCGCCCCCCTGCCTCGACCTATCGCCCTTTCGTCGTCTCGTCGCCCCCGCTCATTTCCCCGCCGTCCTGCCGTCGGCGGCAAGGCGGAAACCGTGGTTCCGGCAGGCGTGCTCGGGCCGTTCCAGGTTTACGCTCCTCCAGCCCCCGTAATCTTCGGCCGGATTGAAGGCACCGCTCCCGTGGCTCGAAAACTGGTCTCCCACCGCCGTTTGCGTCCATTCCCACACGTTCCCGAACATGTCGTGCAATCCCCACGCATTCGGTTCCTTCCGCCCGACCGGATGGGTGCTCCCCGTGTTCCAATCCTCCCCGGACCACGCCACCCGGTCGAGATTCCCCTTCGTGATCGGCGTCCCGTCCGCCAGATTGTGGAATTTCGCGTCCATGGGCGTCCCCGCACGGCAGGCCGCCGTCCATTCCGCGTCCGTCGGCAAGCGGAACACCAGCCCGCTTGAATGGATGCCGGGCATGCTGTTGAGTTTTTCAACGAACTCCATGCAGTCGTTCCAGGACACGCTCTCCACCGGCAGGTCAGGCCCTTTGCAGTGCGACGGATTCCGGCCCATCACGCTTTTCCACTGCGCCTGCGTCACCTCGTACTTTCCCATCCAGATTCCTTCCCCGATCCCGGGGCACCACACCATCTCCAATCCCCCCCCCTGCGGCAACGCAATCGTCTTCGTCGTCCCCGCCGGCGTCTCCGGCTCGCCCGCCTCCGGCGGCACGCCCTCCGGGGCTCCGGCCTCTTGCCGCGTCTCCGCGGGAGCCGCCGGCATCCCGCCCTCGTTCGGTACCGCTTCCGGCCCGGCAGGGGCGTCCGCAACCACCGATTCTCCCGCCTCCTTTGGAGCGGCCCGTCCCGCCCCCCACCGCACGCCCGCTCCGATGGCCGCCGCCAGCAACGCCACCGCCGGCAACCATGTCCACGCAGGCGGCCGCATTCCCGCCGTCCCTTTTCCGAGGGATTCCCGGGCGTTTCGACGGTTTCCCCCCGTCCCCAAGACCTCCGCACAGCTCCCAGGCCGCCCTTCCGGCTCCTTCGCCAGCCCCGCCATCACCCCCTCGCGCAAGACCGCCCCCGCCACGCCTTCCGCCAGCGGAGCCGGCGGCTCGTTCATGATTTGCCATTCCACCTGCCCCCGCGCAAAAGGCGGGGCCCCCGTCAGGCATTCGTACGCCATCGCCGCGAACGAATACACGTCCTGCGCCGCCTGGGGCGCCCGGCCCCGCAATTGCTCCGGCGACATGTAGAGCAGCGTCCCGCTGCTCAGCTTCCCCGTCATCCGCGTCATCGTCTCCTGGATTTCCCGCGCGATCCCGAAGTCCAGCACGTACGGCGTCCCGTCCTTCGCCACCATCACGTTCTCCGGCTTCACGTCCCGGTGCACCACCCCTTTCCCGTGCGCGTAATCCAGCGCCGCCGCCACCGGCCCCAGGAGGCGCACCGTCTCCTCCGCCCCCAGCGGCCCATTCTCCGCCAGGACCTCTTCCAGGGTCGCCCCGTCGATGTAATCCATCACCAGAAAAGGCACCCCGCCTTCCTCCTCTTCGAACGCCCGCACCGTCGCGATGTTCGGGTGCGCCAGCTTCATCGCCACCAGCGCTTCCTGCTTCACCTGCCGGCAAGCCCCCTTCTTCCCCGCCAGCACCGCCGGAAGCATCTTGACGGCCACCTTCCTTCCGTCCAGCATCGAATCCTCCGCCAGCCACACGCTCCCCATGCCCCCTTCTCCCAGACGCCGCACCACCCGGTACCGCCCGCCCAGCACCACCTGCCCGTCCCCGCTTTCCGTCCATCCCCCCGACAGCGTTCCGCTCCGGCCGTCGAAGCCTCCTTGGCCGCCCCATCCCTCCGTCCCCGTTCCCTGCACCGCCTCCGTTCCATCCATCGTTCCGTCGTCTTTCATCGCGTCCTTCCCGTGTTCGCCGTCTTCATGCCTCATCCTGGCCTCCCGGGCTCCCCGGCCTCCTCGTCTTCCGCCAATTTCCCTCCGTCCCGATTTCCGCCCCTCCGAGCCCCTCGGGCCCCGGCTCCCCCGGAACGAGCCAGCCGGATCGGTCTCCCTCCCGCCACGCAAAGGCCCCCTCTTTCCGGAAAACCGCCAGCCCTCTCCCCTCCGCCTCCACGTCTCCCCAATCCACGCAACCCCACAACGCCAGGAAACGCTCCTCCACCCCGTCCGTCCGTTCCAGGAGAAGGGACGGCCGCCCCGCACGCCCGCATGCCCCCCGGCCGCCCTCCGGACACCCGGCGCATCCCGCCGCCGCCAAAACCTTCGCCTTCAGCCGCGGGACGCCGAATGCCGAGGGCGGGGCCCCGAAGGCCACCTCGCCTTCCTCGCCCGGACGCAGCCGGACGCGGCCCTCCACGCGCCTCCCGTTCCACCACGTCCCGTTCAGGGATGGCCGCAGCCCTCCCCCCCGCCCGTCCGGCCGCCCGTCCGCAAGGACGACTCCGTCCCCGTCGGGCGCGAACCGGCAGTGCATCGAGCTGATCCGCCGGTATGGCGCGGCCACCCCGCCCCGCCCCGGACGCAACGTGAAATCGTTCGGGGCCTCCGGCGGATGCTCCCGCCCGAACCGCAGCGTTTCCCCGGCGAACACGTACACGCGGCGGCCGCCCCGCCGCAGCGCCAGACGCTCCGTCCGCGCCGCGGCCGGCGGCTCGTCCGGCCCCGCCCCGTCCGCCTCGTACAACTCCACCGCCTCCCAGGACCGTTCTTTCCCCAATGCCCACCGCCGCAATGCGGCCAGCGCCTCTTCTCCCTCCAACCCCTTCCAGTCCTCCCCCGGCACGCCCCCAAGCGCCCGTGCCACCTTCCCCGCGTTCCCCTCCCCCGCCACCACGATTTCGGTCTCCCCCACGTACTGGCGACGGCTTCCTTCCGCCTCCCAGGACACCTCCACCGTCCACGTCGCCACCCCCCGCACCTGCCCGCCCAGCTGGATCCGGATTTCCCCCGCCCGGTCCATGCGCCGCGGCTTGCACGCCCGTTCCTCCCCCGTCAATGCATTGCGCAGGGCGATCCGGACCTTTCCCGCCCCGCCCGCCGGCCCCGGATCGAACCGGAACCGCACCGTCCCCGGAATCCCCTCGGACTGCACGCACCGCCGGTCCGCTTCCAGGACCGGGGCCGCCCCCTTCCCCGGGCGCGCGGGCCCATCCCCCTCCAGCAGCACGATTCCGCACTCCCCGGGCACCTTGAACATCGGATTCTGCTTCCCCGGCAGCCGGTACCGTTTCGCCAGCGACCCCATCCGCGCCCCCATCTCCTCCCGGAAGCCCGCCATGTCCAGCCGGCGCTTCTCCGCCGCGTGCTCCTTCACCGTCTCCAGCAGCGCCGACGTGAACAGCCCGTGCCCCAGTTCCCTCACCTCCAACGCCTTCTGCCCCTCGGCGCAGCTTGTCACCACCACCTGCGCCCCTTCCCCGGCATCCCCGCCTTCCCCGTCCCCGTCCTCCAAAATCAGCGTCAAGTCCTCCCCGGCCATCCCCTCGTCCGCACCCCGCGTCCGCCGGATGTCGTTCTGGCACGCGTCGATGACCAGCATCCGGTCCCACGGCCCCCGCGCCTGCTTCTTCAGCTGCCCCACCGGCAACCCGTCGTATTCGTCCTCCAGGTCCGCATACAAGTCCCCGGCGCAAACCAGCACGTGGTTGTCCTTCACCCGGAAACCGTGCCCCGCGAAGTAGAAGAAGAACAAATCCCCTTTCCCCAGCCCCGACGTCACCTCCCGCACCTTCCGCAGGATGTCCTTCTTCCCCGCCGGATTCCGCATCCGTTCCACCCGCTCGAATCCCAGCAGCGTGTCGAACGCCGCCGCCAGCCCGTACGCATCCTCCACCGGATACGCCAGGTTGGCGATGCTCCCGTCCTCGTACTCGTCCACGCCCACGAACAGCGCCGCCCGCTTCATCAACATGTCTCCTGCTGCTTCATCCTCCCAACCCTACCACACCCCCATCCCACCGCCAAGCCACCGTTGCCCCCCTCCCTCCCCACGAAAAACATGCGCCCCCCGGCCACTCCGGCCGGAAGGGGCGCACTGCCGCTTCCCTGGCGCCGCCGTTATTCGGCTCCGCCCTGGAGCTTGCGCGTGATTGCGTCGAATTCTTCCTGCATCCCCGCGTCGTCGTAGGCCGCGATGGACGGCAGCGTCAGCTCCAGCATCGCGTCGAACGCCGTCTGGTTCGCGTTCACCTGCTCCAGCAGCCCGCTCGCGATGCTCACCGTCTCGTACGAGTTCAGCGCCAGCGTGTGCAACCGTTCCGCCTCCGCCAGTTTCCCCTTCACGATCTCCTCGTGCTGGCGCAACACCTCCAGGTACGCGTCCGCCGCCGCGATCGTCCTCTCGTTCAGCGCCACGTTCCTCCGGAATCCCTCCCGTTCTGCCTCGGCGTATCCGTCCTTCCCCGCTTCCAGCGCGTTCCGGGCCCGCGCCCCGTCCGCGTCGCGACGGATGCCCTCCACGCCCTTGCGCCACTCGCCCGACTCGCTCTTCGCGATGTACCGCCGGTAGCATTCCGCCTGCACGTCGATCATCACCAGGTACGTCCCGAAATACCGCTTCGCCGATTCCGCGTCGCCGGTTTCCGCCATCAGGCGCTTCAGGTTTTCCACCAGGATCGAGATGTTCTTCGCCACGATCGCATTGTCCACCAGGTCTCCCGTGTTCACCGTGAACAGGCACCGTTCCGCGGTCTCCCCTTCCAGGTGGATGCCGATCGCATCCAGGTCCGCCAGCACCTTCGCCGCCGCGTCGGCACGGGCTTTCTCCAGTTCTGGCAGTTTCTCTTCGCGTGCACGGATGCGCTTCTCCCACTTCTCCGCCCCGGCCGGATGGAAAAGCCGCCTTTCCCGCGCCGCCGCCAGCCCTTTCTTCTCCGACGCGATGTCCCGGTCCAGTTTCTCCACCGCCGACAGGATGGCCCGCGAGTCCACCGGCAGAAGCAGCTCGCGCAGTTCCCCGAGCGAATGCGCCACTTCCCGGCGCGACCGCGCGTCCGCCGTCCTCCCCCCGCCCCGTTCCATCATCTTCCGGTCCGCTTCCAGCGCCTTCTCCCACACCGCCAGCAGCTTCGCCGTCTGCTTCTCCACCAGCGGCATCTTCTCCGACATCGCCTCCCGCAGCGTCGCCACCACGTTCCCGATTTCCCGGTTCGCCGCCGTGCGGTCTTCCTCCGAAAGGATGCAGAACACGAAGTAGAACGACGAAACGATCCCCAGAACGGCCATCAGCAACATCCCGAGGCACGACAGGCCGCCCCGCGCGGCAACCTTCTTCCCGCTCTCGTTCCCGCTCGCGGACTCAACCGCCAGGCCCACGATGTTTTTCATGACCCAAACCGAACCAAGCCAGCCCCCCAGCACCACCACCGCCAGCAGGTACAGCCACAGCCAGGCCTGCCCCAGCAACGGCCACACCGACACCACGTCCCAGAACGCCAGATACAGCCCGCCCACCAGCGCCAGACGCACCAGCAAGTCCCCCAGCCCCCCGCCCCGCTTCAACTGCGTCCCCGCGGTGATTCCCGCCGACGCCGACACCGCCAGCGAGTGCAGGAACATGATTTCGAACACCGCCTTCGTCTTGTACGCCAGTTCCCCTTCCGGCATCCACGCCGGAATCACGAAATACCGGACCCCCAGGAACACCGCCAGCAGCCCCAGCGCCCGCCCCAGCCACGTCAGCTTGCGCGCCGCGCCCGCTCCAGCCGCCAGCAACGTCGCCAGCGTGAACCCCAGGAAAAACCACGTGCATCCAAGTACCGCCATCTCCGTCTCCTTCGTTTTGCTTGTTTTCGTTCGTGTTCCAAATCCATTCCGCCGTGCTCGCGCACCGGCCTCTCCCCTTATACTTTCCCTTTCCTCCCGCCCTTGCAACTTTTTTTGCCCGGGCCGGATGGGGGGGGGGGGTACCTCAGAACAAGCTGTCCCGTTCGAACGTGCCGTCGAAATTCCGCTTGTAGTAGTTCCCGGGTTCGTCGCGCCAATGCGATCCTTCGCGTGTCCGTTTCATCCCCTGCCAGCTTCCGTCGTCGATGATCACCTGTTCGGGTTCTTCGGCGCTCTCCCCGGTTGCCTGGCCGCCATCGGATCCGCCGCCGCCGGAACCGTCGCCGGTCGCCCCTCCGCCCGACACGATGGCCTTCAACCAGCCCAGCCCCAACAGGATGCCCGCGATCCCCACCAGCGAAGGAACGAGCACCGCCGCATAGTACGCCCCGTACAAGGCCGCCGTCGCATGGGCGGCCAGCTTGAAAAGGAACACCGCCCCTCCTTGCACGCCGCCCGTTCAAGGCCGGCAATCCGGTGGACGCAGCCGAACGACAGGATTGCCACGAAAAACAGGAAAAGCACGGCGATTGCGTCTACCGGATACCTCACCCACCAGGGACAGGCCAGAAACCAGTTGCAAACGCTGCTCGCGAGATCCATCATCCTTCTGCTCCTTCAATCCCGGCTTCCCTTTCCCGCTCCCTTCCGCACCCCGTCGAACACCACCCCGAACCGCCGCAGCCACGCCGCATCCTCCGGTTCCCGCCCGTCGTACTCCACGTATTCCAGCGCCAGCAGGTCCGATCCCACGTCCTTCTCCTCGTCCTCCCGGTCCCGCAGCAGGATCACCGGCTTGCCCATCCCGATCGCCAGCCCCAGCTCGAAGTACACGTTCGCGTTCCGCTTCGTGATGTCCGCCACCACCAGCTCCGACTCCTGCATCGCCTTGCAGATCTTGCACACGAAGTCCCCCGCGCTCACCCACCGGTCCGCCCGGAACATGCGCTTTTCCTCCATCCCCCGCTCCCGCTCCAGCCACTCCGCCAACGCATTGCACACCGCCTTGCACGTCGGCGGATCCCGGAACGGGAGCGCGAAAAACACCCCGAACCGGTGCGGGTCGATCTCCCCGTGCATCTGGCACGGCCGCCCGCCCGCCCGAATGCACCTCAACGGCCCCGGCGCGCGTCCCGCCCCCTTCCCCGCCGCACCGCGCACCGCCACCGCCGCATCCCGCACCAGCCCCGCAAGCGACTCCACGGCCTCGCTCCGCACCCCCGTGCCCGACAGCAAACGGTCGGCGGCCGTCGGCACCCGCTCCGGCAACCGACTCCCCAAAACCTCCCCCGCTTCCGCCGCAAGCCCGTTGTACGCCGCGCAAAACCGCCCGAACTCCGCCAACCCCACCTTCCGCCCCGCCGCCCGCCCCAGTTCCTCTTCCAACCGTTCCAGCCGCGCCAGGACCATCCTGGCCGTCCCGTCCACCGGCCCGCTCATGGCTCCCTCCCGGCTCAGAACCCCACCCGCAGCAACGGCCACAGGGCCTGGGTTTCGGTATTGATGTTGAACACCGCCAGCGAAAGCCCCCCCATGTCGTTGCCGGCACCGTTGAAAGCGCCGATCTGGAGGCCCCGCACGGTCTTTGCGTAATTGAAGGCGCCCAGTTGGATGCCATACAGGGTTCCCGCAACCCTGTTGATGGCCGCCAGCTGCACACCGCGGAAATCCTTTTCGGCCACATTGCACACCCCCGCAAGCTGCACCCCGCCGAAATCGCCCTCCGCGCGGTTGGCCACCCCGGCCAGCTGGAGCCCGTTCGCGGGCCCGTCGACCTGGTTGTAAAATCCCGCAAGCTGCACCACGGTTCCACCTCCCCCCCGGATGCGGTTCGCCAGCCCCGCAAGCTGGAACACGCCAAACTCCGCCCCCTCCGCGTCGTTCAGCAGCCCCGCGAGTTGGATGCCGGCCACGTCGTCGTCCCCGCTGCCCGCGCTCTTCCCGTTCATGGCCGCCGCGAGGGACAACCCGTACATGAACTCGTTGGCGGCCCCGAAGAGTGAAAGCCGAAGCCCCACCACGCCCGTCCGGAACATCGGAAGCTGCGCGTCGGACGTGATCGCGAAACCGAACGGGGAGAAAACCACGGCGGCCGATGGCGCCGCCCCCGCCGCCACGAGCGCCAACGCCCCCATCGCCGCCATCCAAAGTTTCGTGCGCTGTTTCATCCTGTTTCCTCCTGGTTGCGCCGCTTGGGCATGTTCCAAATCGCCTCCGACCCTCATTCGGCCGGAATCTCCACTTTCATCTCGAACCCCACCAGCCGGGGCAGGTCTTTCCGCATGTAGTGGCCGGGTGGGACCTTTTCGAGCACCAGCCTCCCGACGTGCTTCCCGGGCGCCACGCCGTAGAGGTACACGGTGCCGCGGTCGTCCGAATGGCCGACCCCCGTCCAGAAACTTGGATCGGACGCCGAATCGGCCTCGAACGCGAAATCCACCCCCGAAACGGATCGGGTTCCGGCGGCGGAGACCCTCTTCTCTTCTGGGACTCCCCTACCGCTCCGCCCGGCCAACTCGTATTTGTGGAAGCCCAGAAGCGCACTCCGCCGGAACGCATGCCCGTCGTTCACGCTCTCGCTGTCGGGGACCGGATCCGGATTGAACGGTTCGATGAACAATCCGTTGAGCGTCGGCGTCCCCACGAAGAGGATGTTGTACCAAACGGCCAGAAGCGTCCCCCCGACCGCCGATACCGGGTCGAGGCTCGCCATCCCCGGCAGGATTCCCACGGAGAGCTTGCGTTGCGGCGTGACCGAATACGTCTGCTCCTTGACGACGGCATCGGTGAATATCCCTTTCGCAATCAGCTGGATGCTTGCCACATCCCCCGACCGGACGGCCTTTGGATAGAAATACTCGATTTCAGCACTCATCGGTTTCCGTGTTTCGGAGAGGGTGCTGGTTGTAGGCTGGCCTCCCGAGACGGGCACGGGCACACACCCCGACAGGCTCCACCAACCCAGCAAGGCCATCATGGCCGACATCCAGCCCTTCGCGTTCATGGCCCCGTCCTTCTTCAATCCCGTTGTCCGTTGTTCTTTCGCTGGCATCATGCCCTTCTCCGCTTAGAAATCGATTTCCGTCGCTTGCGTGCCACGCCGCTGGAATTGGACGGTGACCACCTTCTCCCTTCCGCTGGCGGAGCGCAGCCCCACGCTCTGGATCTGCCCAAGCCTCTCCCCGGCCAGGACCGCCACCTTGTTCGGCTCCTCTGCCGGCGTCACCCCGCTGTACGACCGGCCATTGCATTCATAGGTCGAAATGTCCGTGTCCCCCCGCACAAGCATGAGAATCGGGAGTCGATTTCTGCTCTCGGCCAGAATCCCCTTCATTTCCTTCGTTTTCTCCGCGTTCTTGTAGCACTTCAACCAAAGGACCATGTTCGACAGGGCCTTTTCGGCGTTTGTGCAGTGGATCCAGGCCGAGGCGAAATCCGACTTGCCGATTGCCGCGAGGGAAGCTGCCGTCTCCGTCCGGGCCCGGGCCACCCACGGTTGGTTCCAGCCCCAGACGCGCTTGTTCACCGTTTCGCGGCATTCCTCCATGCCGAGTTCTTTCAGGACGCGGTGGTCTCGGAGGAAGCGCTTGGCATCGAAAATCTGGGGGGCCTCTTCGGGATACTTCCTTCCCACGATGATTTCGAGGGCCTTGGAAACCGTCCTGGAGGAGGGCCCGCCGAAACCGAGTACCTTGAGCTGGGCCGCCAAGGCGTCGGCGGTCTCCGCCGTGTTGTAAGCGTCCCTCACGGCGCTCAAAACCTTCTCGGCATTCTGTTGCCGCCGGGCACTTTCCTCGCACCTCTCTTTTTCCGCGAAGTAGGCGGCGGCCGCCTTGCATACCGTTTCCTGCGCAGCGGCAAGCGCTTGTCTCTCGGGACCGGTCGCCTCCTTGTCGGCCTTGGCAAGGGAACCCTCCAGCTTCGCCCATTCGTCTTTCCCGGGTTTCCGGGAGGCCTTCCCCGCCTTCAGGACGGCATTCCATCCCTCTTCCAGGGCATCTTGCCCTTTGCCGCTCCCCAGGAATTTCTTTGCACAACGTTCCGCGGCCTTCCAGTCTTGGATGGACATTCCGTTTGCCTGGTTTTGGACGAGGGCCCACTGAATCTCCCTGTCAACTGCGCCTTCAAGGGCGTGAAGGGCCGTTTGGGCTTTCTTTTCGAGCCCATCCGTGTTGTCAAGGGCGTTCTTGTATTTCGTTGCCAACATGGAATGCTCGCTGGAGGGCAGATTCGGCTTTCCTTCCTGGATGGGCAACTCCCTCCTCGCTTCGTTTTTTGCATCATCCCACGTTTTCCATTCCGGAAGGGAGGCCAAATCGATCTTCCAGTCCAGGGTGGCCTTTTCCAACTCCTTGCATGTCTTGTCCTGGCGCGTGCGTTCCTCCTCCAAACGCTTCAAGACCGAGGCAAATTCCGTTGTGTCTTTTGCCGCACCCGTTTCCGCTGTTTTCAGGCTCTCAAGTGCCAACTTGCATTTTTGGGCGGCCACCCCGTATCGCTCGCTGGCCAGGGGCAAATTCTCCCATTCGTATTGGCCGTCCTTGATGGGGACCGGAATCGCCGTCGCGGTTTTGAGAACCTCCCCGCTCTCGATCCAGGCAATGCCGGCAACCTTCTCGCCCTGCCCCCCGTACGCCCTCTCCATATACGCCCGTTTCTTCTTCAATCCTTCACGGTTCCGCGCCATCTCGGCGGCATTGTCCAAACACGTCCAAAGTTCTCTCGGGGCATAATCCGCCTTCCTGACGCCGAACAGGGGATGGTCCCCGAGTTTCTCCAGCCCTTTTTGGGCCGCCTCGAACTGTTCCTCCTTCACGAGGTCCATCACGTTGCGTTTCGCGGCTTCCATCGTTTTCATGGCCTGGTTTCGACCCGCCATCCACGCGGCGAGGGGAATGGCGACGGCGAGGGCGGCCGCGATCCATTTCGCTTTCCGGCGGTGGCCGCGGGCCAGCTTGAGCGCTTCCATCCGCTTTTTCCAGGCGTTGATCGATGCCCGCAGGTCCTGGAAATTTTCCTTCCCGTAGTCGTTTTCACCCTTCTCCAGACGCTGTTCGGCGCGGGAAAGCGCTTGGTCCGCGCGCTCCATCGCCGCGGCGAAACCGCTCGATCCGGCCCGCAGGTTGTTCAGCAGCCTGGGCACCGGCCTCAAATCCTCCAAGACCTTGTATCGCACCTTCAGGCACGCCACCCCCTGTTCGAGCACCGGGCGCGCGGATGACCGGCCCGCCGTTTTTTCCGCTTCCTCCATGTCGCGCAGCTTCGTCTCCGCGGTCGCCAGCTCCTCCTCCTCCAATGCCGCGCGGCATTCGGCCTCCAGGCGGCTCCGCGTCTTTTCCGCTTCCGCAAGTTCCGCCGCGCGCTGCGCCTCCTCGGCCGCCCGCTTTTTATCCTGGCGCGCGTTCTCCACCGCCTCTTCCAGTTTCCGGTGGGCGGCCCCCGTTTCATCCAAATCGGCTTCCCGGAGGATGGCTTCCGCCTCTTCGCAGTCAAGACGGCCGATCGCCCCGTCGAAACGCCGTTTCAGGCGGCTCCACGCCGCCTTCCGGGCAGACACCATTTCTCCCACCCATCCCTCGTCCAAGTCCAGTTCGTCCAACGTCCATGGGGTCATTCTGTGCCCCCTCACCGCTTCGTTGGCGACCTCGAGCCATGCCGGGATATCGGCGGGAGGCTCCGTTCCCGCGGCCACATCCTCCGCCAACCGGGCATGCAGCGCATTCTCCGCAAGCCAACGCCGTTCCGCGCGGTCGAGGTCGTCCTTCGCGAAAGTCTGCGTCCGCTGCTTCACGCCGACCCGCACGTTCTCCAATCCATCGATGAAGGTGGACACCTCCGCATTCCAGGCCAGCGCGGCGTCGAACCACTGCCGCGCGCTTTTCCAGCGCTCGTCCGCCGTACCCCCGTCCAGGAGGTTTTCCGTGAAACGCAGCTCCGCATCCAGGCACTCCCTCCGGGCCTTCTTGAGGCCGGCAAGCTTCTGCGAGCAGGCCCCCCCGACGGTCAGGAGAAAATCTTCCAGCCCCGCCGATTCGATCGGCCCGCAAGGGTGTTCCCGTTCCAGTCCGTCCTCGCCCTCGATCAACTCGGTGTTGTTGACGGCCGAAACGGCCAACGCCTCGGACCGGTCGCGCAGGTCGTAGGTTTCCAGTTGCCGGACGTTGGACTGCAGGAAGCCCCACGCCCCGCCCATCTCCTCGATGGAGCGTTGCAGGCCGCCGGACTGGGTCAGCACGAACACCAGCCTCTTTTCCCGGTAGTCGTCGTTCTCCAGAAAGGTCCGCAGCAGGTCCAGCATGTCCCCGTACCGCCCCTTCAGGCCCGCCCTCGCCTCCGACAGCGCCCGGGCATTGAGCATGCGCGCCTTTTTCAGGGCTTCGGCGCCCGCCCCTTCGGCGCGCAGGCGCTCCAGTTTCTTTTCCAGACGCGCGGCATGCCATTCCGGCAATGCCGCCAGCTGGCTCTCGAAGTCCCGCGGATTCAAGAACAGGCATATCACCTTCGCCCGCTTCGCCAGCACCCGCAGCTTCGTGACGGGATCGGCCTCCGCCGTGAGACCCGCGCCGTTGCCGGCGTCCATGGCATCGAACGCCGCCGTCATGGCTTCCGAGTATTCGTTTTCCGCCGCCGCGTTGCCGGCCTCCCCGAAAGCCTTGACCATCGTCTCGCCGGCGCATTCCAGCGTGTTCATCCGGAACAGCGGCTCCGTGCCCAGGCGCACCTTCCAGGTCAGCGGCACGGGATTGTTTTTCGGATCGGTTGCAGGCGGGAATTCCTGCTGGAGCCCGTCCTCCGGAGACATGGCTTGGTAGTAGTCGTACGCCCATTTCCACGTCCGTCGGTCCGGGCTCAGGCTCAAGCCGAACAAGCCGACGCCCTCGTACTGGTGCCCCAGCACCGACAGGAACACGGTCTTGCCGCTGCCCTTGACCCCCAAGACCAGCACTTCGCCCAATTCCATGGTTCTTTTTGTCATTCCGCTTCCTCCTTTCCCTCCCCGGAACCCTCCCCTTCGGCCCGGCCGCTTTCGTCCCCGGAGGGCCGCGGGCCCGCTCCTGGCTCCTGGGTATCCTCCGATGCCGGTCCTTCCTCTCCCCGGCCGGGGACGGCTTCCTTCGGACTGTCCATCTCCTGGATGGCTTCTTCCAATGCCGCCTTGGCCTTCTCGTACTCCTTGGCCAACGAGGAATAGCGCTCGGTCTTGGCATGCAACGTTTCTGGAAGATCGTCGGACCTGACCGGTTCGGCCTGGAGCTTTGCCCATTCCCGCTCCGCCTTCTCCTTGGAGGTGGCATAGCTTTCCGGGTTTTCCCCGGCAACGGGTTGGTACCTCTCCAGAAACGTCTTGTTTTCCGCCTCCAGCTCTTCGAGCGCTTGTTTTGCCTTGAGCACCTTGTCCTTCTCGGCAGCCATTTTTTGGCGCCACACGTTCCTGGTCCCCTCATAAGCCATCTCAAGCGCATCGGCGGCGGCAGCGCAACTTTTCTCCATCTTGCCGCAGATTTCGAAAAATTCCTTCCGCGCATCCTTGTCTAAATACTTTTTCACGGCTCCGTCCCGGAAACTCCAGCCATCGTCGGCAAAGGTGATGCCGTCCAACCATCGCTTTTCAACCTCGTTCCGTGCATTCTGGTACGGCCGCCACGCATCCGGGGCATCTTTCCAGAACCTTCTATAGCGGCCTTGCTCGTTTCCCAACTTGTTCAGCCGCTCGACGGATTCCTTCGTCTTCATGTTGTACCGCTCTTCGTGCGCGGCTCTCGCTCGCTCGAGGCCGGCTTGTTTCCACGCCTCCTCCGCTTGCTTGCAGTTTTCGGTCAGCCGGAGAACCTCTGCGTCGCCCATGGCTTCCACTTGTCCTTCCGCATCAGGGACGACAGGGTTTCCGTCTGCATCAAAGTCAACATCCATTTCCAACGATTCTGCCTCCTTGCGGAAGCTTTCATACGTTTCCTTCCTCGTGCTCTTCTCAATCGGAATGTCTTTCAGCTCTTGGACGAGGGCATCATGCAGGTTTTTGGCCTCCAATGCGGCCCCGCGGGCGGTTTTGAGTTTCTCCACGTTGTCACGCCGCACCTTTTCGCGATTAAACTTCTCGCGCGCGTTTTCCCACACTTGTTTCGCTTCTTCGCATTTCGCTTCGAGCTCGGTCAATTCATCCAAACGCATGGCACGGCTGAGCCCAAACAACTCGGGGGTTTGGTAAATACCATCCCCGCCTCTCGCGGGGATATCCGGAATTTGCGCGAGGCCCGCCTGCGTCGGAAGCCCTCCGGCCCCCCCCCCTTCCGCTGCGGGCATTCCGCCGGCGCCTTCCACGGCATCCTTGGCTTGGACGGCCTCTTCGCGGAGTTTCTCGATCGCCCCCTGGAGTCTCCAGCTTTCCTTGAGCTTCTCCGGGGCATACCAGCCCTTGAATTGCAGAAACCAGATGTTTTGGGGCATCTCCTCCAGCATGCCCAATGCCCTGCCGTATTCTCCCCCGCGGGCGGAGTGGAAGGCCTCCCGTTGCGACTTCCGCATTTTGAGACCTCCTTTCACGACAAAAAACGACCAGCAACCCATGCCGGCCACGATTGCGAGGACGGTCACCAAGGATAAAATCCGGCGCCAGCTTGCCGACGTCTTCCGCCGCGGAATCGCCTCCCCCTGCGCCCCGGCGACCGCACCGTTCGCCTGCTTCCCGCCCCCGAACCGCACCGGCTCGGTCGGCGACGGCTTTCCCTGCACCCATTTTTTGCTTTCCTGGGAAGCCGTTGGCGCCTTGCGCTCCTGCTCGAACGCGCGGATGGTTTCCTGCAAGACGTCCTCGGGCACCAACCTGGTGTGGACCTTGGACAAGGCACGGATCCGGTCGGCCGCATGCCGCGCCCGGGGTTCGAGCCCCGACCAGCGCATGTCATCCTGGTTTGCCGCATCCGCGTACTCCCGGACCGTGTCCAGACACCCCTCGATTTCTTCCACCCGCCCCCGCAATGTTTCCAGCCGGGAGGCCAAATCGTTCCAGACGTCGTCGCTGCCGCCGGGCAAACGGCGGGCTTCCATGATTCGGCGGGCCAGTCCGTCAAGCGCATCTCGGTTCCGGGTCTTGCCGGATGCGGCATCCGCACTCATTCTGAACTGCCGCAACGCCTTGGCGATGTCGTCCGCCAGGCGGTGGGCCTCCTCCATCTCGCGGGCCGTCCGTTCCGCGAGGGACAAAGCCGCGCGCGCTTCGGCCTGCGAACGCTTGCAGGCAGACAACAGGTCCTCAAGTCCCTGGAGGCCTCCGAGCACCCGGTTCAACGCGGAAACCGGTTCCAGCGCCTTTTCCCAGGCGGACAATGCCGTCCGCTCCGCATCGCCCCCCCGCCCCTTCACACGCCCGTATTCCGCTTCCGCCAGCAGGGCCGCGGCGACCTGGGGGTATACGGCAAACGTCGCGTGGGCCGCCCGCCCCCCTTCCAGGACCACTGCCTTGAGATCGCCCCGGTCCGCTTCGGCCCTTTGGCACCAGCGGGAAAGCGTTTGCAATGCATTCCCCTCCAACAGCACCGGGGCGGACCAGGATTCCGCCCACGACGGAACGGCCGGATCCCCGTCCGGTTCCCCTTCCCGTTCATGAAGGAGATACTCCTCCCCGTCGAGATCGATTCCCAGGTCGCCAAAGCCTTCCGTCTGCACTTCGGACATTTCCGGCGCTTGGAAGATGATGGCGAAATCCAGCGGAGGCAGGCCGGCGGGAATGCACGCGGCCGCGGTGTAGTTGCAACTTCGCCCCCGCTGGTCGCGGCCCGCATCCGGATGGAAGCGGAACAGCACCCAGCACAGGCGGCTCGCGGGCCATTCCTTCCAGCGGCGGCTCGCCACGGGGCGCCGCACCATGGCCCCCCACGCCCCGGCGGTGTTTCCCGCCGCGGCAAGCGCCTTGTCCAGCAATGCCACCGTCGGACGGTCTTCACCCTCCTCGTCCATCCCCTGCCAGGCGTATCCGTTTTTCGCCGTGTACACCCAAACCGGTATCTTGCCGAATCCCATCACCGTCTCCATCCACTCTGCTTCCTTCTGCCGCTGTCCCGGAGGATCGCTTCAAACCCGTCCGCCGAGGGACAGCGCGGCGTTCAAGGCCAGAAGCAATGCCTTTTGCAATGGAGTGCGGACGCTGTCTCCGACATTCCGCAATTCCGTGGCCAAGGCCTGCCCTTCGGGGGTCACCCGGACGGGAATCGACCGGATTGGACCGCGTCCCCTCGCGTTTCCCCGGCCGTACGTTTCCACCCAGTCCAGGGACAGCTTGTTCAACGCCGAAACCGCTTCCCCCTCCGTCTGGGAGCTCCGCACGGCGCCCAGCGCGCCCGGAGGGCTTGTCACCCCAGTGCAGAACTTCGACAGCATCTCCCGTTCTTCGTACCCAAGGGGCGAATCCTGCTCCCCGGAGCGCGGAACCGCCCCCCCCATTTCCGCCAATTTCCCTTCCGCCCGGTGCAATTGCGCCGTCAGGCGGCTGTTCTCTTCGCGGAGGCGTTGCATGGCGGAATCGCCCATCGCGGAAAGGAGGGTGGCCGCGCACTCCGCGCCGGCCGCGCTCTCCGGACCGATTTGTGAGCCGCCCATGAAAAGGTTGCACGCTTCGATGACCCCCTGCTGCACGGCGGAAGTGCCTTCCCCCAGCAATTCCCGCTCGCAGCGCTGTTTGGTGTCCTGGCTGATGAGCTCCTGTCCGGCCAAGTCCAGCAGCACCTTCTGGAACGGACGGACATCCAGCCCGGCGGACGCCAGTTCGGGCGTTTCCGCCAAATTGTTGCTCTGGAACCAAGGCATTTGCTCTTGGTATTTCGCGTATTGGGTGGCCAATGTCTTCATCTGCGCCGCAATGGCCTTCACAAATTCCCCGCCGAAGAGGACCTGGCGGAAATGCTTCTTCGCGGAGGACAGGACGTCCAGAAGCGCCTGCGTGAACAGGCCATGGCCCAAATCGGCGATTTCGCCCGCGCTTTTCCCCTTGTCGCAGGAACACAGGATGGAGAGCGACGTCCCCTCACCGCACGCCTCGGACTGGATGAACTGCTGCAAGCTGCCCAAGGCGAGATCGCGCATCACGGCGACGCTTTCGCCGCCCACCGCGCGCTCGTTCGGCATCTTCAGCGGCGTCCGGCATGCATCCAGGACCACGGCCCGGTGGCAGGCGTTTTTCCGTCCGACGACGGAGGACAGGGAAAGGGTGTTGATGAGGTCGGCGTCTTCCACGTAAATGGAATCGCGGCACACCAGCCGGTGTTCGCCGTGCGAATCGGTGACGCCATGCCCTGCGAAATAAAACAGGAAGAAATCCCCCGGCCCCAGCCCCGCGCGCAGCTTGGCCGCGGTCTGCACCACCTCCCTGGTCGTCGGGTTTTCCAAAAGCTGCACGTTGTCGCGGTCGAATTTCGAATCCGTCCGGATGTGCGCGCAAAACGCCTTCGCGTCTTCCACGGCGCAACGCAGGGGATGGATCCCCGCGTCTTCCGGATAGTTGTCCACCCCGACGAACAAGGCCACCCGCCGCTGTTTCCTTCTGTTTTCCATGGTTCGGCTCCTTTCCCTATTCTTTCCGCAGCTTCCGCGTGATCGCGTCGAATTCCGCTTGCAGCGCCGTGTCGTCGAACAGCATCAGCGGCGGCAGTTCCAGGCTCAGCAGCGCCTGGAACGCCTCGTTGCTCGTCTTGACGATGGCCAGCAGGTCGCTCGCCAGGTTCACCGTCGTCCACGAGCTCTGCGCCACTTCCCGAATCCGCTCCGCTTCCGCCAGCTTGCCGCGGATGACCGTCTCGTGTTGCCGGAGCATGTCCAGGTACGCGTCCGCGGCCTCGACCGTTTTCCGGTTCGTCGCCGCGTTCTTCCTGAAGATTTCGCGCTCGTTGTCCTTGAAACGCGCCTGCTTCGACATCGCCTCGTCCGAGAGCGCCGCCGCTTCCGCGTTCTTCCGGATCGACGTGATCCCTTGCCGCCATTCCCCGTTCTCGCTCTTCTCCAGGTACATCCGGTAGCTTTCCGCCTGCACCTCGATCATCACCAGGTACATCCCGAAATACCGCTTCGCCGTCTCCAGGTCCTCCGACGCCATGAACCGCCCCAGCTGCTCCACCACCTCCGCGATGTCCTTCGCCACGATCGCGTTGTCGATCAGCGTCTCCACGTTCACCGGGAATAGGCACCGGTCCGCCGCGTCCCCCGGGATGTTCAATCCCATGCCCCGCAGGTTCTCCATCACCTTCGCGGCCTGCACCCCGCGCTCCGTTTCCAGCGACGCCTTTTTCGCCCGCACGGCCTCCACCCGCGCGTCGTACTTGCCGGCCTCCTCCGGATGCCTCACCCGCGCCCCTTCCGCCTCCACCAGTTCCTTCTGGACCCTTTCGATCTTCGCATCCAGGTCGTCCACCGCCGCCAGGATGTCCTCGCAGTCCACCGGCAGCAGCAGCTCCCTCACCTTCCTCAGCTCCTTCCGCGCGGCCTTCGACGGCCCCGGCGCCGGCTTCCCCGCCTTCGACGCCGACCGGGTCTCCAGACGCATCTTCTCCACCGCGCGCACGCTTCCCGCCACGATCTTCTCCCACCGCCCCGCCACGTTCTGCCGGACGCACGCCCCCAGGTCACCCCCGTACGACACCGCGTCCCCGTCCAGCAGCAGGTTCCCCGCCACCACGACCGCCAGCGTCAGCCCCAGCGACAGCAGCGCCGCCAGCGCCGACGGCTCCCGCGCGTCCAGCGGCCGCACCCCCACGTTGAACGCCGCCAGGCTCAGGAACACCAGCCACGGATTCGCCTGCGGCACCACGTACAGCAGCACCACCCCCGCGATCAGCGCGTACACGATTCCCTTCCACAGCGGGAACATCCGCGAATGCCCCACCATCCACAGCGTCTGCAACATCGACAATCCCCCCGCGATCCATGCCACCATCAACCAGTTCATTTCTCAGTTCCTTCCTTTCGGCCTTTCCGGCCTCCCTCCATACGTTCCCGCCCCCCCCTGCCCTTGCAACTTTCTGCGCCCGGCCTGCCGCCCGCCCTCCTTCGCCCCTCACGCCTGCTTCTTCTTCGGCTTGTAGCTCCGGTCCCGGATCCACGCCTCGTAGTCCGCCGCGATTTCCGGCGTGATCGACGCCTTCACCAATCCCATCGCCTTTTCGAAATCCCCGCGTTCCAGCGGACGTTCCTTCTGCACCCGCCCCTGGACTTCCCCGATGTCCTCCCATTTCCCGATCTCCGGGTTCATCTCCTTCTGCATCGCCTGCACCGCGTTCTTCGCCAGCGATTCCAGGTCGCGTCCCGAGAACCCCGCCGTCCGCTCGTCCGCCGACAGCCAGTCCAGGACCTCCCCCGCGCACTCGTACTTGCGCAGCAGCTTTGCCAGGATCTGCCGCCGCCCCGGCGCGTCCGCCGCCCCCACCAGCACCACGTGGCCGGAAAAACGCGACATCAACGCCGGGTCCAGCGCCCACGGCGCGTTCGTGGCCGCCGCGCTCAGCACGAACGGCACCTCCCCCTGCCCGTCCCCCTTCGCGTTGATCCCGTCCATCTCCGCCAGCAACACCCCCAGTTCCCCGCTGCCCCCCGTGCCCCCGTCCCGCGCCCGGCACAGGCAGTCCACTTCGTCGATGAACACCATCGACGGCGCTTTCGCCCGCGCCGTTTCGAACAGCAGGCTGATGGCCTTCTCCGTCATCCCCACGTAGTGCCCCTTGATGTCCGCCAGTTTCGGGCAGAAGAACGCGCCTGCCTTGCTGATCGAGTTCGCCATGGCCGACACGAGCATCGTCTTCCCCGTTCCGGGGGGGCCCACCATCAGGATTTGCCCCGCCCCGTACGGCCGGCTCCCGTCCGGCCGCGTCATGACCGCCTGCGCCAGGATCGTCTTCAGGTCTTCCACCAGTTTTTCCTGGCCGCCGATGTCGTTCCACGTCACCCCCGACGTCCGCAGGCTCCCGTGGATTTGCGCGATGATCTGCTCCCCGATATCGTCCCCCGCCAGCTGCGCGTGCAGGCTTCCGTCGGGCCATTCGCCCTCCCCGTCCGGCCCCTCCCCGGCCTGTCCGCCGCCACCGTCCCCCTTTTTGCCCTTCTTCCTCCAGCCCCATCCCTGCGCCCCCACGTTCTTCCCCGTACCGGCCTTCTTCCGGCACGCCGCCGCTTCGTCCAGCGCCGCCTGGTGTGCCTTCAGCCGGTCCGCGCGCCCCGACGCCGTCGTCGCCAGCCCCGCCGCCGCCACCCACGCCCGCGCCAGCTCCTCGTACGCCGCCGCCGCCGCCGCCCATTCCTTCGCCGCTTTCAGGCTTTCCGCCTTCTCCCGGCACGCCACCACCTGCTGCATTGCTCCGTTCATCTCCGTATCCTCCGCTCCTCGCCCTGGTTCCGGCCCTACACCGCCTGCAAGCTCATCTTCGTCTCGATTTTTTGGCGGATCGCTTCCTTCTTCTCCGGATCCGTCTCCATCTCGAACTGCCGATACAGCGCTTCCAGCTCCTTCGTCTCCTCCGACACCCCCTGCGAAACCAAGCCGTCGAACTGCCCCATCGACGCCTCGATGCTGCTGCGGATCTCCTGGCAGGTCCCCATCAACGGTTCCAGGAATGCATCCGCGTTCTCCAGCTCCTTCATCAGTTCCTGCAAGTTCAGCGCCCCTTCTTCCATCAGGCCGCTCCTCTTGATCGTGTCCGAAAGCTCCAGCAGCGTTTCCGCGTTCTCCAGCGTCTCCGTCAGCGCGATGAACTGGCCCGCGCACCGCAGGTGGAACGCCGCCTCCTTCTTCGCCTTCTGGCTTTCCGCGATCAGCTTCTGCCGCTCCAGCGTCGACATCCCCGCCTGGAACGTCTTCTGCAGCGCCGCCTGCGCGCGCGCTTCCGCCGCCGCCGCCTCCCGGTTCCGCATCTCCAGGTTCCGGTTCGCCTCGAACAGCCGCGTGCGGATGCTCTCCAGCGTCGGCACCTCCGCCGGCTTCTCCGTCTCCGCCTCCGTGAACAGCGCCTTCTTCACTTTGTCGATGATGCCCATGTCCGTCTCCTTTCCTTACGCCGGCTGCAAGCCCGCCGCCGCGTTCACCGCCGCGTCGATTTCCTTCTGGATCCGTTCCACCTCGTCCGTCTTCCCCTCCCCCATGCACGTCTCGAGTTTCTCGTACAGCTCGTCGAGGCGCGTCTTCTCCTGCGACTCCAGGGGATCCCCAGGGATCTCCATCCGGCTCTGGTAGTATTCAAGCTTGTTCTGCAGTTCCCCCAGCCCGCTCAACGCCGCCTCGTTCTGCGCCATCAGTTTGTCCATCTCGCCCCCCAGCGTCGCCAGTTCTTCCAGGTTCCCCGCCGCCTTCTTCATCTGGATCATGTGCTTCTTCAGCTCCAGCGACTGCTGCAGGACGTCCGAGAACGTCCCCACCACCCCCGAGATCTTCCCGATCAGCCCCATCCGGCGCGCCAGCGCCTTCGCACGCCGCAACGACTGCGCGCGCATCATCGGCGTCCGCTTCAGGTTCTCCTCGATCGACGACGCCTTCTTCCATTCCGCGTTCAGCCGCTTCCACTGGAAGTCCAGCGAATTGGCCAGCATCTTGAATTCCCGCATCTTCTTCTCGATCGCCGCCGTCCCCGCTTCCGGATCCCGCGCCGTCGCCGCCACGTCCTGCACGTCGCTGAACAATTTCTTGAAAAAGTTCATCCTTCTCCTCGTTTCCTGGTTGTCTTGGTTTCCAAATTCCTATACGCCGCAGGTTGCCGGCCCCTTGCGTGATTATTCACCCTACCATGCCCGCGCCCTGCCGCCAAGCCGCCATTCAGCCCCGCAACCGGTGCCTTCCCCCCCCCTCCCCCGCGACAGGGGCCGCCCTTTTCCCCCTCGCCCGGCGGGACGCGGCGGCCGGGGCGGGTTCCCGCACCGGCCGGCGCCGCGTCTGTGTGCCACGTCCCAGGCTCACGCCTCGGAACCCAGCCGCTGGTCCAGTTCAGCGTTCGCCTTCCGCTGGCGGACCGCAAACGCCATGTCCGACGACACGATCCGCTTGCCCAGCGGCGCGAAAGAGGCCGACGCCAGCTTGAAGCACGCAATCCCGAACGGGATTCCGATTATCGAGCAGAAGCACGCTATCCCCGCAAGCACGTTCGAGATCGCCAGCCAAAGCCCCGCAAGCACCACCCACAGGACATTCATCAGCCCCGTCCCGGCGATGCGCTCCTCGCCCATGTCCCGCGCGTCCACCAGTTCCTTCCCGAACGGCGCGTACGCGAACGACGCAATCCGGAAACAGGCCATCCCGAACGGGATCCCGACCACCGTCGCGCACAGGATGGCGCCCGCCAGCAGCCACAGCGTCCCGCCGATGAACCCGCCGAGGATGAACCAGATGATGTTGCCGATTGTCTTCATTTTGTCTTCCTTTGTTTTTGTTTCCCTTGTTGTCGTGCCAGGATCGGCTCCGCTTCGGCGTCCGTCTCCTGCCGTTGCCCCCTATACGTTCCCCGTTCCACCGCCCTTGCAGTTTTTTTCCGCTTTCTCCGCTCCCCGGCCCTGCCTACCGCAGTTCCGTCGGATGCCCGAACGCATCCGTCTTCTCCACCGTCTTGCGCTCCCCCTTCTCGTTTTCGTACACATCGCCGTAAATCGATTTCTCGACCAGCCGCCAGTGCTCGTCCGGTCCCCATTGGTTCCTGTGCATCAAACCCTCGTTGAACATGTCGGTGTTTTCCACCCCGTATCCCGCAGGGCGCGTGGACGCCTCCCCGCCGTCCGGGTCGCCGCCCAATCCGGGGAAAACCGGCGGTGGAGGAATCCGTCCCTCTTCCGCCAGGCGGTTCTTCCCGGACGCTTCGTTCCACCACGTCTGGAGCATGAACAGGAACAGGAACGCCCCTCCCACCAGCACGGCGATGGCCGCCCCCACCCTCGCCGCGCATTGCAGCAGGTAGCCGCCCAGCAGCAGGCCGTAGCCCCAGTAGATGGCCAGGGCGATCCCCGTCTGTCCGGCCGCGTCCGCCAGCGCATGCACCGGACTCCGGAACTTCCACGACCGCATCAGCCACACCAGCGCCATCCCCGCCAGCGGCACGTACCACCAGATCCGGAGCCCGTCCAGGATCACCCCCACCTCCTCCGGAATGGTCCGCACGCCCCACGGGAACGCGTATTGCACCGTCGCCCGCAGGTCCATCCCGATGACCCAGTGCTTCGTGTCGTGCCACGCACCGTGCAATTCCGCGTGCCGGTCCCACAGTGCGTAGGCCGGCGCGATTCCCCGCCACACCGCCGCGCCCAGCGCCACCCACGCCGTCAGGCCGCCGAGGCCGGTCGTCACCTTCCCCTCCTTGCACATCGCCCGGTCCAGCCGCGCTCCGCATTTCGCCAGCCAGTACGGCAGCAGCAACACCGCCAGAGCGGCGATTCCCAGCAACGCCCACACCACCCATCCCACCCATTCAGGGAAACCGGCTGTCCAGGAATCCACCCACTCTTTCACCATCGTCTCGTTCCAGACCATCGCTCTCTCCTTCCCTGTTCAGTCTGCCTCGGGGTCCCCGTCCTCTCCCGCCGCCGCGTTCGACAGCGAGAATTCCCGGTTCTTCCGCACGATTTCCGGGTCCTTCCTCGAAACCGGCACCACCTTTTCCAGCGCCGTCTCGAAGTCCGCCGCCGTCACTTCCTCCACGCGGTTCCATTCCGGGTCGCCGGGACGCAGCGGCTCCCGCCGCTTCACCCAGCGCCGGCTCGCTTCCATCGCCGCCTCGTCGCACACCCCCCCGCCGTCCCCGTGGTGCAGTTCCGCCCCGCTGTACCCCTCGGTCCGCGCCACGATGGATTCCACGTCCACGTCCGGCGCCAAAGGAACCCCTTCCAGCGCCGCCGACACGATCGCCCGCCGGGTCTCCGCGTCCGGCAACCCCACGTGCACCGCCAGGCCGATGCGCCCGCTGCGGGTCACCGCGCTGTCGATCAGCCACGGCCGGTTCGTCGCCAGGATCAGGAACAGCTGCACGTCCCGCCTCGTCCCGAACCCGTCCAGTTCCGCCAGGAACTGTTCCACCACGTTGATTTTCTGGTTTCCGCGCTTCCGCAGGATGCTCTCGCATTCGTCCAGGAACACCACGCACCGCTTGTGCGACTGGGCCTCCTCGAACAGCCGCGACACGTTCTTCTCGCTCTCCCCCACGTACTTGTCCTTCAGCTCGCTCATCTTCTTGTAGATGAACGGCAACCCCAGCTCCCCCGCCACCGCCCGCGCGAACATCGTCTTGCCCGTCCCCGGCGGCCCGTACAGCAGCAGCCCTTTCCCGTTCTTGATCTTCAGCGTCCGGTAGATGTCCGGATGCCGCACCGGATTCACCAGCGCGTCCATCACCGCCTGCTTCGCGGCTTCCAGTCCCTTCACGTCCGCCAGCGTCACGCCCGTCGCCGATTTCGCCGCCGGGACCGGGGAACAGGCCTGCGCGGGCGCCGGACCGGATACGGGAACGGGGGCGGGGGCGGGGGCGGGGGGGGCCGTCTCGATGGACAGCCGCAGCACCGCTTCCGGCGCGGACGCCTTCGCCGCGGCCGCCGCCCGTGCCGGGCCCAGCGCCGCTTTGCGCACCGCCTCCGCCTCCAGTCGCGTCCAGCGCTCCAGCAACCCCTCCCAGCGGGCCGATTCCGGCGCCGGCACCGCACCCGACGCCAGGATGGCCCGGTACACCGCCTGCAGCTCCTTCGCCATCGACGCCACCCCCTGCCAGTCGCCCGCGTCCGCCGCCCGCAGCGCCGCCGCCTTCAGCCCCTCTTCCCGCTCGATCAGCCCGTGCAGCATCGTCCGGCCCTCAGATCTTCGCCAGCAGCTCTTCGATCCGGCTTTCCGCCGCCGAATCCTTCTCCCCGGCCAGCTTCGCGATCATCTCGTCCAGCGCCGACTCCTTGATTCCGCCGCTCTCCTCCTCGCGGTCCGCCATCTCCCCGATGGTCGCGTCCAGCGCCCCCAGCATTTGGTCCATCATCTCCCCGACGCTCTGCGCCTGCTGCAAGCCCCGGGCCAGGTCCGCCTGGGTCTTCGCCACTTCGCCCGCCGTCAGTCCCTGTCCCAGGGCCTCGCTCACTTCGGCCATCACGCCGCAGAACTCCTTGTAGCTCTCCATCTGGTCCGCCGTCGTCGCCAGCAGCCGGGTCGCGTTGAGCATCCGTTGCGCCCGCCGGCGCATCGCCAGCGTCCGCGCGATCACGCTCTTGATGGCCTTCAGCGTGGCCCCGTCCCCCGTGCGCTTCGCCTCCACCGCCTGCCCCAGGTACTCCCGCAGGAACTTGTCCTGCTTCTTGACCTCCAGCGAAAACCGGCTCTGCAGCCGGTTCATCTTGATGCGCCGCTCCAGCGCCGCCTGCGCCGGGTCCGGCGCCGGCTTGAACATCTTTCCCAACGCTTTCCAGAAACTAGCCATGTACGACCTCCATTTCGAACAATCCGTAATCCCATTCGTCTTCCGGCAGGTCCAGCAGGGAACCCACCGCCTCGTCGGCCGCCGCGAACCCGCCGCGCGCCGCGAACGCCGCGCCCGCCGAATCCACCGCCGCCGCCGGCAAATCAACCCGCCGCGCCGTGACCACGGCCAGCAACCGCTCCTTCCGTCCCGTCTCCGCGGTCGTCGGACCGGTCTCGACCAGCGGTTGCGGATGCAACTCCCCGGGAATCCCGTACTCCTTCCCCGCTTCCAGGCGTCCCTCCTCCCCGCCGCGCGGCCAAAGCGCCACCGCCCGGCCGTCCCGCATCCCGAAATAGTACAGCTTCAGCCACCCGTCGATCGGCGACTTCACCCGCAGCGACAGGCGCTCCCCCACGGCCACCGTCCCGGGAGGGCGTTCCACCCCGGACTCGTGGCGCCGCGCCGGCTTCACCCGCCGCTCCCTCGCCCCTTCCCCGACCTTCAATTCCACTTCCACGCGCCCGGCTTTCCCGCCGAACGCCGTTCCCGCTCCATCCATGTTGCCCTGCTCCTTCCTTTCGTTCTCCAAGCCTCGTCCATTCCCGGCCGCGACCCATTTTTTCCCTTTTCTACCCCCTCTCCCGCCAACCCGCAACCCGAAACCCGCCCCCCGGACATGCCGCGTCCATCCCCCTTGCATCCACCGGACGCAAGCCCCCGCCTCCGGCAACATCGTTTCCTTGTCCGCTTCCATGTCCTCCATACGTTTCCCGATCCCCTCCCCTTGCGACTTTTTCGGGGGGACGGCCCCGAACGTGAATCCGGCGGCCGTACATGGCAAAGGCACGTCGCCGGCCTGGCCGTCAAGGCTCCCCGGAGTCCTCTTCCCCTCCCTCATCCGTCTGCTGGCACTGTTTCCGGACCGCTGCCCGCCACTCCTCCTCTTCCTCGACCGCCCACCGCACGTCTTCGAGGCTCAGGCCATCCAGGCCAATCGCTTTCTGCCGGGACCCGTTCTCCCCGCCCGCCCACGCCCCCGACCGGACTTTCCACCACATCCTGCCGGCGACAAGCCCCGCCGCCAGCAACAGCGCCACCACCCATTTCCATGCACCGCCATTCCCTTTTTCTTCCTTTTTCTCCGTCTCCTCCCGCTCCCTCCCTTCCGGCACGGTCTCCTCCGTTCCCGCCACCTCCTCCCGGAATGCCTCCGGCGGATTGGACTCCTGCCTTTCCTCATCCTCCCCCATGCATGTCCCGCACGGTCCTGCCCCACGACCGGAACATGTCTCGCCCCCGGAAAATGTATCTTTCTTCATCTCTTTCTCTCCTCTTGCATCATCCCCTTCATCCTACCGCACCCCTTGCCCTCCGCCAAGCCGCCGTTGCTCCCGTGTCGCCGTTGTGCCCGCCACCTCTCCGCCTCGTCCTTTCGTCCTCTCGTCGTCCCCCGCGCTATTCTCCCGCACGTCTCGCACAATTGCCCGTTCATGGCTACCGCCCCCGCCGCCGTAGCGAAGCCAACTCCCGACGCAACCGGAAAGGATGTAGCGTGTGCGGGGTATTCCAGCCCCCCGTTCCCGAACAACGCAAAAGCCGCCCCGTTCGTAATGCCTCCACCCATCCGCATCCCCCGCCAACCCCTTCCTCACGGGATTCCCGCGTACATGGTAGAACCGCGCCGCATCGAGAATCGCCCCGGCGGAAGCAAGGAACGGCTGCCCGCCCCGTTCCGCCGCATTGAGCGTCACGAACTGGACGGCCTCCCCCACCGCAGGAAACGGCGGTGGCCCGTGCGGCAACTTCTTCCGAACCGGAAACCCGCTTCGCTCATGCCAAAGCCTCTCTCATCGCAATCGGCTCACTCCTTCCCCTTGGTGGGGCGAGCCGTCCCCGGCGAGCCGTGTTGCTGCTACGTCCCCGCCGAGCCGTCCGGTGGGGCGAGCCGTCCCCGGCGAGCCGTCTTGGCTGTGCGTCCCCGCCAAGCTGCAGTGCTACGGCGAGCCGTTCCCTTCCACCTTCCAAGCCCCATCTTCCAGCCGCCTTTCCCTTGGACATTCCCTGCCGTTCCTCCAGCCGCATCCCCTCCGCTCCGGCTCGCCGGGGACGGCTCGCCCCACCGACAAGGCCCACCCCACCATGGCCCCTTTCCCGGCAACTGGAAGCGCGAAGCGTGGTGGGGCGAGGCGTCCCCGCCGAGCCGTCTTTGCCCCCACCAAACCGCCCTTGCCGGACCACACACCACACCCGTCCTCCCGCAACGCCCGCTTTCCAAGCCCGAACCACATCCCTCCCTCTCATCTGCCGCCAACCCTTCCACTCCGGCTCGCCGGGGACGGCTCGCCCCACCAGTATGAGTTCCGTCAAGAATTGATCTTGGATTCTTTTTCCTTGGATTGGATTCCTTGAGGCGATTCAGAAGCGGATCCGCCTTCTTTTGCTTGCATTGCACGAAGATGTGCGTAGAGATCCCGCGTCACCGCCAGGGCGAACGCCATCGCGCTGGCGTGGCCGAGCCGCGCCAGGTGTCCCTTCTCCAGACACCGGGCCGCCAGCGCCACCTTGCGCA